>DATBJR010000031.1:0-33752 GCA_036556325.1 Candidatus Limnocylindria bacterium | reverse complement strand
GTGACCAGGCCCATCTCCGCCAGGAAGCGCGACGGCCGAGCGGGATCGAACGCCAGGATCAGGCAGCGGGTCGCTCTCGTCAGCGCCACGTAGGCGAGGCGCCGCTCCTCTTCGATGGCTCGCACGGGATCGGTGGCGTCGACCAGCGCCCGGCGGTTGGGGAAGCGCTCCTCTTCGAGACCGAGGACCACGACCGTCTGCCACTCGCGACCCTTGGCGCCGTGCACCGTGACCAGCTCGACCGGCGCGTCGGGCACGCGCAGGGCCGTCAGCCGCGCGACGGCGTGGTCATGCGCCTCGAGGAAGCTATCCAGGCGGCGGAAGCCCACCGCCCAGCCCATGAGCGCATCCAGCGCGGCGTGATCGTCATCGCCCAGGGCGTCGGACGCATCGGCGCGGCGCCAACCGTGGCCGGCGCGCAGGCCGCGGAGGACCTCGAACGGGTGCTGGTGGCGCGGCAGCGGCCGCGCAGCGGCCATCAGCCGCTGGACCGGCTCACTTTGGACGGCTGCCGGGACCGACGTCGTGTGCGGCTGGTTGCGGCGAGCCAGGGCCAGCAGCATGGGTCCGAGCTCGGCGCGGGTTCGCGAAAGGAAGCAGATCGTCCGCGCGGCCCGTGCCTCGTGCGCCGCCAGCGCCGCCAGCGCGTCGGCCCAGTCGAGCCCCGCAGTCGACACGGCCTGCACGGCGCGCGGTCCGCTGGCGGCCGATGGCGCGGCGTCGATGCGCTTGGCGAAGCGCTCGCGGTTGACGCCGATGAGCCGGCGCGAGATGACGACCACGGGCGACGGGCAGCGGTAGTTGGTCGCCAGCTGCACACGGCGGGCGCCGGGGTAGGCCGACTCGAACGTCAGGATCCGGCGCACGTCCGCGAGCCGCCAGGCGTAGATCGTCTGGTCGTCGTCGCCGACCACGAAGAGGTTCCGCTCCGGCTCGGCGAGGAGCCGCACCAGCCGCAGCTGCGCGGCGTCAACGTCCTGGAACTCGTCCACGCAGACGTGGCTGAAGCGTCCCTGCCAACGCAGCCGCAGCGCCGGGTCTCGCTCGAGCGCATCGGCCGCACCGACGACCAGGTCGTCGAAGTCCACCGCACCGCGCGCGGCGAGCAGCGCCTGGTAGTCGTCGACGAGGGTCTGAATCGTCGCCGCCCGGCGCTCCACCTTCCAGGCGGAGATCTCCGTGTCCAGGGTGGCGGCGTCCGGAAGCGGCGGGTCGTCCGGCCCGGGGCGCGTGGCGGCGCGGCGCAGGACGGCGCGGAGGAGCGGCAGTCGATCGGCGACCAGGTGGCGCCCGCTGCCACGGTCGAGCATGACCTGCCGCGCCAGGGCATGGAGCGTGCGCACCTCGATCCGGGCGGCGTCGGGCACCGTCGGCACCACGCGCGCCCGGATTCGCGCGGTGAGCTCCAGCGCCGCATCCCGGTTGAAGGTCGCCACCGCGATCCGCTCCGGCGGCACGCCGTGCGACAGCAGCACGCCCAGCCGCGCGATCAGGGTGGTGGTCTTGCCGCTGCCGGCCGGCGCGATGATCAGCGCCGGACCGTCGGGCAGGGTCGCGGCCGCTCGCTGCTCGGGGTCCAGGCCGGCGACCAGGCGCTCGGCCAGGTCCGCAACGGATGGGCCCGCCATCTGCGTCATGGGACTGGAGCATGGGGTCGGCCGCTTACTGCCGGCTCATCGGGCCGTTACTCCGGCTATCCTGACCGCGCCCGCCCAGATTGGAGACCGCATGCAGGGCTGCCCGGCGTGATCCGCCGCAACCGTGACCAGGCCAGTCTCAGCGCCGACGGCCGGCGCCTGCGCGACTCGGCGCGGCGCGAGGAGCAGCTTCGCGCGGGCGGCAGCGACCCGTACGCCTACGCGACGGCCGGCGGCACCGCGGCGCGCACACGACGGCGCGGTCCCTCCATCAAGGTCGTCCTGCTGATCGCCTTCCTGCTGCTGCTGGTGGTGGCGCTGGTCGGTGGCATCCTGCTCTGGCAGCGGGTGTCGAAGTTCAACGACAGCGTCTCGACGGCGCCCGCCGCGTCATCGGCGCTGTGGGGGCCGCTCGGCGGCACCGAGCGGATCAACATCGCGCTGTTCGGCTACGGCGGCAAGGAGCACCACGCCGGCAACTACCTGGCCGACTCGATCCAGATCCTCTCCATCGACCCGCAGCACAACCAGACGACGATCATCCCGGTGCCCCGCGACTTCTGGGTCGAGGGTCTGCCGGAGATGCCCGACAACGGCAAGATCAACGAGGCGTTCGCCATTGGCTACGAACGTGGACGCATCGTCGGGGCGGCACGCCTGACGACGAAAGTGCTGAGCGCGGTCACCGGCCTGCAGATCGACCACTGGATGGCCATCGACTTCGGCGGCTTCAAGGAGATCGTCGACGCGGTGGGCGGCGTGGATGTCAAGAACCGGCGCTTCTTCCGCTACACCTGGAGCCCCTGGGTCTACAACCACCACGCCTTCGCCCAGAACGACCCGGACCTCAAGTTCGTCACCGGCAAGATCCACCTGGATGGTGCCCAGGCGCTGGCCTACGCCCGGGCGCGCTACACCAGCGTGCCCGCGGAGTCGAGTGACTTCGCGCGCTCGGAGCGACAGCAGCGCGTCCTGGGGGCGCTGCGCGCGAAGCTCGGATCGGGAGGCATCGGCTCGCTGGGACCCGGCCTGGCGATGATGGATGCCCTGGAAGGCCGGATGAAGACCGACCTGTCGGCCATCGACCTTGCCCTGCTGAGCAGCCACTTCAGCCCGGACCGGCGGCTGACGATGAAGGAGGGCAAGGTGCTGCAGGCGACGACCAACACCGATGGGGCCTACATCCTGGTGGTCATCGGCCAGAAGAGCTCGACGGACTACACCCCGCTCCGGGAGTTCCTGGCAGCCGAGCTCGATCGGCTGAGCCGATCCGCCGAGCGCCAGGCCAAGGCCACGCCAACGCCCTCGTCCTGAGCCCGCCGGGCATCGGCCTAGAATCGAGGCATGGCCCCCACCGCCGACGCTCGGGAGCAGCACTTGCGCGCCATCCTGCGCCAGCTGCCGACCTCCCCCGGCGTCTACCTCATGAAGAACGCCGATGGGCGCGTGCTCTACGTGGGGAAGGCCGATTCGCTGCGCAACCGGGTGCGCTCCTACTTCGGCAGCAAGACCGGCGTCGACAGCCGGATCGTGCGGATGACCCAGGAAGTGGCCGACATCGACTACGTCGTGACCGACACCATCAGCGAGGCCTTCATCCTCGAAGGCAACCTCATCAAGGAGCACCGGCCGCGCTTCAACATCCGCCTGCGAGACGACAAGAGCTATCCGTTCGTGCAGATCACGCTTGGCGAGGACTTCCCGCGCATCGTGCGGACGCGCAAGCTCAAGCGGGACGGCAGCCGCTACTTCGGCCCGTACGCGTCGGCCTCCAGCGTCGATGAGACGCTGAAGCTGCTCCGCAAGATCTTTCCGTTCCGCACCTGCAACCTGGACATCCCCGAGGGCAAGCGCGTCCTGGAGCGGCCCTGCCTGCTCTACTACATCAACCGCTGCCAGGGCCCGTGCATCCAGGCCATCGAGCGAGCGCCGTATCGGGCGACGATCGACCGGATCGTGGACTTCCTCGAGGGCAAGCAGGAGGGGATCGCGGACGAGCTTCGCAGCGAGATGGCCGAGCACTCCGAGGCGCTCCGCTATGAGCAGGCGGCGACTGCCCGGGACAAGCTGCGCGCGGTCGAGCGGACGATCGAGTCGCAGAAGGTGGCGGCCTTCAGCCGCGCGGCCTACGACGTGGTCGGCATGGCCCGCGAGGAGGGGGAGGCCTGCCTGCAGCTCTTCGTCATCCGCAACGGCAAGATGATCGGGCGCGAGCATTTCATCGTGGAGAACGCCCGCGAGGCGACCGATGGCGAGGTGGTGACCTCGTTCCTGCAGCAGTACTACGCGGTCAGTGAGCGTCCCCCGCGCGAGGTGCTGCTTCCCGTGGTGCCATCCGAGGCCGCTGCGCTGGCCGGCTTCCTCGCGGACCGCCGTGGGTCAGCGGTGAACGTGCACCTGGCCGAGCGGGGCGAGAAACGGCGCCTGGTCGCCCTGGCGACGCAGAACGCGGTGGAGGCGCTTGCCAAGGAGCGCGCCGAGTGGCTGGCCGACGAGGGCAAGCGCGACGAGGCGCTCGAACAGCTGTCCGCGGCGCTGGGCCTGGCCCGGCCACCGGAGCGGATCGAGTGCTACGACATGAGCAACATCCAGGGGACCGCCGCCGTCGGCTCCATGGTCGTCTTCGTCAACGGCCGCCCCGAACCACGGGAGTACCGCCGGTTCCGCATCCGCTCCGGTGAGACGCCCGACGACTTCCGGATGATGGCCGAGGTCCTGCGTCGCCGGTTCATGCGCGCAGCGCGGCTGCGTTCCGAGACGGGCGCCCTGTCGCTGGCGGCCGTCGGTGCCGACGAGGCGCCCGAGGGTGACGGGGAGCCGGACGAGCCGCTGGACCTGGAGCCGGGCAGCGGCCCGATCGAGGACAACGGTCGCGAGGGACGTGACCGCCGGCATCGCGATCGGCGGGACACGGGCTGGGCGCTGCCCGACCTGGTGATCGTGGATGGCGGCAAGGGGCAGCTGTCGGCGGCGGTCGGCGTGATGAGCGAGCTGGGCCTGACGGACGTGCCGCTGGCCGGGTTGGCGAAGCGGTTCGAGGAGCTCTACGTCCCGCGGCGCTCGGCGCCGATCATCCTGCCCCAGCGCTCGCAGGGCCTCTACCTCGTCCAGCGCATCCGCGACGAGGCGCATCGGTTCGGGATCACCTACCACCGCGAAGTCCGCGGAAAGCGCGCGCTCTCCAGTGTCTTCGACGAGGTGCCGGGCATCGGTCCGGCGCGCAAGAAGGCGCTGCTCAAGCGATTCGGCTCGGTGCGCCGCATCCGCGAGGCGTCGCTCGACGACGTGGCAGCCACCCCGGGGGTCGGCCGGGCGGCTGCCGAACGCCTGAAGCAGCACCTGGCGCGCGAGGGGATGCTGGCCTGAGCGGTGGCCCCGGCGGCGCACCCGGCATTGCCTTGCGGGCCCTGAACGCCCGCACCTATAATTCCGCGGCCCGCCGCCACGAGCGGCGTGTTTCGTGTTCGCGGCATTCGCGCGCCACGTCGCCGATCGCGGACAGCCCAGCCCGAGCGAAAGGGACCAACAGGCCGTAATGAGCTGGCGCCGCCTCGCCCCCTGGGTGATCCTGGTCACCCTGCTGCTGGCGATCTACATCGATCTCCCGCGGGAGTGGCTGCCCAGCAGCTTCCCGGGCTCGAACCTCAAGACCGTCCTGGGCCTCGACCTGCAGGGCGGCGTGCGGGTGACGCTCAACGTCCAGCCGCTCCCGGGCCAGACGGTCACCAGCGACCAGGTGGAGACGGCGCGCAACATCATCGAGCGGCGCGTCAGCGGCATCGGCGTCAGCGAGCCGCAGGTCCGCAGTGAGCAGGGCAACGACGGCAGCCGCCGCATCGTGGTGGAGGTGCCGGGCGTCGACAACGAGCAGCAGGTGCGCGACCTCGTCGGCTCCACCGGCCAGCTCCAGTTCATCGACCCGAAGAACGAGGACCTCTCGGAGAACCAGGACGTCGCGCCGCTGCTGGCCGACGGCCGGGTGGCCGAGCTGTTCAACGGTGGCGAGATCGACCCCACCAGCGTGGCGCCCGCCACCGACCAGGGGCAGCTGGCGGTGCAGTTCAACCTGAAGAGCCGCGGCTCGCAGATCTGGTGCGACTACACGACCGGCCACGTCGGGCAGCCGGGACCAATCGCCCTCGACGGCAAGGTCATCACCACCCCCACCATCCAGGGTGCGATCTGCGGCGGCACGACGGTGATCACCGTGGGCGGCACCGGCCAGGCGGCCGAGACCGAGCGGACGAACCTCTACAACACGCTGCGCTTCGGCGCGCTGCCGGTCTCGCTGCAGGAGCAGGGCTTCGACCGGGTGGAGCCGACCCTGGGCGCTGACTTCCTGGCGCAGGCCCTGGTCGCGGGTGGCATCGGCCTCCTGCTGGTCCTGGTCTTCATGATCGCGTTCTATCGGCTGCCCGGCGTGCTGGCGGCGGCCGCGCTCGTGTTCTACACGCTCGTCAACTACGCGGTCTTCCGGCTCATCGGCGTGACCCTCACCCTCGCCGGAGTGGCCGCCTTCATCCTGAGCATCGGCATGGCGGTCGACGCCAACATCCTGATCTTCGAACGGATGAAGGAGGAGATCCGGGCCGGCAAGAGCCTGCTGCCGGCAATCCATTCCGGCTTCAACCGCGCCTGGTCGAGCATCCTCGACTCGAACGTCAGCTCGCTCCTCGTCGCCAGCTGGCTGTACTGGCAGGGCACCACCGTGGTGCGCGGCTTCGCGCTGGTGCTGATCATCGGCGTCCTGCTGTCGATGTTCAGCGCCGTGACGTTGACGCGGACCATGCTCGAGTACGTGGTGCGGACCGAATGGGGTCGCCGGATCGAGCTCTACCACGTGGAGCGCTGAGCCGTGTTCGACATCGTCGGCAAGCGCCGCTGGTACTTCGCCTTCAGCGCGCTCATCACCATTCCCGGCCTGATCTTCATCTTCCTCGGAGGCCTGAAGCCGTCCGTCGACTTCACCGGCGGCACGGTCTGGCAGGTCCGCTACGCCAGCGATCCGGCCCCGGCCACGGTGCAGGCGGCGCTGGTGGAGCTCGGCCACCCCGAGGCGAGCGTCCGGCGCCTGTCGGATGGCTTCCTGGAGATCCGGACCGCGGCCATCGGCCTGCTGCCGCCGCAGACTCCCATCCCCAGCTTCTCCTCGGCGCCGACGCCAGGCGGCTCGGCCAGCGGCTCGGCGGCACCCACCCGGACGCCGAGGCCGACGCCATCGCCGACGCCGTCGCCGTCACCGACGGCCGTGCCGTCCGCCGCGGCCTCCTTCGCGCCGATCCCGGACAACACGCAGTTCGCGCGCATCGAAGGGCAGCTGGAGGACCAGTTCGGGGAGCCGGTGGGTGGCAGGCCGCGCAGCGTGACGACCATCGGCCCGCTCATCGGCGCCGAGTTGATCCGGTCGTCGCTGATCCTGATCATCGTGGGCGAGATCGTGATCATGATCTACCTCGCCGTGCGGTTCGGGATCCGCTTCGGGGTGGCGGCCATCGTCGCCCTGCTCCACGACGTGATCGTGGTGGTCGGGATGTTCGCGATCCTGGGCTACTTCTTCGGGCTCGAGTTCGACGCCCTGTTCGTGACCGCGCTGCTGACGATCATCGGCTTCAGCGTGCATGACACGATCGTCGTCTTCGACCGGATCCGCGAGAACCGGGTGCGCCACGCCGGGGAGCCGTTCGGCGCCATCGTCAACCACTCGATCCTGCAGACCATCGGTCGCTCGATCAACACCAGCCTGACGGTGATCGTGACCCTGAGTGCGCTGCTCCTGCTGGGGCCGATCAGCATCCGGACGTTCACCCTGGCCCTGCTGATCGGCATCGTCAGCGGGACCTACTCGTCGATCTTCAACGCCAGCCAGCTGCTGGTGAGCTGGTACGAGTGGGATGCCAATCGCCGCTCGTCACGTGCTGCCGGGGGCCGGGCGGTCCGCCCACTCAGCCGATGACGCCGGGGCCGATAACGCCCAACTAAGGCTCCGGTAAGCCATCCGCCGCTACCATGTCGGCCGTGATCGGTCCGCGACTGGAGTGGCATCTGCCCGAGCCGCTGCTCGATCCGCCGGCCTTCGCCGGCTTCGGTCGCCCGGTCGCCACCTTGCTGGCCCGCCGCGGGTTCCGCCACGACACCCAGCTCACGGCGTTTCTGGACGGCGGGGAGGCGTCGCTGCATGACGTGTCCCTGATGGCCGATGCGGACGTCGCGCTCGACCGCCTGTCGCACGCCCTCGACGCGGGCGAGCGGATCGCGATCTGGGGCGATTACGACGCCGATGGCATGACCGCGGTCGTCGTCTGGTCCATCGCGCTGCGCGCGCTCGGGGCGGAAGCGGTGCGCCACGTCCCGGATCGCCTGGCGGATGGCTACGGCCTCTCGAACCCTGGCCTGGAGCGCCTGGCGGCCAGCGGCGTGACGCTGGTCGTCACCTGTGACTGCGGCGTGGTGAACGCAGCGGAGGTCGAGCATGCGCGGACGCTGGGCGTCGAGGTCATCGTCACCGATCACCACCTGCCGGCGGGTGGCCTGCCACGCGCGGTGGCAGTGGTCGACCCGCATCGGCCCGATTGCAGCTATCCCGATCCGGACCTCACCGGCGCCGGCATTGCCTACAAGCTCGCGACCGCGCTGCTCGAGCGCCGAGGGGGAGCCGCGGCGGACCTCGCCGGAGTGGCCGCCATCGGCACCATCGCCGACCTGGCGCCCATGACCGGGGAGAGCCGCGCGATCGTGGGGCTCGGGCTGGCGGAGCTGGCCGCGACCCAACGAGCCGGGTTGCGGGCGCTGCTGGCGCGTGCCTGCGAGGTGCCGGATCGACCGACGCCGCGGGACCTCGGCTTTGGCCTTGCGCCACGCATCAATGCCGCGGGGCGGATCGCCGAGGCCGAGCTGGCCATCTCGCTGCTGCTCGCCGAGGATCCGCTCGAGGCCGATCGGCTCGCCGAGGAGCTGGAGGCCGTTCACCGCACCCGGCGCGAGATGACGTCGGCTGCGGTGGCCGAGGCCCTGCAGCTGGCCGAGGCGCTGCCCGGGGCGGGTCCGCTGGCGCTCCGCCACGACGCGTGGGCACCGGGGATCGTGGGCCTCATCGCCGGGCGGCTGGCAGATCGGCTCGGACGTCCGGTGGCGGTGGCGGGCGCGATCGGGGAGGAGCTGCGCGGCTCGGTCCGAGCGCCGGCCGACTTCCATGCGGCGGCTGCGCTCGAGGCCTGTGCCGACGTGCTGCTGAAGCGCGGCGGCCATGCCGGGGCCGGCGGGTTCAGCGTGGCTGCCGCCGGCTGGGACGCGTTCGCCGCGCGATTCGGCGCACTGGGCCGCCCATTTCCGGCGGATGCAGGCGTTCAGCGCACGGCGACCGACGGTCTCAGCGTGGACCTCGTGCTGCCGGCGGCGCATCTCGGCTGGCAGCTCGCCGATGAGATTGCTCGGCTGGCGCCCTTCGGGCCCGGCCACGCCGAGCCGCTGCTGGCCATCACCGGGATGCGGATCGGGAGCGCCCGGCGGATCGGCGTCGATGGCAGGCACCTGGCGCTGCGCATGCTGCGGGGTGTCGAGACCTTCGATGCGGTTGCGTTCGGCTGCCCGGTCGATCGGCCGCTGCCAGAGGAGGGCAGCTTCGTCGACCTGGTCGGCACCCTGGAACGCGACAGCTTCCAGGACCAGCCACGACTGCGCATCCGGATCGAGGACTACGCCACGGCCGATGCGTCGCCCCTGGCCGCCCGCCGGTCGGCGCACCGGCCACGGTTTGCCGTTCCGGTGGTCAGCCCGGCGGGCGTCGGATGACGGTCCCACTCGAGCGGCTGCGCGCGCGGCTCGAGGCCGTCGGCGCGCCGCTGTGCCTGGGAATTGATCCGCATCCGGGGGGGCTGCCCGCTGGACTGCACCACGACGCGCAGGGGATCGAGGCCTTCGCGCGCGGCCTGCTGGAGGCAGTCGCGGACAGCGTGATCGCCGTGAAGATCAACCTCGCCTTCTTCGAGGCCTTCGGCGCGGCCGGCTGGGCGGCGGCGGAGCGGCTGCGCCGCGACGTGCCCGCCGAGCTACCGGTCATCGTCGATGCCAAGCGCGGCGACATCGGCTCAACCGCCGAACGCCAGGCAACAGCGATCTTCGAGGCCCTGGAGGCCGATGGCGCCACCGTCTCGCCGTACCTCGGCGAGGACGCGATCCTCCCGTTCCTGGCGTACGAGGAACGGATCGTCTACGTCCTGGCGCGCACCAGCAATCCGAGCGCGGGCACCCTGCAGGACCTCGTGATCGGCGACGTGCCGCTCTACCGCCACGTCGCCGAGTGGATCGCGCGGCGCTGGCCGGAGCCACGGGTCGGCCTGGTGGTCGGAGCCACGGCGCCGGGGGAGCTGGCCGAGCTCCGCGCGGCCGTGCCCGGACCCGCGTTCCTGGTGCCGGGTGTCGGCGCCCAGGGCGGTGACCTGGCCGCAGCGGTCCGTGCCTGCCACGGGACGCAGGCGCCGGGGCTGGTGAGCGTCAGCCGCGGGATCGCGCAGGCGTCACGGGGACCCGATTGGCGGTCCGCCGCGGCCGCCGCGGCACGGTCGCTGATCGAGGCCATGCGCGAGGTCGGTGCTACACTCCCTGCCTAGCGGTCGGGAGCCGCCGAACCCGCCCTTGAACTGAGGAACTGCTGCGAACATGGGACCAATCGGCTGGCCCGAGCTCATCATCCTGCTCGTGGTCGTCCTGATCGTCTTTGGCCCGGGCAAGCTGCCGGACATCGGCAACGCCATCGGCCGCGGGGTGCGTGAATTCCGCAAGGCGTCGAATGACCTCGAGGAGTCGATCCGCGGGGAGACCAAGAAGCCCAGCGAGCCGCCCACGTCATCCACGCCCGCCGCGGAACGCACCGACACCGATTGACGGCAGGCGACTGCCCCTCGTGACCGCCGGGCCGCGGCCCGGCGCCCGCGGACGCACGCAGCGCTGCGCCGTGCGTCGCGCCCCTGGACGGTGACCGCCCGTGACCGATAACACCGCCACGATGACGCTGGTGGAGCATCTCGAGGAGCTCCGCCGTCGCCTGATCATCATCGTGCTGACCGTGCTCGGCGCCGCGGTCATCGGCTTCATCCTGAGCCGCTCGGTGCTCGCCATCCTCCGCGACCGGCTGCCCGAGGAGTACCGCAACCTCGTCTTCCTGGGACCGGCTGACGCACTGACCGCGCAGCTCAAGATCGCCGGCTTCATCGGCATCGCCATCGCCATGCCGGTCATCCTCTGGCAGCTGTGGCGCTTCGTCGCGCCGGGCCTGACGCCCGGAGAGCGCCGCTATGCCTGGCCGGTCATCATCGCCGCGGTCACGCTGTTCGCGGTCGGGATCGTCATCGGCTACTTCGTCATCCCGTACACGCTGAACTTCCTGCTCGACTTCTCCGAGGGCGTGGCGACCCCGAACCTGACCATCGACGCCTACATCGGCTTCGTGACGACCATGATGCTGGCCTTCGGGCTGGTGCTCGAGTTCCCGATCGTCCTGATCGGGCTCACGCGGGTGGGCGTGCTCAACTACCGTCGCGTGGCCAGTCGCCGGCGCTGGGCCATCCTGGCCATCGTCATCTTCGCCATCGTCCTCACGCCCGGCGGTGACCCGATCTCGCCGCTCATCCTTTCATCGGTGATGTTCATCCTGTTCGAGGGCTCGCTGCTGATCATCCGCATGATCCGGCGCTAGCCCCTCCTGACCCGATGTCGCCCACGCCCGCCGTCCAGCTGCTGACCGACGAGCGGATGCTGGCGCACCACGCCCCCGGCCATCCCGAGCGCCCCGAGCGGCTGGCACCCGTCGCCGACGGGGTGGCCGATGCGGCCGCCGAGCTGGGCCTGCGACTGGAGCGACCGGCGGTCGAGGCCGCCGCCGACGAGCTCGTCGAACGCATCCACCCGGGGTGGTTCGTGCGGGCCCTCGAGGCCGCGGCCGAGCGCGGCGGCGGC
This sequence comes from Candidatus Limnocylindria bacterium, assembly GCA_036556325.1. Taxonomy (GTDB): domain Bacteria; phylum Chloroflexota; class Limnocylindria; order QHBO01; family QHBO01; genus DASSCW01. Next base: position 22,164 of record DATBJR010000031.1, on the reverse strand, counting down.
TGGGTCGACGGCGACACGTTCGTGGGGCCCGACTCGATGCGCGCCGCCCGGCTGGCGGCCGGGGCGACGTACCAGGCGGCCGTGGCGGCAGCGCGCGGCGATGCCGGGGTCGCGTTCGCCGTCGGCCGGCCGCCGGGCCACCATGCCGGCGTGGAGCGCGCCGCCGGCTTCTGCCTGCTGAACAACGTGGCGATCGCCGCCGCGGGGCTGCGGGCGGCCGGCCTCGCGGGGCGGATCGCGATCGTCGACTGGGACGTCCACCACGGCGACGGAACGCAGGCGATCTTCGATGCCGACCCGGAGGTCTGCTACGCCTCGACTCACGAATCGCCGTTCTACCCGGGCACCGGCGCCGCCGAGGAGCGGGGAAGCGGTCTGGCCATCGGCACCAAGCACAACGTGCCGCTGCCGGCGGGGAGCGGCGACGACGCATTCACCGAGGCATGGCTGGTCCAGCTGCTGCCCGCGGTCGAGGCCTTCGCGCCCGAAGCGATCCTGGTCTCGGCCGGCTACGACGCGCACCGCGATGACCCGCTCGCCTTTCTCGAGGTCACCCCGCAGGGCTACCGCACGGTGGCGCGCGAGATCGGAGCCGTCGCGCGGCGGCTGGACCTCGCCGGCGTGGCCCTGACGCTGGAGGGCGGCTACGAGGCAGCGGCCCTGCGGGCGAGCAGCGCGGCAACGGTCATGGGCCTTTGGGAGGGGCTGGAGGCCTGAGCTCGCGGGCTATACTCGAACGTACCCACGACCAGGACCGGAGCATGGCACGAGCGCGACCAAGCACGCAGCCGGCGCGTGAGCGGACGAGGCGCGACGGCGATGCGCCCCAGGCCGGGCAGGACGAGGCGCCCGAGCACCTGCTCGTCATCACCGGGCTCTCGGGCGCCGGCAAGAGCCAGGCCTCGAAGCTGTTCGAGGACCTTGGCTACTACGCCGTCGACAACCTGCCGCCCGAGCTGCTCGACGGGTTCCTGGCCCTGCGCGATGACGATCCGGAGCGCTACCGGCAGGCCTCGCTGATCCTGGACATCCGGGCCGGCGACCCGGCGCCGGCCATCGAGCGGGCACGCGCGGCGCTGGCAGCCCGGGGCGTTCCGCTGCAGGTGCTCTACCTCGAGGCCAGCGACGTCGCCCTCGTCAGCCGCTACAGCGAGACGCGGCACCGGCACCCGCTGCAGTCGCGAGCCGGGGTGCAGGCCGGCATCGCCGAGGAGCGGCGTCGCCTGGCGGCGACCCGCCGGCTCGCGGACGAGATCATTGACACCAGCGACCTGTCGATCCCGCAGCTCAAGGAGCGGCTGTTCGCGGTCCTGCCCCGCCCCGGTGCGCTCGACGCGATCCAGATCGACATCATCACCTTCGGCTTCAAGTACGGCATCCCGCTGGAGGCCGACCTCGTCTTCGACGCCCGCTTCCTGACCAACCCGTATTACGTCCCCGATCTCAAGCCGCTGTCCGGCTTGCAGGCCCCGGTCCGCGAGTACGTCCTCAGCCAGCCAAGCGCCGCCCGCTTCCTGGACCTGGTCGCCGAGCTCCTGCTCCTGACCGTGCCAGCCTATCGGGCGGAGGGCAAGGGCCGGCTGACGGTGGCACTGGGCTGCACCGGCGGGCACCATCGGTCAATCGCGCTGGCGGAAGAGCTCGCCGGCCGATTGCAGCCGCTGGACAACGCGACGGTCAGCATCTTCCACCGGGAGCTGGAGCGATGAGGCTGCGGCTGCCGCGCTGGATGTACCCCGGCATGCACGTGAAGCGCTGGCTCCTGCTCATGGTGCTGGGCGTCACGATGCTGGGGCTGGGCGCCGCGGTACTGATCGTCGTCGGCTATCGGCGCCTGCCGGAGGATTCGTTCATCTTCGCCCTCACCGGCGCCGGCCTGGACCGCGCCATTCGCGGCGCGCTGTTCGCCGTCGCCGGCGTGGCGCTGATCGGCCTGGGCATCTGGGGGCTCATGCGCAGCATGATCTCGCCGTTCGTGGCCCGCGGCGACTCGGTCATGGAGGTGCTGTACACCAAGCGCTACCTGGCACGCGGGCCCAGGATCGTGGCCATTGGCGGTGGGACCGGGCTCTCGGTCCTGCTCCGCGGCCTGAAGGGCTACTCGGCCAACATCACCGCCATCGTGGCGGTGGCCGATGACGGCGGCTCCTCGGGGCGGCTGCGCCAGCAGCTGGGCATCGTGCCGCCGGGCGACATCCGCAACTGCATCGCCGCGCTGGCCGATGCCGAGCCGCTGATGACCCAGCTGATGCAATACCGCTTCCCGCCGGGTTCCGGCCTCGACGACCACGCCTTCGGCAACCTGTTCATCGCGGCCATGACCGCGGTCACCGGCGACTTCGAAGAGGCGGTGCGCGAATCCAATCGCGTGCTCGCCGTGCGCGGCCAGGTGCTGCCGGCGACGAGCGTGCCGTTGAACCTGGGTGCCATCCTGGCCTCGGGCCGGAAGCTCCAGGGCCAGGTGGCCATCAGCCATGCCGAGGAGCCCATCGAGCAGGTCACCATCGAGCCGGGCGACGTTCGCGGCAACCCGGAGGCGCTGGAGCGGATCCTGGAGGCCGACCTGGTCGTCATCGGCCCCGGCAGCCTCTTCTCGAGCGTCCTGCCGAACCTGCTCATCAGCGACATCCGTGACGCGGTCGCGGCGGCGACCGGGGTCCGCGTCTACGTCTGCAACGTGGCGACCCAGCCCGGTGAGACCGGCTCGTTCACGGCAGCCGCCCACCTTGACGCGCTCATCCACCACATCGGCGACGGGCTGATCGACTATGCGCTCCTGAACAGCAACCACGCCGCGCGGCGCCCGGAAGGCTGGCTGGGCGAGCCGGTGCGCGTCGACGAGCGACGCCTCGAGGAGCTGCCGGTGACGGTCATCGAGGAGGACCTGGTCGACGTCACCAACGCCCACCGCCACGATTCCGCCAAGCTGGCCGCGGCCCTGATGCGGCTCCAGCAGGAAGAGCGGGCCGAGCGCGTTCGCCATCGCCGACTGAGCCGCCCCACCGCATCGGCCGCCTCCTAGCCGATGCTGGTCGCTGCCGAGCTGAAGGGCGAGCTCGCCCGCATCCAACCCGCTCGCGCCTGCTGCCGACGCGCGGAGCTCGCGGGCCTGCTCTTCGCCCATCCATCCGGCGTGCGCACCCTCGACCACGCCACGGCGCGAGTGGCGGTCCACCTGGCCTCTGCTGCCGGGCTGGCGGCCATGGGCCCCATTCCCGTGGCGCGCCGCGCCGCCACCGCCGCGCCGCATCGGCCTGGCGGCCGGCATCACCTGCAGGTGATGCTCGACGGCACCGACGCCGCGGCGTGGAGCTGGGCAACCGCGAAGCCCCATGACCGACGGGCATTCCTGCGCGGGGCGGTGCTGAACGCCTCGATCTCGCTGGGCACATCGAGCACGCATGTCGAGTTCGTGTTCCACGAACGGTCGCGCGCGCGCGAGCTGCTGGAGCGGCTGCGGAGCGTGAACGTGCATGGCCGGCTCTTGCCGCGGCGTGGACGGACCGTGGTCTACCTGAAAGGGCAGGAGGAGGTCGCCACGCTGCTGCGCCTGACCGGCGCCAACCGCGCGCTCCTCGATTTCGAGGCGAACCGTGTCGCCCGGGACGTGCGGAACCGGCTCAACAGGCTGCTCAACGCGGAAGAGGCGAACGTCGATCGCACCGTGCACGCCGCCGACCGACAGCTGCGCGCCATCGCCGCGCTGGCGGCCGCCGGAGAGCTGGAGCGGCTGCCCGAGGGCCTGCGGGAGACCGCCGGAGAACGGCGCCGCCAGCCGGATGCCGACCTGGACACGCTGGCCGGCAGCCTGGGCATCAGCCGCTCGGCGGTGAATCACCGCCTGCGCCGGCTCGTGTCGCTGGCCGCCGAGGCCCGGCAGGAGGACGGCTGAGTGCCGGCACCACGGGTCCCGCTGGTCGCCGGCAACTGGAAGATGAATCCGGTTTCGCGTGACCTGGCGCTGCGGCTCGCCCGCGACGTCGCGGCCGGCACGCTCGACCTACCAGTGCGCACCGTGGTCTGCCCACCGGCCCTGTTTCTGGCCGCGGTGGCCGAGGCCGCCGGCGGTGGCGGTACGGCGCCGGGGGAGCTCGGCATCGGCGCCCAGACGATGCACGCTGCCGAGCATGGCGCCTTCACCGGCGAGATCAGCCCGGTCATGCTGGCCGGCGTCGCGCAGTACGTGATCCTGGGTCACTCCGAGCGCCGCCAGTACGACAACGAGACCGATGCGGCGGTCGCGGCCAAGGTGGCCTCCGCCGTCGCCCACGGGCTGGTCCCGATCGCCGCGATCGGGGAGCGAGCCGATGAGCGCCGCGCCGGCGCGACCGCCCAGGTCATCGATCGCCAGCTGCGCGCCGCCATCTCGCAGCTGGAGCGGATCGCCGGCAGCGGCCTGGTGGTCGCCTACGAGCCGGTGTGGGCCATCGGCACCGGCGACGCCGCGACGCCAGACGACGCGCAGACGGCCGCCGCGCAGATCCGCGCGATCCTGCACGAAGCCGATCCGGATGGCGCGCACGAGGTGCCGGTGCTCTACGGCGGCAGCTGCACGCCGCAGAACGCGCCGGAGCTCTTCGCCGAACCGGACGTGGACGGGGCGCTGGTGGGGGGCGCGTCGCTCGACGCGGGGAGCTTCACGGCCATCGTCCGCACCGCCGCCGAGCTGCGCGCGTGAGCGACCGAACGCCACGGCCGGTCGTGCTCTGTGTGCTCGACGGGTTCGGCATGGGCGACGACCCGGAGCGCAACGCCCTGCTGGCGGCCGACATGCCGGTCTGGCATCGGCTGACGCGCGACTGGCCGAGCTGCCGGCTCGAGGCCTCCGGCGAGGCCGTCGGCCTGCCGGTCGGGCAGATGGGCAACTCCGAGGTGGGGCACCTCAACCTGGGGGCGGGCTTCCCGGTGCTCCAGGACCTGCCGCGCATCAACCGCGCCATCGCCGATGGCAGCTTCTTCGACAACCGGGTGCTGGTCCAGGCTGCGGAGCACGCGAAGGCACGGGGGAGCCGGCTGCATTTGCTCGGGCTCATCGGCCCGGGTGGCATCCACGCCGTGGACGGGCACATCCTGGCCATGGTCGAGCTGGCACATCGCGCCGGGCTCCCTGCGGACCGCGTCCTCCTGCACGCCTTCACCGACGGCCGCGACACGCCGCCGCGCTCGGCCGCCAGCCTGATGCCGGCCCTCGTCGCGGAGCTCGCCGGTCGCGCGACGGTGGCCACGGTCAGTGGGCGCTACTACGCCATGGATCGCGACCAGCGTTGGCAGCGCACCGCCCTCGCCTGGGAGGCCATCGTCCACGGCGACGGGCAGCGCGCGGAGCGTACTGCCACGGCCGTTGCCCAGGCCTACGCCCGCGGCGAGGGCGACGAGTTCGTGCTGCCCACGGTCATCGGCACGTACGACGGCATGGAGGACGGCGATGCCGTCGTGCACCTGAACTTCCGCGCCGACCGGGCGCGGCAGCTGACCCGGGCGCTGGGCCTCCCCGGTTTCGATGCCTTCGACCGCGGCGGGCTGCCCGCGGACCTGCTGGTCGTCACCCTCACCGAATACCAGGCCCACGACGAGCTGCCGGTGCCGGTCGCCTTCCCGCCGCTGACCATCGACTCGCTGGCGGCCTACCTGTCCCGCCTCGGCAAGCGGCAGCTGCACGTGGCCGAGACCGAGAAGTACGCCCACGTCACCTATTTCTTCAACGGCGGCGTGGAGAGGCAGCTGGCCGGAGAGGATCGCATCCTGGTGCCGTCGCGTCGCGACGTGCCGACGTATGACCTCGCCCCCGAGATGAGCGCGCCGCAGATCACCAACCAGCTGCTGGCCGCCATCGGCTCGAACGCCTACGACTTCGTCATCGTCAACTACGCGAACCCCGACATGGTCGGCCACACCGGTGTCTGGGATGCGGCGGTGAAGGCCGCCGAGGTGATTGACGGCTGCCTCGGACGTGTCAGCGAGGCGGTGCTCGACGCTGGCGGGGCGCTGATCGTCACCGCCGACCACGGCAACATCGAGCAGATGCGCGACGAGCGCGGCGAACCGCAGACCAAGCACACCACCTCGCCGGTGCCGCTGGTGCTGGTCGGGGAGCGGTGGCGCGGCGCCCACCTGCGGGACGGGATCCTTGCCGACGTGGCGCCGACGATCTGCCAGCTGCTGGGCCTGGATCCGGGTCCCGAGATGACCGGCCGGTCGCTGCTGGAAGGCTGATTTGCTAGACTGCGCCGGCTCATGACTCCCCTGACAGTCGCCCAGATGATCCTGGCCGCGGCGCTCATTGCCTCGATCCTGCTGCAGCAGCGCGGGACGGGCCTGGGCGGCGCGTTCGGCGGTGAGGTGACCGCCTACCGCAGCCGGCGCGGAATCGAGCGCACGCTCTTCCGCCTGACCATCGTGCTGGCGGTGCTGTTCGTCGTCTTCAGCCTGCTGAGCCTGCTGCCCGCGGCGTAGCGTCCGCCGGCGGCACCTACTGGGTGGTGCGCCGGTTGTAGAGCCAGAAGCCGAGCGGGAAGGCAACCACCAGGAGCCCGACCGACCACAGGATCGCGGGCAGCTCCGCGTTGTAGTTGTGCGTGCCCAGCACGAGGTCGCGCACGGCGTTGACCACGACCGTGAACGGCTGGTTGTCCGCGAATGGCCGCAGCCAATCGGGCAGGGACTGGGTAGGCACGAACGCGCTGCTGACGAAGGTCAGCGGAAAGACCACGGTGAAGACGACGCCCTGCAGTGCTTCCGGCGTTCGCATCGCGGCTCCCGCCGCCACCCCGATCCAGGAGACGGCGAATCCGAAGAGCAGGATGATGCCGATGGCCGCGGCGCTGCCCCCGACGCCGCCGGCTGGCCGGAACCCGACGATCATGCCCACGATCCACATGATTGCCACCGCCAGCGCCGCGCGCAGCAGGTCTGTCAGCGTGCGCCCGGCGAGGACCGAGGACTGCGCCATCGGCAGTGAGCGGAAGCGATCGATCATGCCGCGTTGCAGGTCGTTGGCCAGCAGCACCCCGGTGTAGACGCCGGCGAACGTCACCGTCTGGACGAAGATCCCCGCCATCAGGAAGTTCGTGTACGAGGCGTTCGCGCCGCCCTGGCCGCCGACGTTGATGGCCCCGCCGAACACCACGCTGAACAGCAGCACGAACATGATGGGGCTGATGGTCACGTCCAGCAGCAGCTCCGGCGTGCGGCGGATGTGCAGCAGATTGCGGCGCACCATCTCGAGGCTGTCACTCAGCCAGCCGGCGAGGCCCGTCATGGTTCCACCGCCGGCTTCTCCTCGGCGACATGGCCGGTCAGGGTCAGGAACACCTCATCCAGCGTCGGCCGCCGGAAGCCGATGTCGTCCACGTGCACCCCCGCCGTGTCGAGCTCGCGGATGGCGCGCGTGAGGACGGCACCGTGCTGGGTGACCGGCACGCTCACGCGACGGTCGTCGCCGTCGACGTGCGCCGCCCCCTCGCCCATGGCCTCCAGCACGCGGCGCCCTGCGGCCAGGTCGGAATGCTCCGAAACGGTCACCTCCAGGCGCTCGCCGCCGACCTGGCGCTTCAGCTCGTCCGCCGTGCCGCGCGCGATGACCTTGCCATGGTCGATCACGACGATGTCATCGGCCAGGCGATCGGCCTCCTCGAGATACTGCGTCGTCATCAGCACCGTCGTCCCGCCCCGGGCCAGGCCGGCGATGAGATCCCACATCTCCAGGCGGCCCTTGGGGTCGAGGCCGGTGGTCGGTTCGTCCAGGAAGACCACCGGCGGCTCCGGAATGAGTGCCGCGCCCAGGTCGAGCCGCCGCCGCATGCCACCGGAAAAGGTCTTCACCGTCCGATCGGCCGCGTCCATCAGCTCGAAATGCTCCAGCAGCTCCTCGGTGCGTTTGCGGACCAGCCCGAAATCCATGTCGAACAGGCGGCCAATCATGTGCAGGTTCTCGCGTCCGGTCAGCACCTCGTCCAGCGCGGCGTACTGGCCCGCCACGCCGAACTGCCGCCGCGCAGCCGCCGGGTGCTTCAGCACGTCGATGCCGGCCACCGTGGCGCGGCCGCTGTCGGGGTGGGTGAGCGTGGTCAGGATGCGGACCGCGGTGGTCTTGCCGGCGCCGTTCGGGCCGAGCACGCCCAGGATGGTGCCCTCGCGGGCATCGAGATCCAGGCCACGCAGCGCTTGGGTCTTGCCGAAGGACTTGTGGAGGTCGGCAGCCTCGATCATTACTCGGGACACGGGGAGGGACAGCCTACCGGATTCGCCGGCGACGGGTTCAGACAGCTGGCAGCCGTCGTTGGCCCGCCCATCGGCCCATGCTAGAATCGGCCGACCTCGCCGAGCGTTCGCGTTCGGTGACCGCGTGCCGAGGTGGCGGAATAGGCAGACGCGCTAGGTTCAGGACCTAGTGACCATTACGGTCGTGTGGGTTCAAGTCCCTCCCTCGGTACCACTACCCTCAGGAGCACAGGCACCTGCCCAGGTGGCGGAATTGGTATACGCGTACGTTTGAGGGGCGTATGAGGCAACTCATCCGGGTTCAAGTCCCGGCCTGGGCACCACTTCATTTGCCAACGCCCAAGGCCTGCCGCGCTGGCAGTTGGCCGCTCCGACCTCACCCAGCCGGTGATGCCGCGCCCGCGGTGTAGCCTTGGTGCGGGCGGTTAGCTCAGTTGGTTAGAGCACCTCGTTTACACCGAGGGGGTCGGGGGTTCGAGTCCCTCACCGCCCACCAGCCGTGCGCCTGCTAGCCTAGCGAGCGATGGACGCCACCCGAGCTTCGCTGAGCCGATGGCTGCCGATCCTCGTCTTCGTCATCGTGGCCGTGGCCGTCACTTTCTGGACCTCGGGCATCCTCAACGCGCCGCCGCCCCCCGACCCGAGCGGCAGCGCGCCAGTCCAACCTGCCTCGCCCAACTGGCTGCAGGGCGTGGTATTCGGCCTCTTCGCGGGATTCGTGGGCGGGACGCTGGCCTGGGTCGCAGTCCGCTATCCAAGGCGCTAGGCCGGGTGAGCGCCGCGTACTGGTAGCATTGACCCCGTCCACTCCGAAGCGTGGAGCCTTCCACTGATGTTGCCCTGGATCATCGTCCTGGTCGTCATCGCGGCGATCGTCCTGTTCCTGATCGTCACCTACAACGGGCTCGTTCGCCTGCGCAACATGGTCGACGAGGCGTGGAACCAGATCAGCGTGCAGCTGAAGCGGCGGCATGACCTGATCCCGAACCTCGTCAACGCCGTGAAGGGCTACATGGACTTCGAGCAGGAGACCCTGACTCGCGTCATCGAGGCCCGGAACCAGGCCGTATCGGCTCAGCAGGCGGGCCCCGCCGCAGCCGGCCAGTCGGCCCAGGCGGAGAACTTCCTGACCGGTGCGCTGCGCCAGCTGTTCGCCCTGGTGGAGAACTATCCCGACCTCAAGTCCAACCAGAACGTGATGCAGCTGCAGGAAGAGCTGACCACCACCGAGAACCAGATCGGTTTCAGCCGGCAGCATTACAACAGCACGGTCCGGGAGTACAACACCAGCATCCAGACCTTCCCGAACGTCCTGCTGGCCGGCATGTTCGGCTTCCGTGGCCGCGACTACTTCCAGATCGAGGAAGCCGATACCGAGGTGCCCCAGGTGAACCTGCGGACGACGCAGCCGCCACAGGCAGCGGCCGCGGCTCCGCCACAGGCAGCGCCGACGGAGCCGCCGGCAACGCCGACGGAGCCCCCGCAGGGCTGACACCGATACCGGGCACGCCGGGGCTGTGGCGATGACCGCGCGCCCGGCGCCGTCGACCTTCTACCGCGAGATCGATCGGAACCGGCGCAACAGCTGGTTCCTGGTCTTCATCGTGGCGCTCGTCCTGGCGGCGTTTGGCGCCGTCATCGGCTACGCCACCGGCTTCGGCTGGGGCGGCGTGGTGGTGGCGCTGATCGTGGCGACGGTGATGAGCATCGGCTCGTACTTCGCCGGTGACCAGCTGGTGCTGCTCTCGTCCGGCGCGAAGCAGATCGACGTCGCGAATCCGCCGGACGGGTACAAGCAGCTCGTCAACGTGGTGACCGAGATGAGCCTGGCCGGTGGGCAGCCGATGCCGAAGGTCTACGTCATCGACGACACCGCGCCGAATGCCTTCGCCACGGGCCGCGATCCGAAGCATGCGTCGGTGGCCGCCACCACCGGGCTGCTGCAGAAGATGGATCGCGAGGAGCTGCAGGGCGTCATCGCGCACGAGATGAGCCATGTCGGCAACTACGACATCCGCTTCACCCTGTTGGTCGGCGTGCTGGTCGGCTCGATCGCGCTGCTGGCCGATTGGTTCCTGCGCTACACGTTCTGGTTCGGCGGTGGACGCCGGCGTGACTCCGATCGCGGCGGAGGTGGGGGACTGGCCGCCATCCTGTTTATCGTGGCCATCGTGCTGGCGATCGTGGCGCCGATCATCGGGCGGCTCGTGCAGCTGGCCGTCAGCCGCCGCCGCGAGGCCCTGGCCGATGTCTCCGCCGTGGAGCTCACTCGCAACCCTATGGGCCTGGCGCGGGCCCTGCGCACCATTTCCGACGACCCGGAGGTGCTGGAGGTGGCGAACCGCGCCACGCAGCACCTGTACATCGTGAACCCCATCAAGTCCTTCGAGGACCGGGCGAAGTCGATGTGGGACACCCACCCGCCGATCGCCGAGCGGATCGCGACGCTCCAGGCGCTCGCCGGCCAGTTCGGCCAGGACCCGAACACGGCCCTGCGCTGATCGGCGGTTGCCTTGCCGCTCGATCGGGCCCTGTGCTATCGTCGATTGCCGATACGCGACGACGAGCGAAGGCCGCCGCCTGAACGGGCCGAGGTAGCTCAGTTGGTAGAGCACCGCCCTGAAGAGGCGGGTGTCGTCAGTTCGAATCTGACCCTCGGCACCACGTTCGACATGCGCGCATCGAGCAAACGGGCGGAAGTGGCTCAGTTGGTAGAGCATCACCTTGCCAAGGTGAGGGTCGCGGGTTCGAGTCCCGTCTTCCGCTCCATTTTTATGCCCTGCCGGCCGCCGCTCGGCGGCCGACCTGCTAGCCTCGTCGTGGCTTCGATGCCCCGTCGTCTAGTGGTAGGACAGCGGACTTTGGATCCGTGAACCGAGGTTCGAATCCTCGCGGGGCAGCCAGGCGCAAACTGGTGCCGGCAACCGGTGGCGACGTGCCCGAGTGGTTAGGGAGCGGTCTGCAAAACCGTTTACAGGGGTTCAATTCCCCTCGTCGCCTCCACGCCCGCCCATGACCCTGCGAGGCGGGACGCAAAGAGCGGGCCAGAGGCGCTTGCGGGCTAGAGGCGCTTGGCGGTCCTGAGCCGGATCTCGACGGCCTTCAACAGGTCGTCTGCCTCTGTTTCGCCGAGCGCGCCGTCCAGGGCGCGAACCACGTCATTCCAGGCCGCGTCTCCCGGCTCGAGGAGGTAGCGGCGGGCCTGGATCTCGATAGGGGCCACGTCGGCAATCGTGACCGCGTGGGTGCGCTCGGAATCGTCTTCCGTCAATCCACGGGACTCCCTTGTAGCGGGCGGAGTGTGGATAAATTGGTGACAATTGTCAACACCCGAGTCACCGCGGATTTCACGTGGTTCGGGCGCCGTACCATGAGGCCGATGGCATCGCCGACACCGATATCGGACGCCTGGGCCGCCGCCGAGGCAGCGCTCCCGCGAGGGTGGTTCCTGCAGGGGATTCGCTGCGCCTCGACGAGCCTACGGCCCGAGCGGCGCTCGAAGGTCTGGGTGGCGGAAGCCTGCGGGCCGGGGGGCGAGTGCGAGATCGTCGACGCGCCATCGTCCCCGCAGCAGGCTCTCGATAGGCTCGCCGCGCGGCTTCGGCGCCGTTGAGCTGACCGGCGACCGATGGCCGACGTCCGGCTTCGGCCATGGACTGCAAACGATCGCCCGCTGCTGGAGCGCACCGTGGGCGATCCCGTGCTCACCCGCTACCTCGGTGGTCCCGAGTCGCCACAACAGATCCGAGAGCGGCACGCGCGGTACCTCCGCATGGGGGACGCGGATCTGGGCCGCATGTTGGTGATCCTGGCCGGGCAGGACGAGACGCCGGCCGGCACGCACGGCTACTGGAAGCGCGACGACCGCACGGGAGGCGCCATCGTCTGGGAGACGGGCTGGTTCGTCCTGCCCCATTTCCAGGGGCAGGGCATCGCAACGCGCGCCACTCGGCTCATGGCGGAGATGGCGTGGGCCGATGCGGCCGATCGGCCAATTCACGCCTATCCGGCGATGGACAACGGCGCCTCCAACGCCGTCTGCCGGAAGGTCGGTTTCCGGCTCATCGGCGCCTTCGACTTCGAATACCCTCCGGGCCATCGGCTGCGCTGCAACGATTGGGTGCTGGAGCCCCGTGGCTGAATGGGCGCCGTTCTTGCGTCGGCGAAGCCCGCATGGAACGACCCACCTGGCAAATTGTGCTGGCCATTGCGTTGCTCGTCATCGTGTGCGTGGGCGCCATGGTGCTGTTCGGGCCGATCGGGATCATCCTGGCCATCGTGGTGATCGCGATCGTCGCCGGCATGGCCTACGCGGCGCGACCGAGCAGCACGATCCCGCCGGGGACCTGAGGCGCGGCCGACTCATCTGCCGGACGGCTATCCTGACGGCCGCGCCGGAGTGGCGAAACGGCAGACGCGGCCGGCTTAAACCCGGCGGTCCCGAAAGGGACGTGGGGGTTCGAATCCCTCCTCCGGCACCAGCTCAGCGACGGGCGAAGATGCCCCGCCGCCGAGGCGGGGGAGTGGTGGGCGTTGACGCCTCCGTGTTGGCGCCGATGATCGCCTGCGCGATCTTCTGCAGTGCCAACGCCACCGGCGATCCAGGGCGGCTGGTCACGACCGGCACGCCCTCGTTGGCGGCACGGATCATCTCGACCTCGGTGTACGGGATTTCCGCCGCCGGCCTGGCGCGCAGCAGGTTCTCGACGTCGCGGGTCTTCAGCAGCTCCTTCGGGAAGATGTGGTTGACCACGAAGTGGGTCTTGGCCCGTAGGGTGGCCGTCTCGGCCAGGAAGCCGAGCAGCAGGCTCAGGGCGCGCAGCGCGGCGATCTCCGGGAAGACGACGAACACGTGGGTCGACGCCTGCTCCAGCATCCACAGCGTGCGGGGATCAAGGCGCGACCCGCAGTCGACGATCACCGTGTCGAAGCGCGGCTGGAGGATGGCCAGTGCCCGCTCCAGCTGGTCGATGGTGATGCGGAAATCGGCGTCCGGATGGGATGGCGCTGCCAGCACCATGACGCCCGACGAATGCTGGGTGAGGTAGCTCATCGCCACCCCCTGATCCCCGAGGGCAGGCTCGTCGCCCACCAGCCCGGAGATGTCGAAGCGGGGCTGCAGGTTGAGATGGGTGGCAACCTGCCCGAACTGCAGGTCGAGGTCGATGAGCAGGACCCGCGCCGGCGGCGCGCCGCCGGGCTCGGATCCGGCGAGCAGCACGGCGGTGTTCACCGCCAGCGTCGTGGTACCGACGCCGCCCTTGGGAGAGAAGAAGGTGACGATGTCGCCGGTGGGGGCGTCGGACCGGGCGGTGTCCGGCGTGACGCGTCCGGCACGGATGAGCAGCGCCTCGACCTTGGCTTCGAGCTCCTGTCGGCTGACGCCGGCGGTGACGACGTCATCGGCCCCGGCCTCCAGGAAGGCGATGCGGGCCTCCACGTCGCCGGCCGGCGCAATCACCAGCACCGGCGTGGGCACGGGCGAAGCGGTGCGGATGCGGCCGATCGCACCAGAGACCGCCAGCCCCTCGGCCAGGACCAAATCGAACTGGCGGTCGCGCAGCGCCGCCACCGCGTCGGGCGGCGTGGTGACGCTGGTGGTCGTGTAGCCGCCGGCGGCGAGCTGCGTCTCCAGCTGCGTCCGCAGCTCCTCGGTCGGAGCGCAGATCAGGATGGGGTTGGCGGGCATGCGATCCTTCCCGGGGATGCGAGGCCCCGAGTATACGGCTGGCCCCTCGCGTTGCCAGCGAGGGGCGCATCGGGCATACTTGCGGGGCGCCTCCAGCGAATGGAGGCGAGTTTCATGTCCAGTTGGGCTCCTTTCTGCCGCCGCTCCCGGCTCCCGCCGGGTTGGTCGCAGTCCCAGAGAGAGGAGGAGATCGGCACATGCGCCGATACGAGCTCATGCTCCTGTTCCGCCCGGACCTGGAGGACGACAAGCTCCAGTCCGCGGTGGAGAAGGTGACGCGCGCGATCGTGAACGCGGGCGGCACCCTCACCAAGGTCTCGCCGTGGGGCAAGCGCCGCATGGCGTACGACATCCAGCACTTCCGCGAGGCCAGTTACTTCCTGCTGCATTTCGACATCGCGCCGTCGGCGATCCGCGAGCTGGAGCGCGGAATGCTGATCAGCGAGGAGATCCTGCGGCACCTGGTCACGGTGCTGGTCGACCACGGCTCGGCGATGTCCGAGGAGGACATCCCGCCCGCGGCGGTGCCGGCCGACGGCGAACCGGCGGCCCAGCCCGCGGCGGCGGAGGCGGCTGAGGCAGCGGCCGAGACTCCCGTCGCGGCGGACACGAGCGCCGAAGCCGATACTGATGCCGACGCCGGTTCGGACGGTGGGGCAGCCGGTCCCGCAGAGGCCGATGCGGCCGAGCCGGCCGCCGCGGAAGCGGCTGGGGAGACCGACAGCGACGATTCCGGGCAGACGGAGGAGGCGGAGCAGGCCGTCGAGGCCTGATCCAGCCACGAGGAGGCGCACGCCATGACGCTCAACAAGATGATGATCATCGGCAACCTGGGGGCCGATCCCGAGCTGCGCTACACCCCCGGCGGCAAGGCCGTCGCCGAGCTGCGCGTCGCCGTCAACGACCGTTCGCGCGGCCCGGACGGCGAGTGGCAGGAAGAGACGCAGTGGTTCCGCGTCGAGCTGTGGGAGCAGGCCGCCGAGCGCGCCGCCGAGCGCCTGCGCAAGGGCCACAAGGTCTTCGCCGAGGGTGCGCTGCGCGCCCGGGAGTGGGAGGGCAAGGACGGTCAGAAGCGCACGTCGCTCGAGATCCGGTTCGCCCGCGTCCAGTCGCTGGAGCGACGGGATCCGAACGAGGGCGGCTACAGCGGCAGCTTCAGCGAGGGCTCCGCGTCGCCCGCCGACGCCCCGGTGGCGCGGCCGCGTGGAGCGGCAGCCCCGGCGGCCAGCGGCTCGAACGCCGACAGCATCGACGTCGACGACATCCCATTCTGAGAACCAACCCCTGAGCAACTGAGGAACCGATGCCAAGCGCACGATCCCGCCGCGAGACGGCGGACTACTACCGCGACCGGCGACGACGCAAGGTCTGCAACTTCTGCGTCGACAAGGCCGAATCCATCGACTACAAGGAGGTCAACCGCCTCCGCCGCTACCTTTCGGAGCGGGCGAAGATCGAGCCGCGCCGCAAGACGGGCACCTGCGCTCGCCATCAGCGGATGCTGACCGTGGCGCTGAAGCGTGCCCGGCAGGTGGCGCTGCTGCCATACGCCCCGCAGCACCTGCGCCCCTAACCCCGCCTGACGGGTGGACATCGTCCTCCTCATCGGCTCGCTGGCGGTCATCCTGGTCGCCGCCGAGCTGTTCACCAACGGTATCGAGTGGGTCGGGCACAAGCTGAACCTGGCCGAGGGAGCGGTCGGCAGCGTGCTGGCGGCCGTGGCCACCGCCATGCCCGAGACGCTGATCCCGGTGATCGCCATCCTGGGCCCGCTCCTCACCGGCGGGAACCCCGACGCCTCCCACGCCGTCGGCGTGGGGGCGATCCTGGGCGCCCCCTTCATGCTGTCGACGCTCGCCATGTTCGTCACCGGCCTGGCGATCGTGCTGTTCGCGCGGAACGGCGGACGGGGTAGCGACCGCGCCGGCACCGAGATGCGGGTCAACGTCGGCGTGCTCGGACGCGATGTCAGCTTCTTCCTGGTCGGCTACGCCCTCGCCATTGGCACGGCGTTCCTGCCGCCGGAGGTCGCCTGGCTCCGCTGGGTGGCCGCCGGCCTGCTGTTCGTGCTGTACGCGGTCTACGTCCGGCTCCACTTCGCTGACACCGCGGAAGACAGCAACGGCGATGACCTCGCCCGACTCCACGTCACGCGGCTGCCGGGCATGGCGGGGCCGCACACCCTGGACATCGACATCCTGCCCGGCGAGGTGGATCCGTGGGAGGTGGATGGCGCCACGCCACGGATGCGCATCGTCATCAGCCAGGTGGTGCTGGCCCTGGCGCTGATCATCATCGGCGCCCAGGTCTTCGTGGGCGCGGTGGAGCACCTGTCCACCGTCATTGGCCTGGATCCCACGATCCTGGCGCTGATCATCGCCCCCATCGCCACCGAGCTGCCCGAAAAGTTCAACAGCGTGCTCTGGGTGCGCACCGGCAAGGACACGCTGGCGATGGGCAACATCACCGGTGCCATGGTCTTCCAGAGCTGCCTGCCGACCGTGCTGGGGCTGCTCTTCACCTCCTGGACGTTCACCGCCGAGAGCGCCATCCACTTCGCCTCGGCCGGGGTGGCGTTCGCCTCCACCATCCTCATCTTCGGCACCATGCTGCGGCGCGGCACGCTGTCGGCATGGACTTTGCTGATCGGCGGACCGCTGTACCTGCTGTACCTGGGACTGGCCCTCTTCACGCCGCTGGGCGCGGGGGCAACCGGCCACTAGGTGCCAGGAGGCCACGGATTCCGCAACGGCCCTCGGCCGAAGGCGGGAGGAGGCCGATGGCGCGGGTATACTGGCGCCGGCGCCGGGATCGGCGTCATGCACGTGCGGGAAGCACATGAGGAGACATTCGTGCTGAAGCAGGGAACCCCGACCGCCACCGCCGCGGCCGATCCGACGGCTGAGCTGTGGGCCTTCTTCCGGGGGGAGATCGTGCCACTCCGTGACGCCCGCGTCAGCGTCATGACCCACGCATTCAACTACGGCACCGCCGTTTTCGAAGGAATCCGTGCCTACTGGAACGGGGACCACAACCAGCTCTACGCCCTGGACCTGCTACCGCACTACGAGCGCCTGAAGGCGTCGGCCCGTTTTTTGATGATGGAGGTCCCGTACACCGCCGAACAGCTGGCCTCGACCACCGTCGAGATCCTCCGGCGCAACGGGTTACGCGAGGACATCTACATCCGCCCGCTCATCTACAAGTCCAGCGAAACCATCGGCGTCCGGCTCCACAACCTGGACGCCGATGTCGTGATCTTCGGCATTCCGTTCGGCCAGTACATCGACACCGAGGGCGGCGTGCGCGCGCAGGTCTCCACCTGGCGCCGGACCGATGACAACGCCATTCCGGCCCGCGGCAAGATCACCGGTGCCTACGTCAACGGCGCGCTGGCGAAGTCCGAGGCCCAGCTCAACGGCTTCGACGAGGCGATCGTGCTGACCCAGGACGGCCACGTGTCGGAGGGCAGCGCCGAGAACCTGTTCATCGTGCGCGGCGGCAAGCTCGTCACGCCGCCGGTCACCGACAACATCCTGGAGGGCATCACCCGCCGGCGGCTGATGGCGGTGGCGCGCGAGCGGCTGGAGATTCCCGTCGAGGAGCGGCAGGTCGACCGCACCGAGCTGTACAGCGCCGACGAGGTGTTCCTGTGCGGGACCGGCGCCCAGATCTCGCCGGTCGTGGAGATTGACCGGCGGCCGATCGGCAACGGACGGCCCGGGCCGATCAGCCGCCAGATGCACGACCTCTACTTCGATGCGGTGCGCGGCCGCATCGAGGCGTATCGTGACTGGCTGACGCCGGTTTACTGACACCACGGGACGGCCCGCCGATGCCCGGCGGCGGCCGCGACCCGGACGAGGGCACATGTCCGAGCCGCAGGACCAGGATCGACATCGGCTGCTTCAGCGTCTGCTGGAGATGGTGCCCGGCTTCATCAGCTGGGTCATCATCGTGGCGCCCATCTGGCTGAGCTTCAGCTACCCCTGGCTGGTCGCGTACTTCGTCCTGAGCTTCGACTTCTACTGGTTGACGCGCACGCTGTGGTTCGGTGCCACCGTGATCGTGGCCTATCGGCGCATCAAGCGCGTCCTCGCCGTCGACTGGGGCGAGCGACTGCGCGGCCTCGAGGACCCCACGGGGAGGCGGGAGGCGGTGTTGCGCCAGCTCGCGGCGCTGAATGGTCGCCCCAGCGGCGCCCTGGGCCTGGTGGCGGATGCGGTCCCCGCGCCCAGCCACGCGCGCGAGGCGCTCGAGCGCGAGCTGGCGGACCTGGATGCGCTGGAGGCGCTGCCCGAGCCGCCACCCGATTGGCGCGAGTACACGCACCTGGCGCTCATCCCCACCTACACCGAGCCGCTCGAGAAGCTGCGTGAGACGGTCCGCGCCCTCGCCAACGCCGAGTGGCCGGCCCAACGCAAGATCTGCGCGATCATCACTCGCGAGACCGATACCGACGGGATCGCCAACGTCCAGGCCCTGCGGGCCGAGTTCGGTGCCGCGTTCGCCGACTTCATCCACATCCTGGATCCGCTCGAGCCCGGCATCGTGGTCGGCAAGAGCAGCGCCATGGCCTGGGGCGGCCGCTACCTCTACCGCAAGCTGGTCCGTGACGGTGGCATGGATCCGCGTCGGATCCTGGTCACGGACCTGGACGCCGATTACCGCGTCCACCGCCAGTACTTCAACTACCTGACCTGGGCCCACCTCACCGACGAGAACCGGGAGACGCAGCTTTATCAGCCGATCCCGTACTTCCACAACAACATCTGGCAGGTCCCGCTCCTGCTGCGACTGTTCGCGGCGGTGCTGACCCAGCTCCAGATGTGGCGCAGCGTCCTGCCGGAGAAGCTGCAGAGCTTCGGCTCGTACTCGACGACCCTGCACCTGGTCCATGACGTGGGCTACTGGGCGACCGACGCGATCCCGGAGGACAGCCGCTTCTACTGGAAGAGCTTCTTCCGCTACGGAGACCGCTTCCGGGCCGTGCCGCTGTTCATCCCGATCTACGGCGACGCGGTGCGCGCCCGGTCCTACTGGCGCTCGATGGCCGGCCAGTACCTGCAGGCGCGCCGCTGGGCGTGGGGCGTGACGGATATCCCCTACGTGATCCGCAACGCCATCGAGCACACCGAGATCAGCCGCTGGTCGCGGGTCTGGCGGATCATCAACCTCTTCGGCGAGCACATCAACTGGGCCATCGCGCCCATCGTCATCACCTTCGGCGCGACGGTGCCCCTCGTTCTCAATCCGGCGTTCGCGCAGACCACCCTCGGCCAGAACCTGCCGCTGTATGCCTCGACCATGCTGTCGATCGGCCTGGTGGCGCTGGGCGTGCTCGTGTACGTCGAGAACCGGATCGTCCCGCCACGGCCCGCGGAATGGGGCTGGCTGCCTCGGCTGCTGAGCTACGCCCAGTGGATCGGGCTGCCGTTCGTGGGCGTGTTCTTCAGCAATCTGCCGGCCCTGGACGCCCAGACGCGGCTGCTGACCGGGCGCTACCTGGAGTACCGCGTGACCGAGAAGGCGTGAGCCGGCCATGAGCGGCCCGACGGTCTCCATCGCCCCGGTCCCGCTCGCCCGTTCGGGCCGGCGACTGGCCGTGGTGCCGGCGATCCTGCTGCTGGCCGGTGGGGTGGCGGCCGTCGCGGGCCTCCAGCGCGGCGACGCGTGGGGCCTCGCCCTGGCGGCGGCCGGGGCGCTCGTCGCGGCCCTCAGCCTGGCGCTGTGGCTCATCCTGCTCTCGGTCCGGCTGGAGGTGGAGGTGGCGACCCTGCGCGTCCGCCGGCTGGGCGGTGAGCGCCGCTACACGCTGGCGCGCGGTCCGGTGACCCGGGTGCCGCTGCGTGGCCCAGAAGCCGCCCGGCTGCGGCCGAGCTTCGGCGCGCTGGGCTGGGGCCTGGGGCGCGCGCGCCTCCGCGGCGACGAGACGATCGAGCTGGTGCGGATGGCACCCACCGACACGATGATCCTGGTGCCCACCGATCGCGGCCGGGTTGGCATTGCCCCGGCCGTCGAAGCGCAGCTCCTCGAGGCGCTGGCGGCCGCCGCCCGCATCCAGCAGCGGCTGGACGAGGTTGCGGAGCGCGCCCGAGTTGCCTCCGCGCGGGCGCCGCTGCCACCGGCCCCGGCCGCCCCTCCTGAGCCCGAACCCGGTGACGGGGCTCACGATCGCATTCTGACCGGCATCGAGCGCGCGATCCTGGAGGAGCGTCTTGCCGCGCAGCGGGCCGCCGCCCTGCAGGCGGCGGAGGCCGAGCGGCGGGCGGCGGCGGATGCGGCCCGCATGGCCGCGTTGACGACTGCCGACCACGCTGGGCAGCCGATCCCGGCGGCAGACCAGCTGCCGACGGCACGGCCGTCGGCCAGCCCGCCGGCGGTCCGCGTGCCGAGTCCCCGAGTCCGCGTCGAGCGACCGAGCCTGGAGATTTCCGGGGAGCGGCTGCGGGACTTCGCGGTCCTGGTCGTGCCGGTGCTGGCCGCCCTCGCCATCTGGACGGCGGCCGCTGCCCAGCACCGGCTGGACCTGCCGGCGGCGCAGCTGCGCCCGGTCGCGGCCGCGCTGCTGGCCAGCGGCCCGGCGGCGGCGCTGGCCGGCATCGTGGCCAGGGTGTGGTATCCGCGGCTGCTGGGCCTGGTCACGGTCACCTCGCTGCTCGGCGTGGGGCTGGTGGCGCGGGCGCTGCTGGGCTAGGGACGCGCCGCCCGCGGTATCATCGGTCGCACAAGCGAACGAGCGGCTGCGACGAAGACAGCGCCCGCGTCGCAATCGGTCCCAGCGAGCGAGCCCGGATGGTGGAAGCGGGCAGAGGCCGGACGACGGGCCATCCCTTCCGAGCCGGAGGCGCCAAGCGGCACGCCGCCGTGGGTAACGTCTCCCGGGTACGCCACCCGATACCGACCGGCGGCGCCATCGGCCAGCGTGATGCGGCCCGTGGCGGCTGAGTGGGTCGATCGTCGGTCGCAGGCTGGCATCGGCCAAGCGCGGGTGGTACCGCGGGACGCCTGAGGAAGGCGCTCCCGTCCCGGATGAGTTCCGGGGCGGGTTTTTTGATGGAGAGGACCTTGTTCAAGGCGGTCAACCCGAAGCTGAACATGCCGGCGCTCGAGCAGGAGATGATCGCGCTCTGGCGGGAACGCGACACCATGGCGCGCTACCTGGCGCGCAACGCGGGGGCCGAACGGCGCTGGTCGTTCCTGGACGGGCCCATCACCGCCAACAACCCGATGGGCGTCCACCACGCCTGGGGACGGACCTACAAGGACCTCTACCAGCGCTACCACACCATGCTCGGCGAGCGGCAGCGCTACCAGAACGGGTTCGACTGCCAGGGGCTGTGGATCGAGGTCGAGGCCGAGCGCGAGCTGGGATTCAAGAACAAGCGCGACATCGAGTCGTACGGCATCGACCGCTTTGTCGAGTACTGCAAGGCCCGCGTCCAGCGCTTCGCCGACCGCATCACCGAGCAGTCCATCCGGCTCGGGATGTGGATGGACTGGGACCACAGCTACTACACCAACTCGGACGCGAACAACTACGCCATCTGGGACTTCCTGAAGACCTGCCACGACCGCGGGCTCGTGTACCGCGGCCATGACGTGATGCCGTGGTGCCCGCGCTGCGGCACCGGCCTGTCGAACATGGAGCTCGCCACCGAGGGTTACCGCGAGCTGTCGCACCTGTCGCTCACGGTGCGGCTGCCCGTCACCAGCCCCGGCCACGAGGGCGAGGACCTGCTGGTGTGGACCACGACCCCCTGGACGCTGTCGTCGAACGTGGCTGCCGCGGTCCATCCACAGCTCACGTACGTCCTGGTGGAGGGGGCCGATGGGCGCCGATGGTGGCTGAGCCACGGCTCGCAGCCGCGCCTGGCGCCCGGGGCCGCGGTCGTGCGCCAGGCCACGGGTGCCGAGCTGGTGGACCTCCGCTATGCGGGGCCGTTCGACGAGCTGCCGGCCGCCGCCGGCGTCGAGCATCGGGTCGTGCCCTGGGGCGAGGTGTCGGACGAGGAGGGGACCGGCATCGTCCACATCGCCCCCGGCTGCGGGCAGGAGGACTTCGCCCTGGCCAGGCAGTTCGACCTGGCGGTCATCGACCCGATCGACGAGTTCGGCCGCTTCCGCGACGGCTTCGGGTGGCAGTCCGGACGCTATGCCGGGGCGGACGACCCCGACGGTGCCGACCTCGCCCGCGAGGTGGCCGACGACCTGGCCGCCAAGGGGCTGCTGGTGCGTCGCGAGCAGTACCGCCA
>DATBJR010000030.1:0-10162 GCA_036556325.1 Candidatus Limnocylindria bacterium | reverse complement strand
CACCAGTGAGCCGATCCCGAAGGTGATCGCCGCTGCGGCCAGGCCAAAGGCCAGCTGGCGCACGCCTGCCTTGAGCGCATTGCGCCCGGTCACGACCGTGATCCCCGCGCCCAGCAAAAAGAGCATCGCGCCGGCGAAGGCCGCGGACAGCACGATGCCCGTTACGCCGCGCACGAACAGGAACGGCAGCACCGGCACCAGCGCGCCGGCGGCGAACAAGACGAACGACGTGCCGGCCGCCACCCACGGCGAGCCCCCCAGCTCCTCCGGGTCGATCCCCAGCTCCTCGCGCGCCAGGGTGTCCAGCAGCTGCCCGCGTTCGCCCGTGATGAGCCGGTGAGCCAGGTCCCGCGCCTGCGTCTCCCCCAGCCCCTTCGCCTCGTAGATCAGCCGCAGCTCCTCTTCCTCTTCCTCGGGGATGGCCTCGATCTCCGCCGTCTCGACCTCGAGCTGCTGGGCGAACAGCTCCCGTGCGCTCTGGACGCTGAGCCACTCCCCCAGCGCCATGGAGAGCGCGCCGGCCAGCAGGCCGGCGAAGCCGGCGATCAGGACCGCCGTGCCGGTGGAGTCGGCGCCGGCCACGCCCATGACCAGGCTGAAGTTGCTCACCAGCCCATCGTTGGCGCCCAGCACCGCGGCCCGCAGCGCATTGCCGCCAACGGCCCGATGCCTCCCCTCGAAGCGCGCCAGCGTCCCGCCCTCGACCCCTGACGTCACCTCGCGCAGGATCCGGGCGTGGGAGCGCTCGTCGGCGGGGAGTGACGTGCCGGCGGCCTCCGGCTGGTCGTCGTACATGCCGCGGGCGTTGCGCTCCTGGCTGGCGATCGTGGTGGCCACCAGCCCGGGGCCGATGCGCCGGGCCAGCCACCCCAGGATGCGGGCTCGCCAGCTCGGACTGGCGGGCACCCGCGCCCCCGACGCCGCCAGGCGTTCCTGCCACACGGCGGCGTGGCGTGCCTCGGTATCGGCCAGGCGTCCATACAGCTCCGCCAGGCGGGCATCCTTGCTCCCGGCGGCCATGGCGCGGTAGATGGCGATCCCGTCGATCTCGCCCTGGAGGTTCGCCGTCCAGCGCCGCCTGTCCGTCTCGGTCCCCGACTGCTCGCCCGTCATCCCGAAATCGTAGTCGGTCGTCTAATGCGCAAGACTTCTGCGCGTCAGGTAAGGCGCGACCTGAGCCAGGCGCGCAGCGGCAGCTCTGGGGCCGCTCCGAGCTCCTGCTCCGGGACCAGCGCCCACCAGCCCGTGGGACGGGCGCGCTCGTCGCACGTTTCGACCAGGTAGCGCTGCTCCAGGCCGTCGTGGACCACTTTTCGCACCCGCACCCGCGTGCCGGCCCGGACGCGGGGCTGGTGTCGCGGACCGCGGGGCATCGGCTCCACCACGTCTCGAAGGACGACGGCGTCCTCGCCCATGCCGATGGGAGCCATGAGCTCCTCGTGACTCATCGGTCGAAAGCCAGCCATGCGCGGAAGGCTGGCCCGCCGGGCGCACGGCGCCACCTGCGAAAGGTCCCGAAATCAGGTGCCGTCCGTCCTTCGGGCCTTGCCATGTGTGAAACGCCGGAGGTCCAGCCCCACGTCCAGGTGCGCGCGCTGGACCCCGGTCACGCTCGCGTGCCGCTCAGGAGCTCTTCATCGAGGCCAGGCGGCTCTCCACCTCCGCTTCGGTGTCGGCATCGTCCAGCGAGGCGAACTCCTCCTCCAGGGACGAGGCTGCGACCTCGCTCATCCCGCGCGCCATGGCCTCTTCGCGGCGGACGCGCTCCTCGAAGCGGTTCAGCTCCGAGGTGGGATCCATGACGCTGACGTCGCGCACCGCCTCCTGGACCTGGCGCTGGGCGGCGGCCATCTTGGCGCGGCTGACCAGCTCGTCGCGCTTCTGGACCAGCTCCTCGCGCTTGACGCGCAGCTTGTTGAGGCCGTCCTTGAGCTGATCGGTGAGCTGGGTCTGCTGCTCGATCTGCGTCTTGAAGGTCGAGATCTGGTTCTCGAAGCTGATCTGCCGCCGGATGGCGATCTTGGCCAGCTCGGTGAAGCGGTCCGCCTCCGCGGTGTTGCCCGCCGCCCGCGATTCATCGGCCTTGCGGGAGGCTGCACGGGCCTTGTCGCCCCACTCCGTCTGGGCCGCCTCCGCCTCGCGCGCGTCGTCTTCGAGCAGGCGGAGGTTGCCGACGGTCTGGGCCACGGCCTCCTCGGCCTCGGCGATGTTGTTGGTGAAGTCGCGCACCAGCTGATCCAGCATCTTCTCCGGATCCTCGGCGCTGTCCAGCATGGCGTTCACGTTCGCGCGAATGAGCTGCCCAATTCGCCCCAGGATCGTCGTCTGTGCCATTGGTCTCCTCCATGACTTCCCCGACGGGCCGATAGGGCCGCCGGACCGATTGTCGCCTACCAACCCCCTCCACGCGAGCGGCCGCCTCCGCCACCGAATCCCCCGCCGATGCTGCGGCCGCCGCCGCCAAAGATCCCACCGCCTCCCCCACGGCCGAAGCCACCACCACCGAACCCTCCGCCGCCGAAGCCACCGCCGCCCCAGCCGCCGCGGCCACCGCCGGACAGGATGGAGCCGATGATGCCGCCCAGGATGGCGCCGCCCACGTCACTCCCCCAGTTGGCGTTGCGGCCGGTGGGATAGGGCTGGCCGCCGATGACCACCGTCCCACCGTAGCCGCGGCTGACCGTGTCGTTGAAGTCGTTGCGCGCGCGTGCGTACGCGGCGTCCGCCAGCTCGCTGGCGCGCTTTGCGTCGGCGAGAGCGGCCTGCGGGTCGGACTCGCGCGCCGCTCGCGCGCGCTCGAGGGCCGCATCGGCTTCGGACAGGGCAGTCCGGGCACGTCGCCCAATGCCGTGGCTGCGACCCGCAATGAACTCCTCGGCCCGATCCGCGGAGAGCTCGGCCGCGCGGATGGCGGCGTCCACGGCGGCGACCTCCTTCTGCCGGCGCTCCTCGCCCTCGCGCACCTTGGCCACCACCCCCTGGGCCGCCGAGTCGGCCTCGCGCGCCAGCCGATAGGCGCCCACCAGGTCACGCGGCGTCCCCTGCGCGGCGGCGGTCGCGGCATCCAGCTGCTTGAGCGCCGCGTCCAGCTCGTCGCGCTGGTCGGTGTCGGGCGCGCCCGTCACCGCGCTGCGTGCCTGGTCCAGCTCGGCGCGAGCAGCGGTCAGGGCCTGGTCCAGCTTCTCGCGCGCCTCGGTCAGGGCCGCGCCCTCGCGCTCGATCGCGTCGAGCAGCGCGGCCGCCTGGGCCAACGCGTCCTGCGACGCCTTGGCGCCACGCGCCGCCGCCCCGGTGTCACCACGATTCAGGGCCGCCTGGCCATCGGTCGCAGCCCGGCTCGCCAGCTCCAGCCGTTTCCGCGCCTCGGCGACGTTGCCCTGGACGGCCTGGGAGCTGCCGGCGGCATCGGCCCGCAGGGCCGCCAGCGTCTCCTCGACCGCGGGGATGCGGCCGGTGACTTCCGACACGCGGGCAGCCTGGGCGGCGAGGATCTGCGGCGCCCGGTGCTCGAGGTCGCGCAGCTCCTGCACCTTCTTCGTCTGCGCTTCCACCAGCCCATGGGCCGCCTGGCAATGCGCGATGACCTGGTTGAGCAGCTGCTCACGCTCCGGCGGCGTTTCCGGCGTCCCGTCGTCCAGCTGCTGGCGAACCCGGAACGCGTTCTGGAGCTCCCCGCGCGCCTTGGCAAGGGCCGCTGCGAACGGCTCCGCGGCTTCCTTGCCGAATTCGGCTTCCACGAAACCCAGCTCCTGCTGGTCGTGGCGGAGCAGCTCATCGGTCTCGATCAGCAGCGAGTTCGCCCGCTGCGAAAGTCCACGTAGCCGCCGCTCGCGCTCGCGGTCATCCTCCTCAGCGGCGCGGCCGGCCTGCCACTGCCGGATGACCAGCCAGCCTCCGACGCCGATCGCCGCCACGGCCAGCAGCACGAGCAGGAAGTTGAACCCACCGCCGCTGCCGCTGCCGGGCGTCTCGCCGGGGACGGGCGTCTGCCCGGGCTCGACGTCACCCGCGAGCGCCGTGGCCAGGCCCTTGGCGGCGCCGGCCACCGCGCTGCCCCACAGCGAATCGCGCAGCTGCGGCTCGACGTCGTTGGCCAGGATGCCGTCCAGCTCCTGGTCGGTGGCGTCCGTCAGCAGGTCGCCCACCCAGATGGCGTCGCGGCGGTCGCCCACGGCCACGACCAGCAGCGCGTCGTTGCCGCCGAGCCCGTTGCTGGCGGCGACGTCATCCGCGTAGCTCGTGGCCTCCACCCCGTCCGTGGAATCCACGAACAGCGCCCAGAGCTGGACGTTCTGCTCATCCTCCAGCGAGCTGATGGCGTCGTTGGCCTCCGCCAGCTGCGCCGGGCTCATCACGCCGGCCTCGTCGGTTACGCGCTGGGACAGCGTCTGGGCGAAGGCGGGAAGCACAACAGCCGCGGCGATCACGAATGCGCCGGCCAACGCCATGGTGAAGGACCGGACGGAGGGCATCGTCACCAGCATAGGCCGCGGGCCGGGGCGGGTCGATTGGGCCATCCGGCCCGAAATTCCGGGCAGCTGCGGCCGCCTGGTTATCCGCGTACGTGGAGGGCCGGGTCGCCGCGCGCTCCTCCGCCCCCGCGACCCGTCGCCCATCCGACCATCGGCGGCTATGCTGCACCCGCGTATGCGCTTCGCTGAGCCGATGGAGTCGTCATTCCGGTGCTGACCTGCGCCAACTGCGGCACCCAGAACGAGCCCGGACGCAAGTTCTGCCTCGAATGCGGCCAGCGGCTGGGGATCGCGTGTCCGGCGTGCGGGACGCAGAACACCGCGAGCGCCAAGTTCTGCGGTGAATGCGGCACCGCGCTGGCCGGAGCCGGACAGCCCGCTGAGGGGCCGATGGCCGCATCGGCGCCGGTGACGACTCCTGCAATCGAGCCGGTCGCCGAGCGACGGCTGGTGTCGGTCCTGTTCGTCGACCTTGTCGGCTTCACGTCCGCCTCCGAACAACGCGATGCCGAGGACACCCGTGAGCTGCTGAGCCGCTACTTCGAGCTGGCCCGGGGGTCGGTTGACCGGCACGGCGGCACCATCGAGAAGTTCATCGGCGATGCCGTGATGGCCGTCTGGGGCACGCCCACCGCACACGAGGACGACGCCGAGCGGGCGGTTCGGGCGGCGCTGGACCTGGTATCCGGGGTGCCGGCGCTCGACGGCGGGTCGGGGCTCCGGGCCCGCGCCGGCGTGCTGACCGGCGAGGCGGCGGTGACCATCGGTGCCGAGGGCCAGGGCATGGTCGCCGGCGACATCGTCAATACCGCATCGCGCCTGCAATCCGCGGCGGTGCCCGGGACGGTCCTGGTCGGAGAGGCGACGCACCGGGCGGCCTCCGGCGCGATTGCCTTCGAGGAGGTTGGCCCCCAGGACCTCAAGGGCAAGGAAGCTCCCGTCCAGGCCTGGCGGGCCGTGGCCGTCGTGGCGCGGCGGGGCGGCCAGGGACGGGCCGCGGCCCTCGAGCCGCCCTTCGTCGGCCGGGACGAGGAGCTCCGGCTGCTCAAGGACCAGTTCCACGCCACCGCGCGCGAGGGCAAGCCCCGGCTGGTGACGATCATCGGCCAGGCGGGCATCGGCAAGAGCCGTCTCGCCTGGGAGCTGGAGAAGTACCTGGACGGGGTGGTGGAGACCGTGCTGTGGCACGAAGGCCGCTCCCCCTCGTACGGCGAAGGCATCAGCTACTGGGCGCTCGCCGAGATCGTCCGCGGACGTGCCGGTATCTCGGAGTCGGAGGAGCCGGAGGCGTCCCGGACCAAGCTTGCGGAGATGCTCGCCACCCTGCCGCTCGAACCGGCGGAGCAGCGCTGGATCGAGCCGCGGCTCACCGGGCTGCTGGGCCTGGACGAGCTTCCCGGCGAGAGCCGCGAGGAGCTGTTCGCCGCGTGGCGCACCTTCTTCGAGCGGCTGGCCCAGACGGGCACGGTGATGCTCGTCCTCTGGGACCTCCAATGGGCCGACCAGGGGCTGCTCGACTTCCTGGAGCACCTGCTGACCTGGGCGCGGTCGTCCCCCATCTTCGTCCTGGCCGAGGCGCGTCCAGAACTCCTGGAGCGCCGCCCGGGTTGGGGCTCGAACGTCCGCACCTCGACGTCCATTCACCTCGAGCCGCTATCCGAGGCGGACATGCGGCTGCTGCTGACTGGGATCGCGCCGGGTCTGCCTGAGGAGGCGCTGGTCTCGATCATCGAGCGGGCCGAGGGCGTGCCGCTGTACGCGGTCGAGACGATCCGCATGCTGATCGACCGCGGAACGCTGGTGGCCGACGGTGACCAGCTCCAGCTGGCCGGCGAGCTGCCGCCCCTCGCCGTCCCCGAAACGCTCCACGCCCTCATTGCTGCGCGGCTCGACGCTCTGGGCGCGGAAGAACGAGGCGTGGTAACCGACGCCGCCGTGCTGGGGCTGAGCTTCACGGTGCCCTCGCTTCAAGGCATCAGCGGCATCTCCTCGGAGGTCCTGACCCAGCAGCTCGACGCGCTGGTGCGGCGCGAGATCATGGTCCTGGACGTCGATCCGCTGTCCTCGGAGCGCGGCCAATATCGGTTCATCCAGGGCGTCGTCCGCGAAGTCGCGTATCAATCTCTGGCGAAGCGTGACCGCCGCGCCAAGCACTTGGCCGCAGCGCGCTATTTCGAGTCGCTGGGCGAGGACGAGCTCACCGGCGTCCTGGCCAGCCACTACCTGTCGGCCTATCGAGCCAGCCCTGCCGGCGGTGAGGCCGATGCGCTGGCGGCACAGGCCCGCGTCGCGCTCCGCGCTGCCGCCGATCGAGCCACCGCCCTCCACGCGCCGCATGGCGCGCTCGAGTACCTCGAGCAGGCGCTTGAGGTCACCGTCGATCCGATAGAGCAGGCCGCGCTGCACGAACGTGCCTCTCCAGCCGCCGGGACCGCGGGTCGCCTGGACGCCGCCGATCTGCACGCTCGCGCGGCTGAGGACGTGTACCTCGCGATTGGCGACCGGCTTGGCGTCCTGCGGGCCCGCACGGCTCAGGCGTTCGTGAAGTTGCAGGAGCACGGAGACGCCGCTGCCGGCGAGATCCTGCGAGAGGCCCTGGCCGACGTCTCAGACCTGCCAACCGCTCCGGAGATCGTTGAGGCGCAGGCAGAACTTGCCCGCGCATTGATGCTCCAGTCGAATCCCGAAAGCATCGTCTGGTGCGATCGGGTCCTGGAGAACCCAAAGGTGGCAACGCCCCGCGTTCTGGTGAACACGCTGATCACCAAGGGGTCGATCCTGACCATGCTCGGCCGGATGGCGGAAGCGGAGGCCATCCTTACCGGGTCGGTGGTGCTGGCAGATCGGCTGGGCGATCCGTTTTCCATGCTCAGGGCCCGCAACAATGCGGCGGAAATTCTGGCATCCCAGCAGATGGCGGCCCTCCTGGCGATGGCGAGGGAGTTGTACGAGATCGCCCAGCGCTTCGGGAATCGCACCTGGATCCACCAGGCCATCGGCGCAGGGTTATCCGCTTCCCTGCAGTCCGGGGCTTGGGACGACTGGCAGGAGGAGGCTCAGGCGGAGCTTCCCGATGCGGCAGGCTTCTACCGCGGTTGGTTCGAAACCGAACGCGGGCGGCGCCTTGCCTTCCGTGGCCGAATGGACGAGGCGAAGGCCATCCTGCAGGCGTCGATGGCCGATGAGTCCGTGCGCAACAGTGCGCAGGCCACCGCCTACATGGTAATGGTCGAAACCGAGGTCACGATGGCAGAAGGTCGCTGGCTCGATGCGTTCGAGGCGTCGCGCCGCGGCTGGGTGGACAGCGATTCAGCGCGCCTCATCACCCAGCTGGCGCTGTTTGCTGCTGCCGCGGCAGGAGATCCCGTCCGCGCTACCGAGGCGGTGCAGGCCCAGGCTGCGGTGCTGACTGACGACCTTCCGCTGGCACAGGCTGCCCGGCAGGTCGCCGTGTGTTTGCCGGCGCTGCTGGCCGGGCGCTGGGACGAAGCACGGACCTCGTATCTGAACGCGCGCCGGCTCTTGGAGGAGATTGGAACGCTTACGCTACTGGCCCGCCTGAAGCTTCAGGTCGGCTGGCTGGCGGCGGATCAATTTCCCGAGGCAGCCGAGGCTGCACGAGAGGCGGAGGACTACTTCCACGATCGCGGAGCCGATGCGTTCGTGGCGACCTTTCGCGCCAAGGCCGTCGGGCCCCAGGCGATTGGCCGGGAACCGGCGGCTCGCGCGCCCAGCGCCACGCTGGCGGAGGCCGAACCCTCCGCTCGCTGAAGCCCCCCGGCACGATGCGTGCAATCGACGACGCCCGCATGGACGTCGAATCCGCCGAGCGCTGGGAGATCGACCAGGATGACTTCGGCAATCCACTCGTTCGGCATCGTCACCCGACCGTGACGGTGTCCGCGTATGTCATCAAGGCCGCCGACGGTGGGCGCACGGCGCGCTGCCCCGACTGCGGGGATGTGTTCGAACTCCCCCCACGATCAGGGTCGCGCTGACGAGAGGCGTATGCTTGGGTCTTCGTGGCTACCACTGACCGTCCCAGTCCCGAGCACACGCGTGTCGTGGTGGTGAACGACAACCCCGAATTCCTGGACCTGATGGCCGATATCCTGCACGACGAGCGGTACCCGACCACGGTCATCGACGGCGATCGGGCCGATGCCGTCCACCTCATCACCGCAGCCGTTCCGCAGCTCCTGATCATCGACCTGCGCCTCGGCAGCAACCAGCTGCATGGCCTGGAGGTCATTCGGCAGGTGCGGGCCGACCCGTCGCTGCGCGAGGTGCCGACGCTGATCTGCACCGGCGACACCGAGGCGCTCGCCTCACTGGAAGAGGAGCTCGCGGCAATGCGGCGGGTGGACACCATGGTAAAGCCGTTCAGCATCGACGAGCTGTTCTCGAAGATGCAGGGGCTCCTGGCGCGCGAGCCGGCCTAGTCCCCGGTCACCAACGCCCTGACCGATTCCAGCAGCGCGACCCAGTCGTCGTCGTGCGCCGCCGCCGGCTCGACGTCTCGAACGGTCCGCTTGACCAACGCCGCTGCCCGCTCTCGCAGCTCCGCGTCGAGCTGCCCCCGGTCGCGCGCCTGGCGCAGCACGGCCGCCACGATCCGGAGCTGCATGATGGCCTTCTTCTGGTTCACGCCGGATCCCCCTGCAGGCAGCACAGGAGCGGTCAGGCAACATCCGTGCCGGGCGGGCTAACGGGCGGCGGCCAGTGCCTCTGCTTCGTAGCGCAATGCGTCTGCGATCCGTGAGATCCCCGGCAGGAACCCCGGAATGCACTCGTCCCGGCAGCGGGTGGCGAGGTCGGCGATCTCGCGCA
Source organism: Candidatus Limnocylindria bacterium (assembly GCA_036556325.1). Classification (GTDB taxonomy): domain Bacteria; phylum Chloroflexota; class Limnocylindria; order QHBO01; family QHBO01; genus DASSCW01. The sequence goes on along the minus strand of DATBJR010000030.1, from coordinate 860 downwards.
ACCGCTCCTCCATGATCGCCCACGCCGCGACCCGGTCCGGCAGCAGGTAGTCCGTTTCGTAGAAGAGCTCCAGGGCCGGGCCCGCGGTGGCGTCCGGGTGGTCGGCACCCATCGGCATCCGGGTGATCAGCGAGCCGAGCGGCTTGACCACCAGCTTCATGAGTCCCACCGCCACCTCGGCCAGCGTCTGCAGCTGCTGCGGCGTTTCGTCGGTGTGCGCGAAGTAGCGCGCCAGCAGCTGCAGGATCAGCTCGTAGGTCGCGTTCAGCAGGTCGGCGGAACGGGCCGTGAAGCCATGGCCGATGAGCGCCACGTCCTGACCGGTCGCCAGCGGACGGACGTGCGCCAGCACAACCGGGCGCGTTGGCTCGAAGTCCGGATGCGCCTCCCGGATGGCCAGGTACTCGTCCAAGACCCGCACCAGCCGCCCGAAGTGCGCGTCGCGCCAGTCGCCCCGAGCGCCCTCGCCCTGCTCCACGATCACGTCGATCGCCGCCCGGGCCGATGGCAGGTCCCGGACGGCCGTCAGCTCGTCGAAGCCCAGGTGCTCGCTCGTGGCCTGCGCCTTCCCGGGGCCGATGAAGAGGCGGTCCTCCCCCATCCGCTCAGCCAGGCTGGCGAACCCGTCCTCGATGGACCGATACAGATGTCCCACCGTCTCGAAGTCCTGCAGGTGCGGCCCGATTTCATCGGCCTCGTCGTGGGGCAGCTCACGCGCCTTGGCCAGTGCCGCGAAGCCCTCCTGGTCGGCCATGTCCAGCCCCTCGGGCCGCTCCAGGAAGGCGAAGTGGCGCAGGGCGGCCTCCCCGAAGGGCAGGAGCGCCATCTGGACGCTGGCCGGCATGGCGGCCGGTGGCAGC
>DATBJR010000029.1:0-17031 GCA_036556325.1 Candidatus Limnocylindria bacterium | reverse complement strand
CCGGCCAAGGACGCCGATGCCAAGCCGGCTCGCCGGCCGCGCAGCAAGAAGGCAGACGAGCAGCCGGCCGAAGCCCCAGCCGACGGCGAGGGGGGCGACAGCCAGGGCATCTGGCAGCGCTTCCGCTCCGCTCGCGGCGGTGGCTCCGGCAGCTAGGGACGCATCGGCCGCCCCGCGGCCGGCCGCCCGGCATGAAGAACGCCGGCCCCTCGCGGGGCCGGCGTTCTGGCGTGTCGGGGCGGAGGGTCAGCCCGGCTGCTCGGCCTCCCCGCCCGAGGCGGTGTCCGCCGCAGGGCTGGGCTCGCCGTCGGGCACCGTGTCAGCGGTCCCGTTGCCATCGGGACGCTGGAAGAGCGGCACCCAATCGCTGGCGCCGGCTGCCTCGCGCGCCTTGCCGGCGGCGTCTCGAGCCCGGCCGGCCAGCTCGTCGCGCATCTCGCGGCCGGGCTTGGGCGTGGTCAGCATGGCCACCAGCGCACCGGCCGCGGCGCCGATCAGGAGACCAAGGAAGAATGCCGTCCAGTGGCGCTGCTCACGGCGCTTGCGGATGCCGAGGCGCGCGGCGGCGTCGTCGACCAGCTCGCGCCCGGCGGGTACGGCGGCGCCGGCGGCGGCCAGGGCCGTGCCGCGGCGGCTCCACAGGTCACGCAGGTTCGGCCGCACGTCACGCTGCCAGGTTCGGCGGCTCCACTCCATCGCATCGCGGCTCGCGCGGCGCGCCGCCTTCTCCGCCTCGCGTCGCTGCGGCGCAGATTCCCGCCACGCCTCCTCGGCGCGCTGAGAAACCGATTCGGTCGCCTGGCCGACGGCCTTGGCCAGCTCCTGGCCGCGCTTCGCAATCTGGTCCGTCACGTCTGCCTCGAGCACCCTCTCCACCATCGAGCGGACCCGAGTTGGCACCTCGTCGGCCATGTCGTCCTCCTCGTTGAGTCGGGCAGAAATCGGTGCACGAAGTATGCCACCGGGACGTGGCGCCCGTGCGGGTCGCTTCCTTGACGGCGGGTCCGGTTGCCGGCCGGCCGCCAGCGCGGTGTGCCCTGCAGCAACCCGCCGGGCATGGGTGCACAGCATCGGCCCGGCGCCTCATCGGGCCGTTACCGGCGGCTTATCGGACGGCCCGGCGGACCTCCTATACACTCGGGTCAATGACGATCGCGGCCCCCGAATCCGGCTTCCACAGCGTGGGCCAGGATGTCGCCCGCAACATCGCGCAGCGTGCGGCGAGCGCGGGCCGGCTCCAACGCACCATCCTGGTCCACGGGCCGGCCGGGGCAGGCAAGGGGGCCTTTGTCGACGATCTGCTGGCCCTCCTCTTCTGCCAGGCCCCGATGGCCAGCAGCCGGCCGTGCAACGCCTGTCGCGGCTGTCGCGACGCCCGCGCTCGCACCCACCCTGACCTGCTGATCGGTTCGCCAGCCGGTTGGCGCGACTCGCGGGCCACCGGGGAGAGCATCGTGGCGGCCGCCCGGCGCTGGCTCCTGGCAACAGCGACCTCCCCGGTCGCCGGCGAGGTCCGGGTCGTGCTGATCGAGGCCGCTGACCAGGCCAACGAAGGGATCCAGAACGCCCTGCTCAAGGCCCTCGAGGAGCCAGCCCCGCGGCAGATGTTCATCCTGGTCGCCCAGGAGGTCGCCAACCTGCTGCCGACCATTCGCTCCAGGGCAACGCCGCTGCGGGTGGGGCCGGTTCCCATCGCCCAGCTGCGCGAGCTGCTGATGGATCGCGAGCGGTTGCCAGCGGACCAGGCCGAGGCGCTGGCACGCATATCCGACGGCCTGAGCGGCCGGGCCATCGGCTACGCCCGGAACCCATCGCTGCTCGAGTGGCGGCGTCGGACGCAGGCGGAGCTGCTGCATCTGCTGGGTCGCGGGCGCGCCGATCGCTTCGCATCGGCCAGGGAGCTGCTGGACGCGGCGGCCGCGGCCGGCGCCCCTCCGAGCGAGCCCGTCGAACGCGTGGGGGACGAGGAACCGGTGCGGCTGGCCGGTGCCGCCCAGCGGGCGGCAGCGATGCTCATCGTGGAGGCGTGGCGGGGCCTGGCCCGTGACCTGCTCATGGTGCGCTCCGGGCGCCTCGAACTGGCGGGCGCCATCCCGGCGGCCGAGCTGACCGAGGCCGCGACACGGGTCGACAACGAGGCGTTGGTGGCGTTCATCAACCTCCTGGAGCGGATCGCCGAGGGCCTACGGGCCAACGCCGCCGCCCGACTGGCACTCGAGCGCGCCATGCTGGCGTGGCCGTCGACCGCGCCGATGACCCGGTGACTGACCAGCAGCGGCTGACGGCCCGCGTCCTCGGCCATGTCCAGGGGGTCGGCTTTCGCTGGTGGGTGCGCTCCCGTGCCGATGACCTGGGCCTGACCGGCTGGGTGATGAATGACGACGACGAGCGCGGCCTGCTGCTGGTGGCCGAGGGCCTGCCCGACGACCTGGACGAGCTGGAGCAGCTGCTCTGGCATGGACCGAGTGCCGCGCGGGTGGACGACGTGCAGGCACGCCGCGAGCCCGCGTCCGGCGAGTTCCACCGCTTCCAGATCAACCGCCAGTGAGGCGGTCGTGAACTGGCGCGCCATCGGCTGCCTGGGTGCCATATTTGGAGGCTTCGTGATCATCGGCCTCATCGGCATGGGCCTTGCCTTCCGCGACCAGGCCGGCTGTCCGGCCAACCTGCAGTGGGCCGATCGCCTCTACCTGGCCGATGGCACTCCCGCCCCATCGCCGGCCTTCGAGCTCGACGGGCCCGCGGCGAGCATCGGCTCGACCTTCATCGGCCTCACCACCCGAACGATGTACGGGCCGCCGGGCAGCTCCCCCTCGACCGCCGCTGCGGACCGGCCCCGGGTCGTGGCCATGGCCTGCAACGACGGCACCTACCAGACCTATGCCTGGGACGGCGTGACGCGGACTCCGCTGCCGTCGCCGGCCAGATGAGTGATGCCCGGCGGCCGCTGCTGCTGCTGGTGAACCCCGTTGCCGGTGGCAAGCCGGCCTCGCCGACGACCGAGCATCCGCCGCTCGAGCCGGACGAGATGCGCGAGCAGCTGGAAGGTCACGGGCTCACCGTCAGGCTGCATGTCCTGGCGGAGGGCGACGATGCCGGCGCCCTGGCACGCGACGCCGTCAGGGAGGGCCGGGACGTGGCGGTGGCGGGCGGCGACGGGACCGTGCGCCCGGTGGCTGCCGCCCTGGTCGGTTCGGAGTCGACGCTCGGCGTCGTGCCGCGCGGATCGTGGAACAACATCGCCACCGGCTGGGGCCTGCCCCGCGAGGAGCCGGATGCGCTGCAGGTCATCGCCGCCGGCGCGCCGCGGTTGGTGGACGCCGGGCTTGCCTGGCACGCCGTGAGTGACGCGGACGACGAGCCACCGCCCCCCAACGCGGCCACCTTCTTCGAGGCCGCCGGCGTGGGACTGGATGCCGCCGGCTTCGGGGCCGTGGCGGTCGGCGATCGGTACGGCATCTGGCGCGCGGTGCGGGCGGCGTGGCGCGCGCTGCGACGACGTCGAACCGGGATGCTGCTGACGGTCGACGGGCGGCGGCGGCGGACGAGCGCGCCCGCGGTCACCGCCTGCAATGGGCCCCACTATGGCTTCGGCTTCTCCCTGGCACCCCAGGCTGACCCGGCCGACGGCGAGCTGGACCTGATCGTCTTCTCCGGGATGACGACCTTTGATGTCCTGCGGCACTACCTGGCCGTGGCGCGCAACCGACCTCGCCGCGAGCCGCGCGTCCAGCGCCTGGCGGCGCGCCGGATCAAGGTGGTCGGCCGCCGTCGTGGCCTGCCCGCGCATGCCGACGGCGAGCCCATCGGCACCACGCCCGTGATCTTCGCCGTCCAGCCGCGGGCGCTGCAGATCTTCGGCGGAGCCGGTCAGGCGCCGGGCAGCCCGGTGGCTGCCGCCGCATCGCCTCCGAAGACCCGCGCGTAGGTGGCCAACGCGTAGCGGTCGGTCATTCCGGCCACGTAGTCCGCCGCCTGGACGACCAGGGGCGCGGCGTCCTGCCGATAGCTGGGCGGAATCTCCTCGGGGTGGGCCAGGTGATGCTCCATGAGCTCTCGCAGCAGCGTGATGGCCCGCTGCTGGTGCGCCATCTGCTCCGGCGCCAGGTAGACGCGCTCGAACATGAAGTCGCGCAGCTCGTTCATCACGGCCAGCGTCTCCGCATCCATCCGCACCTCGCCCGCGCTCACCGAGTGGGCGATCACCGCGTCGATCATCTCGCCGATCCAGGCCCGCCCCGGCTCGCCGAAGCGCCGGCTGACGGCGGCCGGGAAGGCCGCCGTCGAGAGGATGCCGGCCCGGATCGCGTCGAGCGCGTCGTGCGTCAGGTAGGCGATCCGGTCGGCGTAGCGGATGCAGAGCGCCTCCTGGGTCGCAGGCGGAGGGCTGATCTTCCACGAGTGGGCGCGGATCCCGTCACGCACCTCCCAGGTCAGGTTGAGGTCCTCGAGCGCCTCGAAGATGCGAACGCTCTGCGCGGCGTGGTGCCAACCGGCGGGCGGAAAGTACGGCGACAGCGCCTCCTCGCCAGTGTGGCCGAACGGCGTGTGGCCAACATCGTGTCCGAGCGCAATGGCCTCGGCCAGGGGCTCGTTCAGGCTGAGCCCCGCGGCCAGCGCACGACCGATCTGCGCGACGTGCAGCGTATGCGTCAGCCGCGTGACGTAGTGGTCGCCATCGGGGTTCACGAAGACCTGGGTCTTGTGCTTCAGCCGCCGAAAGGCCTTGGCGTGGACGATCCGATCGCGGTCCCGCTCGAACGCGGTCCGCAGCTCGTCCGGCGGCTCCGGGCGGATGCGTCCGCGGGAGGCAGCCGACCGCGTCGCTGCCGGGCTCAGCCGATCCTCTTCGGCCTCCCGGGCGGCGCGGTCACGGCGGACGAGCGGACGTTGCACCCGCCGATGATGGCGGATGCGGGCCGGTCAGGACTTCTTCTTGGATCCTTTGGTCTCGCCGTGCTCGCGACGCTCCTTGTTCACCGTCCGAGCGGCGCGCTCCTCCGCCTCGTCGGTGCTGACGCCGCGGTCCTTGTACGACTCCTTGATGTGCTCGTACTGGCGCTCTCGCTTCTTGCTGCTACCGGCTGGCATGGTGCGGTTCTCCCGTGCGCATGTTCCTCGGCCGAAGCCGATGCATGGGCCGTGCCGGATCTTCTGGCCCGCCGCTTGCACCCTGCACATCCCACTGGAACGAAAGAACGCCAACGAGACGCCAGAGGAGCACCCCCGATGAGCACCGTCACCAAGTCCGTCGATGTCAACGTGCCGATTCGCGCGGCCTACGACCAGTGGACGCAGTTCGAAGAATTCCCTCGCTTCATGGAGGGCATCAAGGAAGTCCGGCAGCTGGACGACACCCATCTGCACTGGGCGGCGGAGATCGCCGGCGTCACCAAGGAGTGGGATGCGGAGATCACCGAGCAGCATCCGGACGAGCGGGTGGCCTGGAAGAGCACCAGCGGCGCCCCGAACGCCGGGGTGGTGACCTTCCACCGCCTGGACGACGATCACACGCGCGTCACCCTGCAGATGGATGTCGAGCCCGATGGCCCCATCGAGACCATCGGCGACTGGGCCGGTGTCCTGGATCGGCAGGTGGAAGAGGACCTCGATCGGTTCACGAAGTACATCACCGGGCGCGGAGACGCGACGGGCGCCTGGCGTGGCAACGTGGAGAGCCCCTCGTCGCGCTGAGCGCAGCCACTCGCGGAGGACCACCACCATGCGTGCAGACCGAAGCCAGGGCGGGCTGACCGGTGCGACCGGCAGCCTCACCCCGTCCGATCCCGACGACGAGTTCGTGCCCGCGGAGACGCGGGAGATCAGCGCCCCGGATGCCGCCCGACGCGTGACGAGCGAACTGCATCGGCACGCCGAGGAGCACGGTGTCGGCAGTCCCGCCGGCGCCGCCGGACCTGACCCTCTCAGCGACGACAAGCCGCAGTCGACGCGGTCCGGAGGGTATGGTTCCGGCACCGGGCTGAGCGCCGAGGATCCCGCCTATCGGCTGGAGGAGCACGCGGTGCGGCCGCCCGAGCGGCCAGCGGGCGGGGAAACCATCCTGGGCGGCGATGAGCGCCACGATCCCGAAGAGGAGCACCTCTGACGGATGCGGGCGAGCAAGGCTGGCGCGCCGGACAGGATTCGAACCTGCGACCTTCGGCTCCGGAGGCCGACGCTCTATCCACTGAGCTACCGGCGCGTGGGAAGCCGTAGCGTACCCGACCGCGCGGTGGGCGGCCAGCCGGGCGATGGCGCACCATGACGACCATGCGACTGGACCACGCCAGCGTCGTCGTCGACGACCTCGAATCGGCCATGGCCTTCTTTGCCGCGCTGGGCATGGAGCTGGAAGGCGCCACGCCAGTGGAGGGGCCGTGGGTTGACGCCGTCAATGCCATGCAGGGCGTCCGCGTCCAGATCGCGATGATGCGGACGCCGGACGGTCATGGTCGCCTGGAGCTGACGAAATTCCTCGCGCCGGCGCTCGTCGAGAGCGGTCCCCAGCCGGCGCCGCCAAACACGCTTGGGCTGCGCAGCGTGATGTTCGAGGTGGATGACCTGGACGACGCGATGGCCCGTATCGCGCCCCACGGCGCCGAGCTCATCGGCGAGGTGGCGCAGTACGAGGATGCCTATCGGCTGTGCTATGTCCGAGGTCCGGCCGGCATGATCGTGGCGCTGGCACAACCGCTGGGGTGACGCGCGGCGCCAGCCGAAATGCGGAGGGAGGCCCGAAAACGGGCCTCCCTCCGAGCTTCAGGGCAACGCCATCAGCTCAATGGCGCCACCAGGACCAAGAACCCCACTTGCCGAAGAAGAAGCGACCGTAGCGGTCGACGTCCCACACGTGGTGGAACTTCTCAGAGCAGCGGTACACGGTACGCGTGGGCATGTAGCAGAAATCCACGCCGCCCGAGTCGTCACCAGCAGAGATGGTGACCTTGTTCGTCACCAGGTTGACCTTCTGCCATTGGGCCTGCTTGTCACCGGTGAGCGGCCCGGCAATGCCGTTGAACGACCAGCCGGCTTCCGCGGTCGGGACCTCTGGAGGGCTCTTCGGATCGTTGTCGTACCAGTAGATGCCTGTGATCCAGATGGGGTTCGAAAACTCGATGACGGCAACGTCGCCGAGCCGCTTGGGCTGCTCGAACTCGCCGACGATCATCCCGATCGGATCGCTCTCCGGGTTATCCCGGACTTCCATGTAGTTGTCGTTCTCGATGTACGTGAACGTTCCGCCGGCGTGCGTGTCGCCCTCCGTGAAGACAGCGCCAACGCCTGCGCTCTTGAAGAAGCGCGTCCCATAGCACTGGAACCCGCTGTAGCTGCCGTGGGCGCTCGCCACCGAGACCCCGGGCAGGACGGTGCCAGTCCGGAAATAAGTCAAGATGAGGGCGGCGACGAGCAGAAAGAGGAGCGCCGCCGTGCGGCGCAGGGGAAGAGAGGTGGGCATGCAAGCCTCCGTATTCCGCGGCCAGGTGGGCAGTACCTGGTCCTCGCGGCGGGTAGCCTAGAAGTACCACCCCAGTTGGGGGAAGAGGGCTGGAGCAGAAGGCGTTGCCGCCCAGCAACGAGCCCGGCAGTCATTCACGGCGGCGGAAGTTCCAGACGCCAATCCCGAGCATCACCGCGCCGAAGGCGAGCAGGATCGCCGCTTCCAGGCCGATGGGCAGGACCTGGTCGAAGAGGGTCAGTCCCAGGCTGTTGACCGCATCGGCCGGCAGCGTGGCGCCGAGCACGATGCGACGGATCGGATCCATCCCGTACGACACCGGGTCCAGGCGACCGAGCACTGCCATCCAGTCCGGTACGTTGGTCAATGGGAAGAGCGATCCGGAGAGGAAGAAGAGCGGCATCATCAAGAAGTTCATCACGATCTGGAAGCCCTGCATGCTCGTCATGCGGGACGCCAGCGCGACGCCCATGGCCGACAGCGCGAAGGCCAGGATGAAAAGAAAGGGCAGCAGCAGGAGAACCGAGCCGAGGTCGAGCTTGACGCCGATGATCGGGGCCAGCACCAGCAGGACGACGCCCTGGATCATGGCCTGGGTCGCGCCGCCCAGCGCCTTGCCGATGGCGACCGCCGAGCGATCGATGGGTGCCACCAGGATCTCCTTGAGGAAGCCGAATTCGCGGTCCCAGACGATGCTCATGGCCCCGAAGATGGCGCTGAACAGCACGGCCATGCCCATCACCCCGGGGTAGACGAACTGCGCGTAGCTGAGTCCGCCGGACGCGGCGTTGCCGGAGAAGGCACCGCCCAGCGACGAGCCGAGTCCGGCGCCGAAGACCACCAGGAACAGGAGCGGCTGCGCCAGTCCCACGACCGCGCGGACCCGGTCGCGCCAGTACCGCAGCAGGTCGCGGTACCAGACGATGTAGATGCCGCGCAGCGTGCCGGCCAGGCCTCCCTGTCGCTGACGGCTGGTAACCGGGGCAACCCCGGCGATCGATCCCTGGGTGCTCATCGTCGACCTCGGTGGGCGCGGGCCCACATCTTCATCATGTCGTTGGCGCCGGCGGCCTCGTCCCGGATGGCGTGGCCGGTCAGCTTCAGGAAGACGTCGTCCAGGCTCGGCCGGTGTGCGGAAACCGAGGTGACCGGCACGCTCGCCTCGCGCACGAGCCGCGGGATGAACTCGGCGCCATCGGCCACCTCCACCCGCAGCGAGCCGTTGTCGGCCACCGGGTCCAGTCCGAAATTGCGCCGGATCTCGTCGGCGGCGGTGGCGTTGTCCGCGGTGGCCAGCGTGACCACGTCGCCGCCCACCATGGCCTTGAGCTCGCTGGGCGTGCCGAGCGCCACGATCTGGCCGCCGTCGATGATGGCGATCCGGTCGCACTCCTCTGCCTCGTCCATGTAGTGGGTGGTCATGAACAGCGTCACGCCGTGCTCCTCGCGGAGCTTGCGCAGGTAGGCCCAGATATGGCGTCGCGTCTGCGGGTCGAGGCCGATGGTCGGCTCGTCCAGGAACAGGACCTCCGGCGTGTGCAACATGCCGCGGGCGATCTCCAGCCGTCGCTTCATGCCACCGGAGAAGGTCATCACGATCGAGTCGGCGCGGTCGGTCAGCTCGACCATCTCCAGCACCTCCGCGATGCGCCGGCGCCGCTCCGCTGCCGGCACGCCGTAGATGAAGGCGTGGAACTGGAGGTTCTCGCGGGCCGTCAGCTGGGCATCGAGCGAGGGGTCCTGGAAGACGAGGCCGATGGCGCTGCGCACGTCGTCCGGGTGGCCGGCGACGTCCCAGCCGGCAACCGAGGCATGGCCAGCGGTGGGTCGCAGCAGCGTGCAGAGGATGTTGATGGTCGTCGACTTGCCGGCGCCATTCGGTCCCAGGAAGCCAAAGATCTCGCCGCGCCGGACGTCGAGGTCGATGCCCTTGACGGCCTCGATGGCGCCGAACGTCTTCGTCAGCCCCGTGGCGATGATGACCGCATCGGCTTCATGGATGGCCGCCGTCATGCGTCGGCCTCCGCCTCGCCACTCGCCGGCTCGGCGCCGATGGCGTTCATCGCGTCCTTGAAGTCGGCCAGGTCGCCGGCATCGTCGTCGGCCAGCACGCGATAGAGGCGCCGCCGCGAGTCGACCAGGATGTCGCGCGCCGCCCGCTGCGCCTCGGCCGAGCCGACGCGCTGGACCTGGACGGTGGCGCCGATGAGCTGCACGGCCAGGCGGCGCAGGTCCATCGACTCCTCGGCGCTGCGCTTGTCGAACCAGGGATGGCGGATGAGCGGCGAGGCGTCGGCCTCGGCGCGACCGGCATCGGTCAGGCGGTAGACCTTCCGGCCATCGGCCTCCTCGATCTGCACCAGCCCCTCGTCCTCCAATTGCTGCAGGGTGGGGTAGATGGTGCCCGCGCTCGGTCGCCAGCGACCGCCGGTCCGTGCCTCGAGCTCCTGCATGACCTGGTAGCCGTGCATCGGCTGCTCGTGCAGGACGGCCAGGATCAGCGGCCGGACCTTGCCCCGCCGGACGGCAGCGTAGCCTTCGCGCAGCGGGCCGAAGATCTCACGCATGAGGCGATGCCGGGGATCGGTTTCTGTGTGGTGGGAGCGGGACTTGGCGTGCGCCACGGGAATTTCCTCGAACATATCGCGTAACGTCACGATATATCGCTAGCGGGGCCATGTCAACGGTCCGCGGCGGGTTGGCACGCGAGGTGCATCTCTCCAGGGCCAGAACGCTCTATCGAGGAGGAACGTCATGTACTGGGGTGGAGGGATCATTGGACTGATCCTGCTGATCCTGCTGATCCTGCTGCTGACGGGCAACCTGTAAGAGCAGACAGCAGCCGTAGACGACGGGGCCCCTCATCCGAGGGGTCCTTTTCATTGCCGGTGTACGTCGGCGCCGGATAGCAGAAGGCCCCTCCGAAGAGGGGCCTTCTTGTGCTGCCGGATTCGCTAACCGCAAGGGCATCTTTCACGCGCGGTTTCCCGCACTACCCTTACCCAAACCTACCCATGACCTTGCGATCAGTGGTGAATCGCTGTACGAACAGCGAACACATCCTACCCAACGGGGCGCCACGAGGTCAAGGGTTTGGGACTAAAGAATCCTTCACATTTCAGAGCGGAAGCTCAGCTCGGCTCGGCCGCCGACTGCACGGTCATCGACTCGATGATGGCCGGATCCAGGGGCACGTTGGTCGGGTCACCGGTGGTCGGCAGCCGGCCGATGGCGTCGACGGTGTCCGTTCCGCTGGTCACGCTGCCCAGCACGCTGTAGTACGGCCGCAGCTGGGGGGCATCCTCCAGCACGACGAAGAACTGGCTGCCGTTGGTATCGGTGCCAGTCTGGATCTCGCCGGTCTGCAGGTCGTACTTCATGGCATTGGCCATAGCCACGGTGTATTTGCGGTAGGTCGTGCCGTCGGGTGGCAGCTCGACCTCGAAGTGATAGCCCGGCCCGCCCATGCCGAGTTCCTTGAAGTCGCCGTGATTGTCGCGCGTCTGCGGATCGCCAGCCTGCGCGACGAAGGCGGGAATGACGCGGTGGAAGCTGACGTTGGTGTAGAAGGCGCAGCGGGCCAGCGCCACGAAGTTGGCAGTGGCAATGGGTGCCGAATCCGGCTGCAGCTCGATGGTGAAGCTGCCCTTGTTCGTCTTCACGTCCACCGCGGTGGCGTCGGCCAGGATGGCGCTCGCCTGGTCCGCCGTCGGCGCGGCGGTCGGGCAGGGCGGTGGTGTGGCGGTCGGTCCCCCGCAGGCCGCCAGCAGGAGCAGGGCGCCGAGGGCGGCGTTGCGGCGCGCGAGCCGCGACGTCATCGGTCCAGTCCGCCCAGCTTGGCATCGAACAACCGACCGGCGAACGAGACCGGCATGGTTCCGCCGTACACCAACGTGTCGTGGAAGAACTTCAGGCTGAACGCGGGTCCCATGCGTGCCCGCACGCGATCCCGCAGCCGCTCGATCATGTGCCGGCCGTAGAGGTAGCTGAGCTGGTAGGTGGGCGTGCTGGTGTAGCGCTTCACCTCGGCCACGGCGGCAGGCCGCTCGAAGCTGGTCTTGTCGACCATGTAGTCGACCGCCTCGTCGAACCCGATCTGGCCGCGGTGGAGCTTGACGTCCAGGATGATCCGCACCGAGCGCCAGATGGCGTCGGTGTGCATCACCCACCGATGGCGCGGCGTGTCGTCGAAGCCGGCGTCCTTCATCATCCGCTCGCAGTAGAACGCCCAGCCCTCGTCGAACTCGGCGGCGCTCAGGGCGAGCGCCCGCACCAGGCTGGGGTTCTCCATGGCGCCGGCGAGCTGCATGTGGTGGCCCGGATAGGCCTCGTGGACGCTGGTGTTGCTGATGGAGGCGTAGTTGTGCTCGCGCCACATGTCCGGCGAGCCGGGTGGCGTGACGATATACGTGCCGGCCGGGTCTGGATCGAAGCGCGGCGGCTGGTAGTAAGCCGCGAAGGGAATGAGGTGCCGCTGATACGTCGGCGTCTCGATGACCCGCAGCCGATCCTGCCTGGGCATGGTGGCCAGGTCATGCTCGACGATGAATGCCCGCGCCCGATCCATGGCCTGGCGGTACTCGTCGATTGCCTCGGGAAAGGTGGCCGGATGGTCGTTCTTGATCAGGTCGCCGACCTCTGCTGGCGAGAGCGTCGGATCGATCTCGGCGCAGAGCGCCTCGCGCGCGGCTGATTCGTCGGCGAGCATCTGCTCCCCAACGGCCAGGATCTCGTCCGCGGTGGCCTCCAGCCGGCGGAGGGTGACCAGCTCCTCGAAGCCCTCCGGACCGGCCTGCCACGACGCATCGGCACGTGGCAGCAGCTCGTCGCGCAGCCAGGCGACGTGGTCGTCGAGCGCCGCGCGCAGAGCTGCCACCGCCGCCTCGACGCGTCGGACCGTGGCCGTCCCCACCGCTTCGGAGCGGGCAACCGCGATGATGGAGTCCAGGAAGTCGGGCAGCGACTCGCTGCTCTCGATGTCGATCTCGACCCACAAGGGCACCGGCGCATCGACCCGGGTCCGCGTCTCGGCCAGGTAGGCGGGCGCCGCCTCGAGCCGCGATGCGATCGCGTCGAGCCGCTCCGGCAACGGCGCGTAGTCACGGGTGAAGATCGGGAAGAGGGCGGACCCGATGTGGTCGGCGCCGCGCGTCGCGCCCGCCCATTGCCGCCGCTCGGTCAGCTGGTGGAGCGCCAGCCGGCTCTCGTGGATCACCAGCTCCCGATCGAGCGCGCGGTCGGCGGACAGGTCTTCGGTCGGGAAGCGCTCCATCTCGTCGACCGCGGCCCGGTGGAAGGCGATCTGTTCCTCCACGTGCTCGCGCGTCCCGGACGCGAGACGATGGTCATGGTCGTGGATGCCGACGTAGGTCGCTTCCTCCGGATCGAGGGCCAGCAGCGAGCGGAACCAGCGATCCATGACACGGTCGAAGCGCGCGTCGGCGTCGGACAGGACGGGCATGGGGGTCCTCGAAGCGTGCTGCTCGAATGGGCGCGAGCCCGCGCTGCGCGGCGAGCGGGTCGGAACCGGCCGCGAGATTACGGCGCCAGGCTGCGCTCGAGGAAGCCTAGCACCCAGCCACGGTAGTCGCTCCGACACCGCTCGACGGGCTCCGCATGCCCGGCGTCCGGGCACGTGTCCAGGCCAGCCGACGAGCCCTCCGTCCCCTGCCCGCCGCGGGCGGCGTCCAGCAGGTCCTGCCCGTCATGCGGGCCGATCGCGTCGTCCCGGCCGCCGACGACGATCAGCACCGGCCGGTGGAGTCGCTCGATCTCTCCGATCGGGTCGACCGTGCTCATGTCCTGCCCGGTTCGAATCAGCCCACCCAGCAGGATGCCCCACGCCGCCGGCAGCGCCAGCGGATAGCCCTGACGGGTCAGGCGCGCCTGGATTGCGTTGGCCAGCGTGGCATGCGTCGAGTCCAGGATCACCGCGTCCACGCGGCTGTCTCCGACCGCCTCGTGCAACGCGCTGGCGCCGCCCATCGACACCCCCAGCACGGCCAGCTGGCGCGGCTTCTTCACCTTCTCCAGCCAGTCGACGACCGCGCGCAGGTCACTCGCCTCCAGGACACCCTGGGTGGTCTGCGTCCCGGTCGACTGGCCATGGTTCCGGAAATCGAGCAGGACCAGGTTGTAGTGCTCGTGGAGCAGCTCGGCCCAGGGCAGCATGGTGCTCTTGTTCTGGCCGTAGCCATGCGCGAGCACCACCGTGGGGCCGTTGGCGGCGGCGCCGTCGCCGGCCGGGATGTACCAGGCCGCGATCCGCACGCCATCCGCGGTCTCGACCCGCGCCCCGGCCTTGACCTCGTTCGGCGGGCAGTGGAGCGGATCGGCGACCTCCGCCAGCCGGCCGTCGCTGGCGACGTCGTAGTTCACCGCCTCGTAGACCCAGCCCTCCGCCATGGCGGGCGTCCGGCAGTCGGTACTGTGCTCGGGCGGGTTGGCGAGCTGCTCGGAGCCCAGGTAACCGACGACACCGAGGTAGCCGACCACTAGCACCAGAATGACGACCAGCGCGAACGAGACCCAACGGGTGATGGCGCTCCGACGTGCTGCCCGGGGATCCTCGGGGGGCTCGAACGGCATCGGCGCCGAGTATACGGTCGCGAATCGGGGACCCGTCCCCTACAATCGGGAGCCGATCGACGCGCCCGCCGGCGCGTCGCATTGCGTCAGGAGGCCCATCCGGAGTGGTCAGTACCAAGAAGGCGAGCGGTGTCGAGCGCAGCGGCGCGCGGAATCGCTCCGCCCGCAGCCGGGAAGCCGCCGCCGCCGCGCGGGCGGCCGCGCGAAACCGCGGCCACTCGCTGGCTCCGGAGCACCTGGGCGAGGTCGGCAGCGCGGCGGTGCTGGCCATGTCGATCATGGGGCTGGCCGTGTTCATCGGCGGCATCGCCATGGTGGTCTTCGGCATCACCACCGCCGTGCGCTACGGGTCCACGCCACCGCCGAACGCCGGCGCGCTGGGCCAGGGCCAGGTCCTGGGCGGCGCGGCGGTGGCCGTGCTGGGGGTGGCACTCCTGAGCTCTGCGCTGGCGGTGCTGGCCGACCTGCGCCGCAGCCGAGGCATCGCGGCTGCCATCGCGGCAGTGGGCGCCGTGCTCGGCATCATTGGTGTCTGGCGCGTGATGAGCCTGGGATACGGTGATCCGATCCTGGCCGGCGCCCTGGCGGTGGGTGCGCTGGTCCTCGCCGCGGCCGCGATCATCCTGGCCCGCCGCCCGCGGTAGCAGCGCGCCACCGTGGCGCCGCGCTTCGCCGTCGCCTGGCTGATCGTGGCGGGCCTCGTCCTGGCCGCGGCCGGCGTGGGCGGGATCGTGGTCGGTGGCTTCTTCTCGGATTGGCTCTACGGGCTACTGCCGCCGGTGATCATCGATGCGGCGGCGGTCGGTGGAGCGGCGGCAGCCACTGGCGCCGCCCTCGTCGGACTGGGGGTGCTTCACCTGATCGGCGCTGCCCTGCTGTGGCGTGGGATCAGCGCGGCGCTCACGGCGGCGACCGTGCTGGCGGCGACCATGGTGCTGCTATGTATCGGCTGGGGGGTGGCGGCCATCGTCAGCGCGGCATCGGGGGCGGGACCGGCGCCCGCGCTGGTGCCGGCGGGGATCGGCCTGGGGCTGGTCGCGATCGGCTATGGGTGGACCGCGCGCAGCCTGATCGCTCTGCGGAAACCGCCAGGGTCGCGAGCCTGAAGGTCCCGGGGGGGTGCCTGCTATACTCCGCCACCGTCGCTCCCGCGGGCCCGTGGTGTAGCGGCCCAACATGCCAGCCTGTCACGCTGGAGATCGCCGGTTCGAATCCGGTCGGGCCCGCCACCTAATGATCGGTTCCCCACCGAGGTCGCCCCTGCCCGAGCTCAGGGCGTGGCTGGCGGCGTTTCCTCCGGCGTCGCGGTCGGAGTTTCCGGTGGGACGGTAGCCTCCGGTAATGGGCTCGGCGTTGGCGTGGGTGAAGGCGCATCGGCCGATGTGGGGGATGCACCCGGAGACCCGGTCGGGGTGGGAGCGGCGTCCGAGGTGGGACTGGGCGCCTGGCCGACTGATGGGCTCGGGCTTGCCGTCGGGGACGTCAGCGACGGAATCGGTGTGCCGCTGGAGGTTGGCTCCAGCGTCGGACTCACAGGCGGCGCCGTGCCAAGGCTGAACGTGGTGCGGTTCGGCCCCGCTGAGCCATTCTGGATCGTCTCACAGGCGACGAAGGTGTCCTTCTTGGTGCCGATGCACGCATCGGTCCCGTTGCCGCCGTCCAGGCGGTCCTTGCCCTTGCCTCCCTCAGTGACGCCATAGTGCTTGCGTCCAAGGAGCAGATCGTCGCCGTCCCCTCCGAGAAGAACGTCCTTCCCGTTGCCGCCGGCGATGGTGTCGTTCCCGGCTCCACCGACGAGGCAGTCTTTGCCTTTACCGCCTCTGATCGTGTCGTTGCCGCCGAGGCCAAAGACCAGGTCCCGACCGTTCCCGGCTTCGATCACGTCGTCGCCTGGTGTTCCGACCAAGACTTCAGCAAACTTCATGTTGTCGCACTCCGGGGGCGGCGGCCACCCATCTGGCGAGACGACGCGGTACATGTTCTGCCAGGCGACGGTATCGCGGAAGAATGCGGAGGTGGAGGCGAAGCCGACTATCGGCAGGCAGGCTGCCAGGAGAAGTCCCAGGATGCGTCGGCCTCGCTCAATCCGCATCGGTCACCTCGCGGCGGCCCGACAGGCGCATGACCTCTTGATAGATGGTCTGGAGGGCACCGAGCACGAGTAGCCCGCCCGAACCGAGGAGAAGCAGCAGGAAGGCCGCGGGCTGCTCGAGCGTATGGATGAAGTAGCCGAGTACAGGAAGGCTGACCAGGACGGTCCCGTACACGCTGCGTGGTGGCCTGGGTGCCCAATCATTGCTCGGATTGGCATCACCGCGGGTCAGGAACCCAGCGTCGGTGATTCCCACTACCCGGTGGGTGACGAGAGATCCGTCCGCCGTTCGGAACGAAACGATGTCGCCGACTTCGGGGGTCTGCGCCGCCCGGTCAACGATGGTCACGCTGCCCGTGGCAATGGTCGGCGCCATGCTGCCGCTGCGGACGACCAACGCCTCATACGGCGTGAACCGCCCCAGTGCGAACAGCGCGAGGAAGCCGAGCAGCGCGATCCAGAGCCCTACCTGGATTGCGCGCCAGGCCAGCGTCAGCAGGAGTCCCATATCCGTGCGCGTGGTTCGTGGTGCTGCGGTGCTCGGGTCGCCCCGCGCACCACAGCACCATTGACTCCTGATCGGCTAGTCGGTCTGGCCGGTCATGAAGGTGTTCACGGTAAGCGTCTGCCCCTGGAGGGCGTTCTGGTTGCCGGCGCTGCTGTCCCAGGCGTTTGACCAGATGACGTACAGCCGCCCACCTGGCACAAGCGTCCCGAAGGGCTGCGGGGTGGCGTTATACGCGCTGAGCAGGGTTTGCTGGCCATAGATCGTCGTGCCGGAGCCGGGGTTGCAGCTCGTGTCGGTCGTCTCAGCCTTCACGAGGAACCGAGCGTCCATGCCGGTGACGCTCTGGGTGTAGTCCGAGATGCCGCCGGTCAAATGAAGGGCATATTG
>DATBJR010000028.1:0-18323 GCA_036556325.1 Candidatus Limnocylindria bacterium | reverse complement strand
ACCGCCGCGAGCGGAGCGGAAGCGCTGCCAGATGCCCTGGCCGTCGCCCCCCTCGCCGTCGGCCGGGGCTTCGGCCGGCTGCTCGTCTGCCTTCTTGCCGCGCGGCCGGCGAGCCGGCTTGGCATCGGCGTCCTTGGCCGGCGCTGCGGTCGCGGACGACTTCGCTGCGGCGCCACTCGCCCGGGAGCGGCGGGCTCGCGGCTTCGCCTCGTCGCCACCCTGGACTTCGGCCGAAGCGGTCTCCGGCGCCTTCTTGGCCCGGGAGCGGCGCGCGGGCCTCGCGGGCTTCTCCTCGTCCCCGGCGACGGCTTCCGCATCCGGCTTCCGGGCGCGGGTCCGCCGGCGCGGCGCCGGCTTCTCACTTGGTGCCTCCGCCGCCTCAGGTGCAACGGGAGCCGTTGCCCCGGCTCCATCCAGGATGCCCAGCTCCGCGAGCGTTGCCTCGTCCGCTTCCTCGAAGGTGTACTCCCGCTCTTCCCCGGTATCGTCGGTCAACGGGCCGATGTTGCCGAGGTCGTCGATCTGCGAGATGTCGTCGAGCTCGGTCCAGCCGATTTCACTCCCGGCCTCGGCCGTCGTTGCCTCGGGCTCGGTGCGGTGCACACCACGCCCACGACCGCGTCCGCCGCGCCGCCGGCGCCGCCGGCGCCCCTCCTCGCCCTCCGCGTGCTCGCCGTTCACGGACGCCGCCACGGGGCTGGGCTGCGCCGTGGGCTCGCCCTTGGACTCGGCGGCGGCGCGGCCGCGGCCGCGAGCCGAGCGGCCGGCCGCGGCGGGCTTGCCTTCGCGGATCGCGGCCAGCGCCGCGGCGGCAACCGACGGCGAGGCCTCACGGAAGCCGAACTCCGGCACGACCTCCTTGGCCGGCATCTCGGGGGCGCTCATGCCCTTGGTGGCGGTGGCCGTCTTCTTGTCGCGCCCGATGCTGGCGATCTTCATGATGTCGATGAACTCATCGGCCACGGCGATGAGGTCCGACGAGGTGTTGGGCCGGAAGCTGATCACCTCGCAGCGCACCCCTTCGTCCTGCAGGGCGCGGATGGCGGCGGCGAAGTCGCCGTCTCCCGAGACGACGACGGCAATGTCCATCCGCTTCGCGAGGCGGAACATGTCGACCACCAGCTCGATGTCCAGGTTGGCCTTGACCCGGCCGTCGCCGAACTTGCGGATGTCCTTGTGGACGACCTTGTAGCCGTTCTTGTTGAGGAAGTCGATGAACTTGCGCTGGTTCTCGTTCTCCGGGTCCAGCCCGGAATAGGCGTAGGCGCGAATCAGGTCGCGCCCCTTGGTGGCGGCCTTGAGCAGGGCGACGTAATCGACGTCGACCTCCTGCCCGCGGGCCGAGTAGTAAAGGTTGGCAACGTCTACGAAGACGGCCACGTTCTTGCTCACGGTCGAGCTCTTCTCCTGTGGTGTGTAGTACGGCGGCTGGCGTCAGCGGTATCCCGGCCCGGCGCGCCGATCGGCGACGAAACGTCAACCGATGGCGCGGCTCAGCAGCACCCCGTGTCGCTCGAACCCGACGCCCTTCAACAGGGTTGGTTCGGCAGTCGCCAGGGGATCGGTGATCTCCACGCGCGCACAGCCCTTATTCCTGGCCGACGAGATGAGCTGCTCGAGAATCGAGCGGCCGATCTCCGATCGACCGGGGGCGCTCGCCGCCGTCGCTCGCGTCGCCCGTTCCGGCGGTCCCTCCAGGCCCAGCTCGTCGATCACGCCGACGAAGGCCCCGGTGCGAACCGTGGGACGGATCGAGAGGACCCCGACCCCGACCACCTGTCGATCCGCCTCCGCAACCACGACGGTCGTGGCGGGCAGGAAGAGCAGGCTTCGGAGCCGATCGGCGTTGCCGCGCTGCTCGCCCGGTGCATCGCCATCGCGCATCAGGAGACGCATTGCGGTGTCGATGTCGGTGAGGCGGGCGCTGCGGACGTGAAACTCCACGGAGGCCTCTCGGGAGCGATGCGCAGCACGATGGCTGCGAGACGTACCCGGGACAGTCTAGCACGCTTCGTCGCTCGGTGGCCCGGATGTCATCGGCAGCGTGGTGGACGCAATCCACGAATAACCTTGCGCACGCCGCAAGGCCGCCACTATGATGCGCCCCACCTTTCATGGGCAGCGTGCTTGCGCGCCCCCGAGCATCTGGAGGAGTACCGCATGCAGAAGCACTTGCGATGGATTGCCATCCTCGCGGTCACGCTGCTCGCCGTTGCCGCCTGCACCCCCACGGGTGGCGGTACAACGTCGGCTGGCGCGAGCGCGAGCTCTGGCGCGAGCGGCGGCGGCGCCGCGGCCGCATGTGCGGCCGATGAGTTCGGCTGCGTCACGGTCGAAGCCGGCGCGCCGATCGTGCTGGGCACCGCCCTCGTCATCTCTGGAGCGAACAGCTCCCTCGGCCTCGACAGCCAGTACGGCGCCCAGGTGGCCATCAACCTGCGCGGGCAGGTCCTCGGCCATGACGTCGAGCTCGACAACCAGGATGACGGGTGCAGCGCCGATGGCGGCACCGCCTCGGCCAACCTGCTCAAGAGCAAGCCCGAGATCGTCGCGGTGGTGGGCACCAGCTGCTCCAGCGCCGGCGAGCCCGCGGCCCAGATCCTGAGCGAGGCCGGCATCCTGATCGTCTCCCCGTCCAACACGGCCCCGTCCCTGACGGACCCGGCGACGCATCAGCCGTTCTACGCTCGCACCGCGCACAACGACAAGATCCAGGGCGCGGCCATGGCGCAGTTCGCCTGCGAAGAGCTGAAGGTCAAGAGCGCGGCGACCATCCACGATGGCAGCCCGTACGCTCAGCAGCTGCAGCAGGTCTTCGCCGACAACTTCAAGTCGCAGTGCGACGGCACGATCACCGACCAGGAAGCCATTACCGTCGGGCAGACCGACTTCAGCAGCGTGCTGGCCAAGATCGCGACCAGCAACAATGGCAAGGCGCCTGACTTCCTGTACTACCCGATCTTCATCGCCGAGGGTGCGCTGATCACCCAGCAGGCGGCACAGAACTCCGACCTGGACAACACGATTCGGGCTGGTGCCGATGGCATCTTCAGCCCCGACTTCGTCGATGCCGCGGGTGACGGCGCGGAGGGGATGTACTTCTCCGGCCCGGACCTCGCCTTCTCCGGCAACTTCTACGAGGACACGTTCCTGCCCGAGTACCGCACGGTCTCTGGCGAGGACGAGCCGACCGCTCCGTTCCACGCGCATGCGTACGACGCGGTCAACATGATCCTCGACGCCGTTCAGAAGGTCGCCATCGACGAGAACGGCACGCTCTCGATCCCGCGCACCGCGCTGCGTGACGCCTTCCTCGCGACCTCCGGGTACAAGGGCATCACCGGCACGCTGACGTGCGACGAGAACGGTGACTGCGCTGACGCGAAGATCTCCGTCTCGCAGCTCAAGAACGGCAAGTACGTTCGGATCTGGCCATAGGCGGGATCCGACCCGACCGATAGAACCCGGTGCGGGTGGGCCATCGAGGCTCACCCGCATCGTGTTTCCGCAACAACCGCACCTCCGGCACTCCCGCGCATCCTCAGACCCCCACCACGTTGAGGACCGAGCATGGGGCCGTCAGTCAGAGCACGACAGCGGATCAAGTTCAGCACCGTCCTGCTGACGCTTCTCGCCATCGCGGTGGGCGCGATCGTGATCATCGGCGCTGGCCTCACCATCGCCAAGGGGCGCTACTCCCTCGACGTGTGGGAGGGATTCATCATCTCGGGCCTGGCGCTGGGTGCCGTCTACGCCCTGATCGCCATCGGCTACACGCTGGTCTACGGCATCCTGTTCATGATCAACTTCGCCCACGGCGAGGTGTTCATGGCGGGCGCGTTCACCGCCGTCTTCGCCGCGCAGGCGCTGGCTGACGAGGGCGTCGTCGCGAGCAACCCGATCCTCGCCTTCTCCATCGTCCTCATCATCTCGATGGTCACCTCGATGATCGTCGCCATCCTGCTGGAGCGGATCGCCTACCGGCGGCTCCGCGGCGCGCCGCGGCTCGTTCCGCTGATCACCGCCATCGGCGCCTCGCTGGTCCTGCAGTACACCTTCCGCGGCCTCTACGGCGCCGGCGTGAAGGCCTACCCGACCTTTCCCATCTTCGCCGGCACGTTCGACGTCTTCGGAGTGAAGATCGGCGTCGCGCGAGCCGTGGTCATGGTGGCGTCGGTGGCGCTCATGATCGGCCTCTATCTCTTCGTGGAGCGCACGCGAACAGGTCGGGCCATGCGCGCGGTCAGCGAGAGCAAGGACGTCGCCGCCATGATGGGCATCGACGTCGACCGGGTGATCGTCTTCACGTTCGCCATCGGCGGCCTGCTGGCGGGTGCGGCGGGCATCCTCTACACGCTGATCTTCAACCAGGTCAGCTACTCGATGGGCTTCTTCCCCGGCATCAAGGCCTTCACCGCGGCCGTGCTGGGCGGCATCGGCAACATCGTCGGGGCCATGCTCGGCGGGCTGGCACTGGGTCTGCTCGAGGCGGTCGCCCCCTATCTCGTCCTCGACGGCTATGGCATCCCCAGCGCCAACCAGCTCAAGGACGTCATCGCCTTCAGCGTGCTGGTGCTGGTGCTCATCTACCGCCCGACCGGGTTCCTCGGGCGCAAGGACAACACCTGATGCTGCCCTTCCTGCGCCGCGCGGTCTTCATCGGCCTGGTCGCCGGCCTGGTGATCGCCCACCTGTCGCTGGTCGGCCTGGTCGTGAAGCTCGACGACCGCGACCTCATCACCCGCCTCGTCTCGTTGGGCGTGATGATCCCGGTCATCACCGCCTTCGTGGCCGGCTTTCTCGCCGCCGCCCCGCGGCGCGCCCCGGAGACGATCGAGCCCGGCGCGGCGACGGCCCTGCTGTCGGGCGCGGTGGGCGGCCTCTTCACCGGCCTGCTGGTGGCCGTCATGGCATGGCTGATCGAGGCGGTCAACGTCCACGGCGTGCTGGTCAACGCCTCGCCGCTGCTCGTCAAGACCCTGCACCTGGGACTCGACGCCGTCCCCGGCTCGTTGGCCCTGGTCCTGGGGTCGGCCGGCCTCGGAGTCCTGGGCGCCGCCATCCGGGTGCTGCCGGCGTCCATCCGACGCGGCGTCCTGACCGGCCTGGTGGCGGTCACCGGCCTGGCCCTGATGCAGACCTTCGTCGGCCAGATCCTGACCGGCCTGGGGCTCAAGGCGGTGAACTCGTTCCTCTATGCCCGCGACGGCATGACGATCGCCGGCGCCCTGGTAGCGCTCGTCGCCTTTGGCGTGTCCGGCTGGGCCTGGGCCGATCGCCGCGACGACGTACGCCAGCGATTCCGCAGCCTCGGCTCGGCCCAGCGGACGTCGGTCCGGCTGGTGTGGCTCGCCATTGCCGTCATCATCCTGCTGACCCCGCCGCTGTACGCCGGCTCGTTCCTGTCGCAGGCGCTCGACCTCATCGGCATCTACATCCTGCTGGGACTCGGGCTGAACATCGTGGTCGGCTTCGCCGGCCTCCTCGACCTCGGCTATGTCGCCTTCTACGCGGTCGGCGCCTACGCCACCGCGGTGCTGACCTCGCCGGTCTCGCCGTTCTTCGCGCCGCACATCAACTTCTGGGTGGCGGTGCCAATCGTGATGGCCATCACCGCGCTCATCGGCCTGACCATCGGCGCGCCGGTGCTGCGGCTGCGGGGCGACTACCTCGCCATCGTCACCCTGGGCTTCGGCGAGATCGCCCGGATCATCTTCCTCTCCGACTGGATGACCCCGTACGTCGGTGGCGCGCAGGGAATCCTGCAGATCCCCCCGCCGCAGATATTCGGCATCGACCTGCGGCAGCCGGAGCGCCTCTACTATCCGATCCTGGGGGCGTGCATCATCGCCGCCATCGCCGCCATCTCCCTCGCCCGTTCGCGAGTCGGGCGCGCGTGGACCGCGATGCGCGAGGACGAGTCGGTGGCCGAGGCCAGCGGCGTGAACACGACCAAGTACAAGCTGCTCGCCTTCTCGCTGGGCGCGACCTTCGGCGGGCTGGCCGGGGCGCTGTACGCGGTACGCATCGGCAGCGTCTTTCCCCAGGACCTGAACATCATCGTCTCCATCAACGCGCTGGCCCTCATCATCCTGGGCGGCATCGGCTCCATCCCGGGCGTGGTCATCGGGGCCATCGTGCTGGTCGGCCTGCCGGAAGTGCTGCGCGAGTTCAGCGAGTACCGGCTGCTGATCTACGGCATCGTGCTGGTGGCGATGATGCTGCTGCGCCCCGAGGGCCTGCTCCCGAACCGCAGCCGTCGCGCCGAGCTGCACAAGGGCGAGGGCGAGGACGAGGAGGCCTGGGACGAGGAGGTCTGGAACCGGGAGACCGGGGCCGAGACGCCGGAGCCGATGATCACATGACCGAGCCCCAGCCGGCAGCCGAGACCCGCAGCGAAGCCGCGCCGGACGCCGCCGATGCCGGAACCGACGCGGTCCTGCGCGCCAGCAAGGTCACGATGCGCTTCGGGGGGCTGGTTGCCAACCGCGACGTCGACTTCGTCATTCCCCGGCGTTCGATCGTGTCGCTGATCGGGCCGAATGGCGCCGGTAAGACGACCTTCTTCAACCAGATGACCGGCATGCTGACGCCGACCTCCGGCGACATCCAGCTGGACGGCACCTCGATCGTGGGTCGCACGCCACACGAGATCGTGGAGCTGGGAATCGGCCGTACCTTCCAGAACATCCGCCTCTTCAACGAGATGTCGGTGCTCGCCAACGTCATGGTCGGCCGGCACGTGCGGATGCGCGCCTCCTGGGTCGGCTCCCTGCTGCGGCTGCCGGCCGTGCGCCGCGAGGAGGAGGAGACCACCGAGCGCGCCCGCGAGCTGCTCGACCTGGTCGGCCTCAGCCGCGCCTACGAGGGGGAGTGGGCGCGCAACCTGCCGTACGGCGACCAGCGACGGCTCGAGATCGCCCGGGCGCTGGCCAGCGATCCAAAGCTGCTGCTGCTGGACGAGCCGACCGCCGGCATGAACCCCGGCGAGACGGCGCAGATGACAAAGCTCATCGGCCACCTGCGCGACCAGCTGAACCTGTCGGTGCTGCTCATCGAGCACGACATGAAGGTGGTCATGGGGGTCAGCGAGCGGATCACGGTGCTCGACTACGGGGAGAAGATCGCCGAGGGCACGCCGGAGGAGATCCGCTCCAACCCGCGGGTGATCGAGGCCTATCTCGGCAAGCAGGCGACCGCCTCATGACCGCAGCCTCCTCCGCCGGGCCGATGCCGTCGGGCGCCCCGCAGGAGCAGATCCTCGATCTCCAGGACCTGCAGGTCTTCTACGGCAACATCGAGGCGCTGAAGGGCGTGTCGATGCACGTGATGCGCGGCGAGATCGTGACCCTCATCGGCTCCAACGGCGCCGGCAAGAGCACGACCCTGCGGACGATCTCCGGCGTGCTGCGGCCGCGCGGGGGCACGGTGCGGCTCAACGGCCAGGAGATCCAGCAGACGCCGCCGCACGAGATCGTGAAGATGGGGATCGCCCACTCCCCGGAGGGCCGCCGCGTGTTCGCCCGGATGAGCGTGCACGAGAACCTGCAGATGGGCGCCTTCGCGCGCGTCGGCGAGAAGATCGACGACGACATGGCGCGGGTCTACGACCTCTTCCCGAGGCTGCGGGAGCGGCGCTCGCAGAAGGCGGGCACCCTGTCGGGCGGCGAGCAGCAGATGCTGGCCATGGGCCGCGCGCTGATGGCACGCCCCAAGGTGCTGCTGCTGGACGAGCCGTCGATGGGCCTCTCCCCCATCCTGACCGAGCAGATCTTCGCGATCATCACCGAGATCAACGGCCAGGGCACCACGGTCCTGCTGGTCGAGCAGAACGCCCTGATGGCGCTGAACGTCGCGCACCGCGGCTACGTGCTGCAGACCGGGCGCATCCTGCTCCACGACACGGCCGCCAACCTCGCGGCCAACCCCCAGGTCCGCCAGGCATACCTCGGCGAGATCTAGCCGGACGCCGAGCTCGGGCGGCTAGCGGCACGGAACGCTCCCGCTCCAGACCGGCTCCTCGGCGTCGCGCTCGATGAACCACGCCACCGAGCACTCCGCGCCGAAGCCGAACAGCGCGCGGTCGAAGGTCACCCGGCGCAGGTCCCTGCGGTCGAAGGTCTTGGTCGCCGGGTCCTCTGCCAGGATCTGGTCGCCCCACGCGCCGCAGGCCGCTGCGGAGACCCCGGTGGCGGCGGCACACTGGACGGTGACGCGCGGGTTCACCGTCGACGTCGCGCTGACCGGGCCGCGGCTGGCGAGCCAGCCGAACCCGGCCGCCACGGCCACAATCACCACCACCGCCCCCACCAGGAGCACCCGCGTCATGGCACAGGAGGGTACAGGCAACTCGAACGGCAGCGCGCTGCGCGGGGTCCCGCGCTGGCAGGTGGCCGTCCTGGCGCTCGGCGTCGGGGTGCTGGTCCTGTCGCTGGTGCCCGGCTGGCTGATGCACAGCCGCGTCGTCGGCGGCGAGGGCTACCGAACCCTGACCCTGGCCCTGAACGCGTGGCAGCTGAAGTCCGTCCCGGTGCTGAGCCTGGCGGCCGTGGCCGCAGGGGTCGCCGGGATGGCGGCGCCCGTCCCGTTCGCGCGGCGCTGGATGGCGGTGCTGGCCGCGCTCGCCCTGGGCCTGCTGCTGGCCGGCCTGGTGCCGCTGAGCCATGCCGCGCACGTCACCAGCGTGGCCGTCACGCCGGGCTGGGCCCTGTTCGTCGCGCTGGCCGCCGTGGGCGCCATGGTCATCGTGGCGCTGCGCCGTTCGCCGCCACCGCGCACCGTGCTGGCTGCCGCGCTGGGGACCCTGCTGGTGGCCGGCCTCGGTGGGGGCATCGGGCGGTTCGTGCAGCTCCAGGAGGCCGAGGCGGTCAGTTCGCACTGGTCGCCGGGCACGTACCAGCGGGAGGGCGGGACGGCCACGCTCACGCTGACCGAGACCACCTACGCCTCCGGCAGCTGGTCCGGCGCCCTGCAGACGGCGGGGACCAGCATCATCCTGACCGCTGACCCGGCCTGTCCCGATGCCCGCGGCTTCTACCACGTTCGCAGCGCCGGCGGCGAAGCGATCCTGGTCGAGAAGGTGATCGACATCTGCGCCGATGGCGACCGCACCACGGCGCTGGAAGGCACCTGGACGCCGGCTGGCGGGACGGGAGGGGGTGGAGGGTCGTGAGCCGGCGTCCGCCATCGGCCTACAAGCCGGACCTGCGGCCGATCCTGATCCTCGTCGGGCTGCTGGTGGCGGTGGTCATCGGCTGGATCCTGCTCAGCCCCATCATCCTGCCGCCGGCCGTGCGCTAGGTCGGGCGGCGCACCCCGAAGCCCGTGCCAGCGCCGTACAGGAGCAGCGCCACGCCGACGGCCGCGGCCGCGATCCCCGGGGAACGCTGCGGCAGGGGCAAGTAGCCCAACGACCAGAGCTCCCAGACCCGGAAGCCGAGCGCCGCGGCGGCCGCGACGCCGAGCAGCAGGTAGGCCCATGGCGAGTCGAGGACGAATCCCCACCGGCCGCGGATGTAGCCGACGTCCAGCAGCACCAGGGCGATCACCGCCGCGCCGAAGATGACCAGCCCGGGGCCCTCGAGCCCGATCCCCGACGCGGCCGGCACCGAGATGCCGTCGACCACGTCCCCGCCGGCGCGCCACCAGGGCAGGAAGCCGGCCGCGATCATCAGCAGGCTACCGAGCAGGATCGGCAGCCGGAACCGGCGCGGCGCGCCGTCGGCCACCGGGAATCAGCCCTGGGGCGGGGCGCCGCCGTAGACCGACGGCCGCAGCACGCCGATGTAGGGCAGGTTGCGGTAGCGCTCGTCGTAGTCCAGGCCGTACCCGATCACGAACCGATCCGGGATCGTGAAGCCCCGGTAGTCGATCTGGATCTCGGCCAGGCGACGCGCCGGCTTGTCGAGCAGGCAGCAGATGGTTACCGACGATGGGTTCCGGTCCCGAAGGTAATGCAGCAGGTAGTTGAGGGTCAGTCCGGTGTCGATGATGTCCTCGACCACGATCACGTCACGCCCGCTGATGGGCCCCGACAGGTCCTTCAGGATGCGGACCTGCCCGCTCGACTCGGTCGAGGCGCCGTAGCTCGACAGCTCCATGAGGTCGACGCTGAGCGGCACCGGCATCGACCGCACCAGGTCGGCCAGGAAGATGATCGAGCCCTTCAGAACGCTGACCAGCACCGGGAAGCGGCCCACGTAGTCGGCGGCCAGCTGCTGGCCCAGCTCCGCGACCCGTTGGCGGATCTGCTCCTCGGTGAGGAGGATGTCCTCGACGTCGTCATGCATGGTCGGCGGGCTCAGGGTCGTCGTCTGGGTGCCGGAATGCTGCGGGTCCATGGGATGGCGATCAGTCCTCTCCGCCGTCGGCGTCGTTCAGGGGGCCGTTGCCGTTCATGGCAGTGACATCGGCCAGGAAGTCCAGGCGCCCGTACTTGACCATCAGCGCCTTGAAGTCACGTGCGTAGAACAGCTTGACCCTCACCTCCGGGTACAGCTGGCGCAGCCAGCGCAGCTTGCGATTCTTCTTGCGGACCAGCGACTGCTTCAGCGTCGTCAGCTCCACGTAGAGGTCGACCTCGGGCAAATAGAAGTCCGGCGAGAACGACTCGACGACCGCGCCGGCGGCGTTCCAGGAGATGGGGAAGGTGTCGGGTTCGTAGCGCCATTCGACGTTGTAGAAGTCGAGAATCCTCGCCAGCTCGGCCTCGCTCTGGTGAGCGAAGCGCGGTGGCGAGCCGTTCAGCACGGTCGCCGCCACTGTCCCTCGATGCTAGCGGTCGGCGAAGGGTCGGGCGCCATCGGCTTCGAGTATATCCGGGTGACTTATCCACAATCGGTGGATCGGCGCGCGGAATGGTGGATAAGCGCCTTGTTGTCCACCGCCGGCGACTGCTATGGTCGCGGTCCTGCTTCCCCGGCGGCCGAGTACGGTAACCGGGCGGGCGCGGGGCCGATGCGAGAGCCGGCCATCCAGACCGCACCCGACCGGGAAGACCGAAACGCCACCGGAGGAGGCATTTCCCTTTTGGCCCAGACCGATGCCGTAGCGCTCGCGGCGCGCGCCGCGCGCAGCCACCTCGAGGCGCTGCTGAATGGGGCGGACCTGCCGGAGCTGCCGGTCGGCTACGCCGATGCGGCCGAGCGCTACGTCGAGCTCCTGCTCGCGGCCAACGCCCGGCTCAACCTGACGCGCGTCGTCGAACCCGAGGCGGTGGCACGCCTTCACCTCCTCGATGCGCTTGCCGGCCTGCGGATGCTGGACGCGCTCGCGCCATCGACGGCGCTGGACCTCGGTTCGGGTGGCGGCGTGCCGGGCATTCCGCTGGCCCTCGCCCGGCCCGACGTGCGCTGGACGCTGGTGGATTCGGTTGCCAAGAAGGCCGACACCCTGCGCGGCTTCGTGGAGTCGCTCGGCCTGCGCAACGTGGAGGTCGTGGCCGAGCGGGCGGAGACGCTGGGCCGCCTGCCCGCGCACCGCGAGCGGCATGACCTCGTTGCGGCGCGCGCCTGTGCCGCGCTGCCGGTCCTCGCCGAGCTGGCGCTGCCGCTGCTGACCGTCGGCGGCTGCCTGCTGGCCTGGAAGGGGCCGCTGACCGATGCGGACGACGAGTTCCGCCGCGGCCGCTCCGCGGCGGCTCAACTCGGAGGCGCATCGCCGGATATCCGTCCGTCGCTGCCCGCGCTCGGCGGCCATACGTTCGTGCTGGTGTCGAAGGAGCGCCAGACGCCCGAGCGCTATCCCCGCCGTCCGGGCGAGCCCGCCCGGCGGCCGCTGGCCTAGGCATCGGTCTGGTTGCGGCACAACCGCTGCGTGTGCCGCGGTGCGGTTTGGGTTCGGCGTACAACGGTGGCTACGTGAGATGCGCGGACAGCGGACGCGCTGTGCCATCGGTACACTCGACGGCCCATGCGAATCGCGGTCCTGTCGGACATCCACGCCAATCTCGCTGCGCTCGACGCGGTGCGCGACGACCTTCCCCCGGTGGACGAGGTCTGGGTGCTGGGCGACATCGTGGGCTACGGACCGCAGCCGAACGAGGTCATTGCCCGGCTGCAGGAGCTGGGGGCGCGCAGCGTGATGGGGAACCACGACGGCGCCGCCATCGGGCAGGTGGACATCGGCTGGTTCAATCCCGACGCCGCCAGGGCCATCCGCTGGACCGCCGAGGTGGTGGACGACAACGCGCGCGCCTACCTCGCCACCCTGCCGCAGGTGCGCCGCGAGGGCGAGCTGACCGCCGTGCACGGCTCTCCGCGCGACCCAACCTGGGAATACGTCACCGATCCCGAGGTTGCCATGGCGAACCTGGGGTCATTCGACACGCGGCTGTGCCTCAACGGCCACACCCATGTGCCGGTGATCTTCCGCGCCGACGATGGGCAGGTCCGGGCCGTGGCAGCCACGCCGGGTGCGCCCATTTCCGTGGCCGCGGGACGTGCGCTGGTGAACCCGGGGAGCGTGGGGCAGCCGCGTGACGGCAACCCGGCGGCGTCGTACCTGGTGATCGACACCGAGGCGGGGACGGCCGAGTTTCGGCGGGTCAGCTACGACGTGGCCGCCACCCAGCGGGCGATGCGCGAGGTCGACCTGCCGCCGCGCCTCGCCGAGCGACTGAGCTACGGACGCTGAGGGGGCCGTAGGATAGCGCCCACATGATCTTCGGACGGCGCGGCGAGAAGCGGTCGCCGCTGCTCACCTACGAGCGGATCCTGGTCCCGCTGGCCGGCACCGAAGCCGACGACGCGCCGCTGCGGCTCGCCACCGTGCTGGTGGCCGGCACCGAGGGCCAGGTCTCGCTGCTGCACGTCATCGAGGTGCCATTCGAACGGCAGCTGGACGCGGAGGACCCGAACGCCATCGCCTTCGCCGACGAGGTGATCGAGCGCGCCGAGACCTTCCTCAGCGAGCGCGAGGTGCGGGTGCGCACCGGGATCGCCCAGGCCCGGGCGGCGGGTGCCGCGATCGTGGACGACGCGGTCGAGCAGAACGCCGACCTCATCGTCATGGGGCTACGCTATAAGAAGCGCTTCGGCGGAGGCTGGGACGCCGGGCGCACGGTTCCGTACGTCATGCGCAACTCCACCGCGCCGGTCTGGTGCCTGCGCGTCGAAACAGAGGACCTGGCACACACGCCATGAGGATCATCATCGTGGGCTGCGGGCGCGTCGGCGCCCGGACCGCCACCGAGCTCGACGAGCGGGGCGAGCACGTGACCGTGATCGACACCGATCAGCGCGCCTTCAACCGGCTGCCGTCGACCTTCGGCGGCGTCACGGTGCGCGGCAGCGGCGGCGACGAGGACGTTCAGCGCTCCGCCGGCGCCGAGCTGTGCGACCTGCTGATGGCCCTCACCGAGGGCGACAACCGCAACGCCATGGCCGCGCAGCTCGGCAAGCACGTGTTCGGCATTCCGCGCGTCATCGCCAAGATCAACGACCCCGTCCGCGCCGAGGCCTACCGCTCGCTCGGCCTGGAGACCATCTGCCGCACCGTCATCCTGGCCGATGCGCTGGTCCGCGCCTCGAGCGAGGGGGCCGATGCGACCGGCGGCCAGGTCCAGCCGCCGACCGCCGAGCCGCTGCGCGGTGCCCCGGTGGCCGGCTCCAAGGCAGCCCAGCAGGTCGATGCCGACCTCGGCGAAGAGGCACCGGCCGGCACGGAGGGAAGCTGAGGTGTACGTGGTGGTCATCGGCGGCGGCAACGTCGGCTACTACCTCACCCGCGAGCTGCTGGCTGCCGGCCACGAGGTGGTCATGATCGAGAAGGACCCGGCCCGCGCCCGGCTCATCGCCGAGGAGGTCGGCAGCATCGTGGTGCCCAACGACGGATGCGAGGGCCGCTACCAGGCCGAGGCGGGCATGGCGCGCGCCGACGTGATGGCGGCGGTCACCGGCGACGACGAGGACAACCTGGTCGCCTGCCAGGTGGCGAAGATGAAGTTCAACGTGCCGCGCGCCATCGCGCGCGTGAACAATCCGAAGAACGAGCACCTTTTCCGACAGCTGGCCATCGACGAGACGGTGAGCCCCACGCGGTCGATCCTGGGCGTCATCGAGCACGAGATCCCGGTCCACGATCTTCTCCACCTCGCGGAGCTGGAGCGCGGCGAGCTGCAGATCGTGGAGGCCCAGCTGGATGCCAGCTCGCCGGTCGTGGGACAGTCGCTTCGCGACCTCGCGTTGCCGGAGGACAGCTACGTGCTGGTCGTGGTCCGGGGCGACAAGGCGCTGCCGGTCCGC
Source organism: Candidatus Limnocylindria bacterium (assembly GCA_036556325.1). GTDB lineage: Bacteria > Chloroflexota > Limnocylindria > QHBO01 > QHBO01 > DASSCW01. The sequence continues at coordinate 4,080 of DATBJR010000028.1, read as the reverse complement.
CAGGAGACGCGCCTGCTCAACGGGGATCGGCTGCTGGCCGTCACCTCCGCCGAGCACGAGGCTGAGCTGCGCACCCTCCTCATCGGGGAGTGATGGGCGCGGCACCGGGCCGCGTGCTGCGCCTCTCGCTGGTGGCCTGGGGCCTGGGCGAGGTGGCCATGGGCCGTCGCTACGCCGGGAGCACCTGGCTGCTGGCCGAGGCCCTGGGGCTGGCGCTCATCGGCCTCCTCAGCTGGCTCCTGCTTGACACGACCTGGTATCTCGTGCCCTTCCTGCTGGGCATGGCGTTCATCGGCGTCTGGGGCGTCCAGGCGCTGCTCGGCTACCGGCGCGCACAGCGACTCGCCGGCCAGGCGACACCGCCGGTGGGCCGCCGCTCGCCGGCCGCGGCCGCGGCCTGGCTGACGCTTCCCCTGCTCGCCTGGGGCACCGGCTTCTGGCTGGTGGCCGCCGACCAGGCTTCGCCGGCCGCGGTGGTCGATCGCTTCCTCTCCGGCTGGGCCGATGTCGCCGCCGGCCACGACGTAGCCTGGGAGGAAACCGATGGCGCCGATCCAGTCCTGCTCTCCTCGGCGGCCGCGGACGCCACCGCGCGTCTCCGCCAGCTCTGCGCGAACGGGACGTTGCCATCCGACTGCGACGAGGATCCGGGTAGCGTGCTGCGCGACGTCAGGTTTCGGATCGATGGGCCGAGGGACGGCGTGGCGGTGGCCGTGGCCGAGGTGGTCCGCTTCGAGCGGCGGCCGACCACGTTCCTCGGCATCTTCGGCGCCAGCGAGCTGGTGCCGGTTGCGTTGGAGGAGATACTGCGTCTGGACCTGGCGGCCAGGCCGGCGGCCCTCGGCTCGCAGCGATGGACCGTGGTGGCCGCCTCCGTACCCTGACGAGTACCTGATTACGTGACCGATCCGCCCGGCGCTGCTCCCGCGACCACCGTCGAGGCGCCACGGCGCCGTTCAGAGGATCAGCGCGGCGCGCGCTTCCTCGTGGAGCTCGAGGGCGCCGTGTCGCGGGCGGTGGTCGGCGGCGAGGTCCCATTGCGGCTGCTGGCCACGGCGCTGCTGGCGGGCGGCCACGCGCTGATCGAGGACGTGCCGGGGGTTGGCAAGACGCTGCTGGCGCGGGCCTTCGCCCGTGCCCTGGGCCTCAGCTTCGGCCGGATCCAGGGCACGCCCGACCTGCTGCCGAGCGACGTGACCGGCTCAAGCATCCTCGAGGGCGGCACCTTCCGCTTCGTTGCCGGGCCCGTGTTCGCCAACGTCGTGCTCGTCGACGAGATCAACCGCGCCACGCCGCGCACGCAGTCGGCCCTGCTTGAGGCGATGCAGGAGCGCCAGGTCAGCGCCGAGGGCCTGACCCGCCCGCTGCCGGAGCCCTTCCTGGTGCTCGCGACCCAGAACCCGGTCGAGCTGGAGGGCACCTTCGCGCTGCCCGAGGCGCAGCTCGACCGCTTCGTGCTGCGCATCGCGATTGGCTACCCCGACGAGGCGGACGAGCGCCGGATCGCGCGCCGCCACCAGGCCACGGCGGAGCCGCTGGATGACGTCCCCACCGTGATCGGATCGCAGCAGGTCCTGGAGCTCGCCGCCGCCTGCCGAACGGTGCACGTTTCCGAGGACGCCGAGCGCTACGGCGTCGACCTGGTGCGTGCCACCCGTGACCACGCCGATGTGCGGCTGGGTGCCTCGCCGCGCGCCAGCGTCGCCCTCTATCGCGTGGCGCAGGCCTGGGCACTGCTCGCCGGGCGCAGCTTCGTCCTGCCGGACGACATCCGGGACGTCGCGCACGCGGTGCTGGATCATCGGCTCCTGCTGGAGGTTGACCGAGAGCTGCGTGGAGCCACCACCGCGGCTGTCGTCCAGGAGGTGCTCGACGCGGTGCCGGTGCCGATGGCCGGCGATTTCCCGCCGGACGGCTGAGCCCATGGCCGGGTGGATCGCGCTGGCCGTCGCCATGGCGCTGGTTGGCATGGCCGCCGCGGCTCCAGGGGTGGTGCTGGTGGCCGTCCTCACCCTCGGCTACGCATCCCTGACCGCGGTCTGGACGCGCTACGGCACCGCGCGCCTGGAATACGGCCGGCGGTTGTCCACGCCCCGGGCCGTCGCGGGCGACGACGTCGGGCTGGACGTCACCATCTGGAACCGGAAGGCCCTGCCGCTGCCCTGGGTGACCGGCGAGGATCGCGTGCCGGAACGGCTGACGGTCCGCGAACGCGAGGAGATGCCCCGCGACGAAGGGTGGGCCGGCTCACTCCTGCTGCGCAACGACTGGGCCCTGGGCTGGTACGAGCGCGTCGTCCGCCATTTCCACCTGGACGGCGTTCGGCGCGGGAGCTATCAGTTCGGCCCGGCCCGGCTGGGCATTCGCGACGTCGTCGGCCGCCTGGCTCGCGAGGAAGGTGTGGCGGGGCAGGACAGCCTGCTCGTCGCGCCGGCGATGGCGCCGCTGCACCATCCGGATCGTGCGTCCTCGCCGCTCGGCGAGCGGCGCACCCGCCATTCGCTGACCGTCGATCCGGCCCTGTACGCCGGGGTGCGGCCGTTCCAGCCGGGGGATTCGCTGCGCCTCGTCCACTGGCGCGCCACCGCCCGCATCGGCAGTCCGGTCAGCCGCCGCCTCGAACCAGCTCGCGGCCGCGCGGCGATCCTCGTTGTCGACGTGCAGACGGTCGACGGCCGGTACTGGCTGACCTGGGACGAGGACGCCTTCGAAACCCTTTGCGTGGTTGCCGCGTCCGTCGCGCGGCGCCTGCTCGACGATGGCAGCTCGGTCGGCATCGCGGCGGCGAACTTCGCCGGTTCACCGCAGCGCTTCGCCTGGCTGCCGCCGCGTGCCTCGCTGGCTCAGCTGCCGCGCCTCGGCGAAGTGCTGGCGCGCATCGGCCCGGTGCCGTCGGCACCGTTGGGAACGTTGCTGGGCTGGCTGACCACCCACGCGCCAACAGGCAGCCAGCTGCTCCTGGTCAGCACCCGCGATCCGTCGCCCTTCCTGGCCACGCTGCGGCGGGCAGCGCGCAGCGGCTTCGGCGTCGAGCTCATCGCTGCCGGCCCCAACGCCGCCCAGCATGCCCGCAGCGCCCGCTTGGCCAGGGTGCCGGCGCAGGCCGCCGCGGTGGAGCCCAGCTGGGAGATGCCCCGTGCCGTCGCGCTGGCCGGGTAGCGCCCTCATCCCCGCGGCGAGGGCGCTCGCCGAGGGCAGCCTCATCGCCGTGGGCTACGCCGCCGTCCAGGCGGCCGGCGGGCACTGGCCATTCATCGGCCCGCTGGAGCTCGGCATCCTCGTGCTGCTCGGCACGGCCTGGGCGCGGCGCCGGCGCTGGCTCTCACCGGGCGCCGACTCGTTCGGCTTTGTCGGGTTGGTGGTGGTGGCCGGCGGCTTCGGCTGGCTCACCGACGGCGAGGTGCGAGTCGCGCTGCTCAACGGCGAGCCGCTGCGCGCGCTCGGCCTGCACCTGGCCGGCTGGCTCGCCGCCGGGGGCGCGTTCGCCCGGGGCGCCACCCACCGCGTTCGGGAGGACGACAGCCTGATCGACGAACGGATGATGCGCTGGGCCGTCCCCGGCCTGGCGATCCCGTGGCTGCTCGGTCAGGCGGTTGCGAATGGCGAGGTCGAGACGCGGTTCGCCGCGGCCGCCTACATCGGCACCCTGTTCTTCGTCGGCGCCGGACTGACGACCATCGGCCTGGCCCGGCTGGATGCGCTGCGGCGCTCGACGGTGGGCTACTGGCGCCACGACCGGACCTGGCTGCTGATGGTGGTGGGCATCGCGGTGGCGCTGACGGTCGTCAGCATCCCCGTCGCGGCGCTGATCGGCGTCCCTTCCCAGGGCCTGCTCCGCGCCCTCGCCCTTCCCGTCCAGACCTTCATCCTGCTGGTGGCGCTGATCAGCGCGCCGGCATTCCTGCTGGCGGCCTGGCTGGTTGGCCTGCTGCGACCGCTGCTGGCCAATGGTCCGCTGCACGACCTCAAGCTGCCGCGCATCGACCTCACCGGCGTAGGCCCCGGCTCGGACCTGCCGGTCATCATCCTCAGCGTCATCGTGGGTGCGATCTTCCTGTTTGAGTTCGTGCTGGCGCTGGT
>DATBJR010000027.1:0-2224 GCA_036556325.1 Candidatus Limnocylindria bacterium | reverse complement strand
ACCGCCGATGGCTGGCTGGTAGCGGTGCGCCATGTTCACGATGCATTCCCTCCGCCTTCTTCAGGCTCGGATGCAGCCGCAGCCGGCGTCTCATCGGCCAGGTGGCTGGCCTCGACGATGGTGGGCGTCCCGTCGCGGTCCTTCCATCGTGTCTCCAGCCGCATCGATCCACCTTCGTTGGTGAGGCCCAGCACAGCCCGATACCCGCTGCCGGTGGTCTCGACCGCATCGATCTCACCCTGGCTCAGCGGCAGCGGCAGCATGGCCACCACCTCGCCCAGGTTCTGCCGCAGCTCCGGGCTCATCTGCTGGCTGGCCTTCCCGATGTCTCCGCTCTTCAGCGCCTCGATGAACTCCCCCGCCCCCTGCCGTACCGCTTGCTCGTCCATGGGGCGAGCGCTGCCTGCACGGCGCATGCCGGGGTTGTGCCGTGCCTTCGGGCGCCTTCCGGCGACATTCACCAGTGGGTGGTGCCAACGACCAAGAAGCGCCCGTTTCGTCGCGAATTCACCAGCGGGTGGTGACAACGATCAAGAAACGCCCGTTTCGTCGCGATTTGACCAGTGGGTGGTCAAAACCGGGGTAGAAACGGCCGATTTCGGCCCTGGCGTCGGCAGATCTTGATCGATATCACCACCGGCTGGTCAAAGCGGCCCTCAAAGCGGGCTCAAAGCGGCGGAGACTGGTCAAAGCGGCGGAGACGCCGGCCGAAATAGGACGTTTGGCAGATGAGGCCGCCACGGCATCGGCCTAGGGTGGAGGGTGGAATCACACCGGATGGAGAGAACAACCCAATGACACGCATACGACGCCGATGGCCTCGCTGGGCCGTCATCGCGCTTCCCCTCGCCGCGATCATGCTGCTGCTCGCGACGACCATCGTCCTCGGACAGGACAGCTTCCTGGACGGCAAGGTCCGCACCGGTGACCAGGTCACCGTGCCGGCCAGCGAGACGGTGGACGGCAACCTGTACATCTTCTCCGGCACCGCCACGGTCGACGGCACGGTCAATGGCGACCTCGTCGTCTTCGCCGGCACGATCAACGTGAACGGTGACGTGGACGGCGACGTCCTGGGGGCGGGCGGCCAGCTCACCGTCAACGGCGCGGTGACCGGCGACGTCCGCATGGCCGGCGGCACCCTCACGTCAACTGACGCCGTCACGGGCGATGTCCTCGCCGCGGGCGGCACGATCAACATCGGCTCCGGCGGGACGGTCGGCGGTGACGTCATCGTGTCCGGCGGGCAGGTGACGGTCGCCGGCACGGTCGACGGCAGCGTCGAGGGCACCGCCGGCGCGTACACCAGCAGCGGCACGGTCGGCGGCACCGAGCACGTGGTCGTGCGGCAGGGCATGTGGTGGGGGCAGACCGAGGGTACCCCGGCGGAGCCCGAGCGCGAGGTCCAGGACGACGTCGTCGAAGGCCTCAGCCACTTCGTCGTCGTCCTGATCCTGGGCCTGCTGGTCATCTGGCTGCTGCCGCGCGCCCTGCGGGCGTCCGAGACGACGCTGCGCGAGCGCCCGGCCGCCTCCCTGGGCGGTGGCTTCCTGGCGATCCTCGGCTACGTCGTGCTCGTGATCGCCATCGTGCTGCTCATGATCCTGCTGGCCATCGTCTTCGGCCTCACCCGGCTGGGCGCGCTGGTGGCGATCGACATCGTCGGCGGCGTCATGGCGCTGGGCCTGGGCACGTTCCTGTTCGTGCTGGCGCTCGCCTTCCTGGCCGATATCGTGGTCGGCTTCTTCATCGGCCGCCTGATCCTGCCGGGCCAGGAGGAGAACCGATGGCGAGAGATCGCAGCCCTGGCGCTGGGCCTGCTCGTGGTCGTGGTGCTCACCAGCCTGCCGGTCATCGGCGGCCTGGCCAAGCTGGTCGTGATCCTGTTCGGCCTCGGCGCGCTCGCCGTGGCGGGATGGAGCCGATGGCGCGGCCGTCGCACCCCACCGCCTCCGGTCGAGCCGGTTGCACCGGTGGCTCCGGCGGCACCCGTGGGCGGATAGCCGGCAGCTGGTCCGCGGCCTGGTCGCGGGGCGTCCGGAGGGTCTCGAGCTCGACCTCGACCCTTCGGGCGTCCCGCGGCTATCAGCCGCGCGGTCGTGGGGAGCCGGGTCGGCCGGCATCACGGACGATCGTGCACTCGTGCCTTCGTGCAGTCGTGCTCCACGAACGATGCTGATAACGGGATGCCCCCGGCACCGTCAGCTTCGGCCAGCGCTCACGG
>DATBJR010000026.1:0-2537 GCA_036556325.1 Candidatus Limnocylindria bacterium | reverse complement strand
TCGGTGAAGGAAGTGGATGCGTACAAGGAAAAACTCCTGCTCGTGCGGCCCTCCGGCGAACCCGTCTCGCCGTTAGACCGTGAGAAGGAGCCAATGCGTGCCGCGGTATCGAGGCCCTCCGTGGGCCGTTGTCTTCGGCAGCGTATCACACGTGCTGGCGAGGCGTGCCCGGTCAGCCTCCTGATTTGCGCAGGGTGACTGCAACGGGGAGGTAGGGCCCGATACCTCCCCAGAATTTGGCGTCGGCCGCAAATGCCGGGGAAGATTCAGCCCAAATCGATCGCTTCTTGCCCGTTAGAGTCACCACCTGCAAACGCGAGCGCGGTGGCGCCGGCGACGACCGTTCCAGCGGTCTCGAGCGGCACCGGGGAGACGGCCGACTGCGCCGCCTGCGGAGCGCGGCAGCGGTCGAGCGCGGCGGCGGCGACCTCCAGCTGAGCCGCGTCAGGCTGCGCGGTGGTGAGCCGCTGGGTCAGCAGCCCGAAGCGGTTGAGCGCGAAGCCCAGCCCGCGCTGGCGCGATCCCCAGCGCAGCAGCTCGTAGGCGACGGCCGCGGTGACCGGCACGAAGCCGATGCGCAGCGCCAGGTCGGGGAAGGCGCCGAGGCGGGGCAGCGCGGCCAGCAGCAGGGTGTCGACCGCCGCCAGGATCACCAGGAAGCCGGTCCCGCAGCGCGGGTGGGCGGGGCTGAAGCGGGCCAGGTTGGCCGGGGTCAGAGCCAGTCCGGCCTCCGCGCAGGCGATGGCCATGTGCTCGGCGCCGTGGTAGCTGAAGATGCGCCGATAGCGTGGCACCCGCGTGACGCCCACCACGTACACGCCCAGGAACACGCCCTTGACGACGCCCTCCGACAGGCGCTGGCCGAGCGTCGCCTCCGCGGCCGGGTCACGGCCGGTGAGCAGCAGGGGCAGAGCCGAGAAGACGAACAGGCCGATCACCAGGCTGACGGCCACCAGCACCACCGTGGTCAGTAGCGGAATCGGCCGGATCTCGCCGGTGTCGGCCAGCATCGAGGAGTCGCTCAGGGCTCGCATCCCCAGGCGCAGCTGGACGCCCAGGGCGTGCAGCGCGCGCAGGAATGGCAGCCGCCATACGCCGGACGCGGGTCGCAGCTCGCCGTCGTAGGCCTGGATCTCGCCACCCGGCGAGCGCAGGGCCACCGCCCAGCGGCTCCCGCTGCGAATGAGGACGCCCTCGACCAGTGCCTGGCCTCCGTAGGTCGGGGCGTGCTGCGTGCTCAGGACTCGGATCCCCCAGCTGCTCGGTGCTGCGGTGATGCTGCCAGCGCCGCGCGACCGGTCCAATGGCCGAATCGGCGACGGGTCGTACCGTACCAGACGGTCCGCATGGGTGACCCGTCATCATCGGCCTGGAGGCAGTCGCGCCCCGAGCCGATATAGAACCGGTGTTCTATACTCGGCGAATGCGTCCCGAATACGCCGAGGAGCCCTGTCGCACCGCCCTCAGCCGCGTCAGCGGCATGCCGTTTCGCTGGTCGCTCAACCCGTACACCGGCTGCGTTCATCAGTGCACCTTCTGCTACGTGCGCGGCTTCGAGCTGCGTGCCGGCCGGCCCTCGGGCGCCCGCTACGGCACGCGCATCCGCGTGAAGACCAATCTGGTCGAGGTGCTGCGCTGTGAGCTGGCGAGAAAGAGCTGGCAGCGCGAGGAAGTCGCTTTCGGATCGGCGACGGATCCGTACCAGCCGGCCGAGGGGCATTACCGCCTGAGCCGTGGGGCCATCGTGGCGCTGGGGGAGGCTGCCACGCCGTTCGGCATGATCACCCGTGGCCCGCTCATCGTCCGCGACGTCGACGTGCTGCAGGACGCCTCCGCCGCGGCCGAGGTCACGGTCAACGTCTCCATCCCGACCCTCGACGATCAGGTGTGGCGCACCACCGAACCGGGCACCGCCCACCCCCGCCAGCGGCTGCGCGCGGTTCGCGTGCTGGCCGATGCCGGCATCCGAGTGGGCGTGGGCATGGCGCCCATCCTGCCCGGCCTGTCGGACGATCCGGCGAAGCTGCGCGAGGTCGTGCTGGCGGCGCGAGACGCCGGGGCGGCCCACCTGTGGTGGAACGTGCTCAACCTGCGACCCGGCACGCGCGAGCACTTCCTGGAGCGACTGGCCATCGACTGGCCGCAGGAGGTGGACCGATACCAGCGCCTGTACGCGACGCGTGCCTACCTGCCGAAGGCGGCCACCGCCAAGCAGGACGCCACCATGGCCGAGCTGCGCAGCGAATGGGTCTGGGCGCCGCGCCGTCGCGCGCCGACCGTCGAACGATCGGCTGGCGCCAGCCAGCTGGAGCTGCCGCTGGCCGGCTGACCTAGCTGGCGCTCACCCGCAGCCGGGCGACGGCATCGTCCAGCTCCGGCGGCGCGGCGTATAGTGGGGGACGTGGCCGACAGCTTCGTGTCACGTGGCTTCGCGGGCCGCCGGCGTGAGCCGGATGGCGCCGAAGCCGGCCGCGTCCCGCCTGGGCAGTACGTCACGCGCGACTTCCCGGTGCTGTCGGCCGGGCCCACGCCGCGCA
>DATBJR010000025.1:0-15410 GCA_036556325.1 Candidatus Limnocylindria bacterium | reverse complement strand
TGCAGGAGATCCTTTCGCGGATCGAGGCGCTGAACGCCGCCGGTGAGCCGATGGCGCTGGCCACCATCGTGTCCACCACCGGCTCGACCTACCGCCACCCCGGCGCGCGGATGCTGATCCCGGCCGACGGGCCGTGGCTCGGCAACGTCTCGGGCGGCTGCCTGGAGGATGACGTCGCCCGGATCGGCCGCGAGGTCATGCGCAGCGGCGAGCCGCGCGTAACCACCTTCGACCTGTCGGCCGATGAGGACGCGGTCTGGGGCTACGGCCTGGGCTGCAACGGCTCGTTCGAGATCTTCATCGAGCCGACGGCGGGGGCGGTCCGCAGCGCCGAGCTCCTGCGCGCGAATCCCGCCGGCTGCCTGGTGACGGTGCTCACCGGCCCGGACGCCGGCTCCCACCGCTTCGAGGCAGATGCGTCCCATGCCGCCCGCCCGTCCATCCGCGAGGAGGATGGCGCGCGTGTCTTCCATGAGCCGATCCAGCCGCCGATGCGCCTCATCGTCTGCGGCGCCGGCCACGATGCAATCGCGCTCGTGCAGCAGGCCGCCGATCTCGGCTGGCGTGTCACCGTGGCTGACGTCCGGCGTGCGCTGCTCACCCTGGACCGCTTTCCGGGTGCCGCCGACTTCTGTGACGCCGATCCCGAACGCGCCGCCGAGGCGCTTCGCAGCGACCCGCGCGCTGCCGTGATGCTCATGAGCCACAACTACCTGCGGGACGTGGCGTATCTGCGGTCACTCCTCGACGCGGACTGGGCCTACCTCGGCGTGATGGGCCCGCGCGGCCGAACGGAGCAGATGCTGGGGGAGATTGGACGCCCGGAGAAGATAGCGCGGCTGCACGCGCCGGCAGGACTGGACATCGGCGCGGAGACGCCGGACGAGGTGGCCCGTGCGATCGTGGCTGAGATCCTGGCGGTCACCCGTGGCCATCCCGGCGGACCTCTCCGCGACCGCCGCGCCCCCATCCACGACAGCCGAGCCGGAAATCTCCGCCCACGAGAGTAACGAACAAGCATCGTACTTGAATGTCGCGGATTCTCCCGTGGCGAGAATCTGCGTACGAATCGGCCCGAAAGGCCGGAATTCGGCCTCTGCTTCGTCGTTGCTCTCCTCCGGGGACAATCGGCGGCTGCACGACTCCCGCGGTGCGCCCCACGGCGACTAAGGGGGAAGTTGGGGCCGTATTGGACCGCTCCGGCCCCGCGATTCTCGCCCGATGGCAACGTTCGGGGCCGGAGACGGCTGTCCTTCCCCGTTGGTTGCCGCCAGGCGAACCGGCGCCGGCGCGCTAGCCCCCGATGTAGCTCATCTCCACCTTGGGCAGGTCCACGGTCTCGAGCGAGCGCAGCTCCGAGTAGCGGTCATCGCGCCCCTCCCAGATCGCGCGCAACGCGGTCAGCAGGTCGGCATCGGAGGCCCCGCCACGCAACAGCGCCCGGAGGTCGTGGCCGCGCGTGGCAAAGAGGCAGGTATAGAGCTGCCCATCGGCGGAGAGCCGGGCCCGGTCGCAGGTGCCACAGAAGGGGCGCGAGACCGAGGCAACGATCCCGATCTCGCCCGCGCCGTCGACGTAGCGGTAGCGCTCAGCCACCTCGCCGGGCTTCGTGGGAGGCATCGGCTCCAGGGGAAACTCGGCCGAAACCGTGGCCAAAATCTCGTCCGCGGAGACGACGTCGTCCAGGCGCCAGCCGTTGGAGTGGCCGACGTCCATGTACTCGATGAAGCGCAGGATGCGACCGGTCCCGCGGAAGCGGCGCGCCATCGGCAGGATGGCGTGCTCGTTCCAGCCGCGCTTCACGACCATGTTCAGCTTGATCGGTCCCAGGCCCGCTGCCTCGGCCGCGTCCAGCCCGCGCAGGACCGATGCCACCGGCACGCGCGCATCGTTCATGCGGGTGAACGTCCCGTCGTCGTCCGCGTCGAGGCTGATCGTCACGCGGTGCAGGCCAGCCTCCTTCAGGGCGGAGGCGTGCTGCGGCAGGAGGACGCCGTTGGTCGTGAGCGTCAGGTCGTCGACGCGAGGGATGGCCGCCAGGTCCTGGACCAGGGACGCCAGGTCGCGGCGAACGAGCGGCTCGCCTCCGGTGAGCCGCACCTTGCGCACGCCCAGGGACACGAACAGGCCCACCAGCCGGGTGATCTCCTCGAAGCTCAGCAGGTCGTCATGGGGCAGGAAGGCGTGGTCCGGGCCGAACACCGCGCGCGGCATGCAGTACACGCAGCGGAAGTTGCAGCGGTCGGTGACGCTGATCCGCAGGTCGTGGAGCGGCCGGCCGAGGGTGTCCCGGGGAGCCAGGGGCAGGCCGTTCACGTGGCGGGCGCGATGCGGTCCAGCAGGTCCGGCAGGCCGGACAGATCCAGCAGCTCGCCGTCGCGTGGCAGGTCGCTGCGTTCGTCCAGGCGGTTGATCCAGACGGCGTGCAGCCCCTGGCGGGCAGCCGGCTCGATGTCGTGGAACAGCGAACCCGCCACATGGACGTGGCCCGACCGCTGGGCGTCGCTGCGGTCGAAGAAGACCTGCCAGTGCGCGAGGCCCGGCTTGTAGGAGCCGATGTCCGACGCCACCACCCGCAGGTCAACCGGCACGCCGATGGCCTGCAGCGAGGCATCGAGCAGATCCGGATCCGTGTTCGAGAGGATCGCCAGCTTCCAGCCACGGTCGCGCAGCTTGGCCAGCACGCCGGGCACCTCCGGGAAGACCGGCCAGCGGGGAAGCGACTCCGCCAGGGCGTCACCGCGGCCGCCGCTGACCGCCGGCCCGAAGTCCTGGGAGAGCTCGTGCAGGACCTCGGCCATCACCGTCCGGTAGGGGATCGCCCTCCCCGCCTCCACCTCCGACTCGTGATGGTGGTATGCCTCCAGCAGTGCGTCCGGATCGCGGGCCGGCCACAGCTCGGCCAGCGTGGATCGGATGCCGGCATTCCAGTCCACCAGGGTCCCGTAGCAGTCGAAGCTTGCCCAGCGCTCGGTCATGGACCGACGAGTCTAGAGCCGATGGGCGCTACCGACACATGGCAGGATGGGCGTGATGCGGGAACGGGAGCTGCTCGACGAGCTGCGCGTGGCGGTCGGGCCGTCCAACGTCCTGACCGACGCCGACCTCCGGGCGAGCTACGAGACCGACTGGACGCGCCGATGGCACGGCGAGGCGCTCGCCGTCGTGCGGCCCGGGAGTGTCGAGGAGGTCAGCGCGGTGCTGCGCGCCTGCGGCGCGGCCGGAGCGGCGGTCATTCCGCAGGGCGGCAACACCGGGCTGGTGGGTGGCTCGGTGCCCCGCGCGCTGGCGAGCCGGCCCCAGGTGGTGGTGTCAACCGTGCGCCTGCGCGACCTCGAGCCGGTGGACCTCACCGCCGGCGAGGTCACGGTCGCCGCCGGGGTGACGCTCGGGGCGCTGCAGGCCCACGTCCGCGCCGCCGGCTTCGACTTCGGCGTGGACCTGGGCGCCCGCGACAGCGCCACGGTCGGCGGCATGGTCGCGACCAACGCGGGCGGCATCCAGGTGCTCCGCCATGGGCCGATGCGCACGCAGCTGGTCGGGCTGGAGGCAGTCCTGGCCGATGGCTCCGTCGTCCGGCGGCTCCCCGGTCTGGTGAAGGACAACACCGGCTACCACCTGCCGTCGCTGCTGGCCGGCAGCGAGGGGACGCTGGCGGTGATCACCCGCGCTCGACTGCGGCTCGTCCCGCTGCGAACCAGGCGCGCCACGGCGCTGTGCGCGGTGGAGGACGCCTCGACCGCGGTGGCGCTGATGACCGCGCTGCGCGCCCAGCTCCCTGACCTCCTCGCGGCGGAGCTGTTCTTCGACGACGGCCTGCGCCTCGTGCTGGCCCACGCCGGCGGGCAACGGCCATTCCCGCAGGAGCACCCGGCCTACCTGCTGGTCGAGATCGATGGCGTGGGCGACCGGACGGGTGAGCTGGCCACCGCGCTGGAGGCTGCCGGCGAGCTGCTGCGGGATGCCGTCCTCGCCTCCGATCGGTCGGCACGCGAGCGGCTGTGGGGGCTGCGCGAGCGGCACACGGAGGCGGTGAATGCCGTGGCCGTCCCCCACAAGCTGGACGTGGCGGTGCCGGTCGCCGGGCTCGCGGCCTTCGTGGACGCCGTGCGCGACGCGATCCGGCGGGTGGCCCCGGACGCATCGGTCTACCTGTACGGCCATGCCGGTGACGGCAACCTGCATGTCAACGTGGTGGGACCGCCGCCGGAGGACGAGGCGGTGGATGACGCGGTGCTGGAGCTCGCCATTCGGCACGGCGGCACCATCAGCGCCGAGCACGGGATCGGCGTCGCCAAGGTCGCCTGGCTGGAGCGCGACCGGGGCACGGCGGACGTGGACGCCATGCGCGGCATCAAGCGTGCATTCGACCCGGAACAGCTGCTCAATCCCGGGGTGCTGCTGCCGGGATGAGCAGATTCATCCGTTCGGCTGGTCGAATTCCTCGGTTTGACGGATGCGCACCCGGGAGCCCTGGCCCAATGATGGAGCCATGAACAGCGAGGATCCGCAGGCGGCGATTGCCAGGCTATCCGTCCTCACCCCGGCCGAGCAGGCCGTGCTCGACCAGGCGCTGACCGGCGTGCCGGCCCGGGAGATCGCGGAGCACCTGTCCCTCAGCGAGGCGACCGTCCGCTCCCACCTGTCCAGCATCTACGTGAAGCTCGGCGTGAGCGGCAGGGTTGCGCTGCTCGCCCATTTCCGCAGTTCGGATCCCGGCGTCCCGGTTCAGTCGCTCCGCGCACCGACGACGCGCGGCTCGTCGGTCGTCGGCTGGAGCTGGGGCGCGCTGGCGGTGCTGGAAGGCGCCTACGCCATCTACCTGCTGAGTGGCGCCCTTGCCAGCGGCGGAACCCAGGAAACGTGGATCCTGGCCATCGGCTTCGGCATCCTGTCGGCCCTGGTGGTCCGGCTGGCCCGCGATATCGTGGCACGCCCGTCGCGCGGGATCCTGCGCGTCTCCCTGGCAGCCGCGGTCGGCCACCTGCTCTTCGCCGTGCGCGGGCTCTATCTCGGTCAGCCGGTGCAGCCGTTCCTCGTGCTGGGCACGGCGGCGGTCGTGATGGGCATCATCTCGTGGCTGGCCATGCGCGGCTTCCCGTCCCGCTAGGGCACGAAGATCAGCTTCAGCCCCGCGACGAGGAGCACCAGCGCCAGGCCCCGGCGTACCCAGGGCGCGGGCAGCCTTCGGCTGCCGAGGTCGGAGCCGATGGCGCCGCCGGCCGCCACCGCCACCAGCCAGATCGGGATGGCACTCGGCACGTGGCCCACCGCGCCGACATTGCCGGCCAGGCCGGAGATCGAGTTGGCGAGGATGAACAGCGCTGACGTCCCGGCGGCGAACCGGGTGCCGGCCCAGCCGGCGGCGATCATCAACGGGGTCAGGAAGATGCCGCCACCGGTGCCGGTCAGACCGGCCAGCAGCCCGATGATGGCGCCGCTGAGCACGCCCACGGGCGCCGGGAAGCGGGGCGGGAACTCGTCGCCCGCCCGGGCAGCGGTGACGCCGAAGCGGAAGGCGGCGAAGATCAGGGTCGCGCCCACCAGCGGCCGGTAGAGCTCGCCGGGCAGGCTGATCGCGCCGCCCAGGAAGGCCGCCGGGACCGAGCCGACCAGGAAGGGAAGCACCGCCATCGGCTTCACGAAGCCGGCGCGCGCAAAGCGCAGGCTGACGATGCTCGCCACCAGGATGTTCAGCACGAGGGCGGTGGGCCGCATCACCTCCGGCGCGACACCCAGCAGCGCCATGATCGCCAGGTAGGCGGAGGCGCCGGCGTGGCCGACCATGCCATAAAGGACGGCGGCCACCAGGAAGAGCAGGGCGAGGAGGAGAACCTGGTCCATCGTCGCCGGATGCTAGCGGGCCAGGCTTCCACATGGACCGCGACCGGATCGTGGTGGCGGTCAACGGCAGCGTGGAGTGGATCACCCGCTTCGGAAGCCGGCAACTTCTCCGTTGCGCTCGCCAGGGGAGAATCCGCGCCCGGGACGCGAAGCTCAGCCGAGCTCCTTATGGGCCTGGATGAAGAGCGAGCCCATCGCCCGCGCCACGGTGGGGAAGGCATGGATCGTGTCGGCCAGCACGGACAGCGGTGTCCCGAGCTTCACCGCCAGGACCGCCTCGTGGACGGTTTCCGACACGCCGGGCCCGGCCATGAACGCGCCGACCAGCGTTCTCGCGGCCCGGTCCACCACGATCGTCACGTGACCCGCGGCCTCGGCCGTCTCGCCCCTGGCCGTCTTCGCCAGGTCGACCCAGTACTCCTTGGCATCGATGCCGCGCTCCATGGCCTGTTCGAGCAGCAGCCCGGTGGAGGAGGTCTCCGGATCGGTGTAGGTGGCGCGGGGGATGGCGCGCAGGTCGGGCTTGACGTGCGCGCCCAGCGCGTTGCGCGCGGCGATTTCGCCCTGGTAGTGGGCGGTGTGGGTGTGGAGCTCCGGGCCAGCCGCGTCACCCGCCAGCCAGATGCCTGGTCCCGCCCGCAGCTCGTCGTCCACCTTCAGGCGACCGTGCTCCGTCTCCAGGCCCACGATCCCCAGGTCCAAGCGGTCGAAGGGCACGTCGCGGCCAATGGTCATCAGCAGCGCGGCGCCCTCGGCGGTCGTGCCGTCCGAGAGCTCGACCAGATGCCGGCCACCGGTCCCGGCATGGGCCCGCACGCCGACGGCGCGGGCGTTGAAGCGCAGGTCCACGCCATCGCGGCGGAGCGCATCGGCAAGGGCGGCGGAGCTGCGGGGATGGTCGCGGTCGTTCAGGCGGTCATGCGGATGGACCAGCGTGACGGGGACTCCATAGCGGGCGTAGACCTGCCCCAGCTCCAGCCCGCTCGGGCCGCCGCCAAGCACCACCACGCCATCGGGCAGCTCGCGCAGAGCCGTGCCCTCGCGGTTCGTCCAGTACCCAGCTTCCTCGAGCCCGGGCAGCGACGGGATACGGGAATGCGATCCGACCGACAGCACCACGGCCTCGGCCTCGAGCCGGCGCGGCTCGCCGTCACCGTCACGCACCTCGATGGCCAGCGGGTCACGGGAGACGAAGCGGGCCTCGCCGCGGATCGGCTCGGCGCCGGACTTGCGCAGCGCGCGGAAGTGGCTGGTGTCGTCCGGGTAGTCGCGGTCGGTGCGGTTGATCATGTAGTCGCGGAAGGCGGAGGCCTTGTCCCACGGATACTCGCCGCCGCCGTGGTGCACGGCCGCGGCGTGGAGCAGGGCCTTCGACGGCATGCACTGCCAGAACGGGCAGCCGCCGCCGAACAGGTCGCGCTCGATGATCGCCACCCGCGCGCCCAGCTCCCGTGCCTCGTAGGCAGCTGATTCGCCGGCCGCGCCGGCGCCAATCACCACCAGGTCGTAGCGGTCCATGCCCCGCGAAGGATAGGGAAACTGGCCGCTCACGACCGGCGGGTGTACGGACAGCGGCTGCGCACCAGCGCGGCGACCTCGGCCGGGTCCAGTGGCTTGTCGCGCACCGGGCCGCCCCGAATGGCGAGCAGCCGGTCGGCGGTCAGCAGCACCACCGGCAGCTCGGGCTTCAGGCGACGCAGCTGGCGCTCGAGGTCCCAGCCGTCCATGCGTGGCATCCGGACGTCGGTAAGGACGACGCACACGCGCGAATCCGCAGCGGCCACGTCGAGCGCCTCGGCGCCGGAGGCCGCGGCGTGGACGACGATGCCCATCGGCTCCAGGCCTTCCGCGAACAGCTGGCGGACCGGCCCATCATCATCCACCACCAGGACGGTGTGCCGATGGGCTGCCTGCGACCCCCGCTCCATACCGCGGCCCGCCCTGCATCCGGCGTGCCCTGCGGACTCAGGAGCCGATGGCGACCTCGCCCCCGACGATCACCATCCGCGCCCGCACCTCGCCCAGGCGCAGCGCGAAGGCACCCTCGTGCTCGGCGTCCCAAACGACCAGGTCGGCAGTGGCTCCCGGGCCGAGATGGCCCCGCGTCGTCTGGCCAAGGGCGGCGGCGCCGCCACGCGTCGCCGCCGTCAGCGCCTCGGCCACGGTCATGCCCAGCAGGGTGGCTCCCAGGCCGATGACCAGCGGCATGGCGCCCCACGCGCCGAACGTGCCCGCGTTGGCGTCAGAGGCCAGCGCCAGCGTCGCGCCGGCGTCCAGCAGGGCGCGGGCCGGCGGCAGCCGATCGCGCATCACCAGTGCCGGCCCGGGCAGGAGCGTGGCGATGGCGCCGGAGCGGGCCACGACATCGATGTCATCACCGTCGAGCTGCTCGAGGTGGTCGATGCTGGCGGCGCCCAGGCGGACGCCCAGGCCCGGCGCGCCGATGCGCGCCAGCTGATCGGCATGCAGCCGCAGGCGGAGGCCATGTGCGGCGGCGGCGGTGAGGATGCGGTCGGCATCGGCCACGCCGAAGAAGCCCTGGTCGCAGAAGACGTCGCAGAACTCGGCGAGGCCCTCGGCGGCCACGGCAGGCAGCATCTCGTCAACGATCTCGCCGACGTAATCCGGCCGATCGGGCGGCAGCGCATGGGCGCCCAGGAAGGTGCGAACCACGTGGACCGGGACGCGCACTGCCACGCGGCCCAGGATGCGCAGCTGGCGCAGCTCCTCCTCCGTCTCCAGGCCATACCCGGACTTGGCCTCGACGGTGGTGGTCCCGGCGGCCAGCTGGGCGAGCAACCGCCCCTCGACCAGCGCCTCGAGCTCGGCGTCGGAGGCCGCGCGGGTGGCGGCCACCGTCCGCAGGATGCCGCCTCCCGAGTATGGCTGGCCGGCCAGCCGGGCCGCGGCCTCGTCTGAGCGGTCTCCCGCGTACACCGGGTGGGTGTGGGGGTCCACCAGCCCCGGCGTCACCAGGCTGTCACCAACGTCCATGGTCAAGTCCGCGGCAGGGGCCTCCGCGGCCGGACCGACGGTCGCAATGTGGCCGTCGATGAGGCTGATCGCCCAGGGCAGCGGACCGTCGTACGGCTCCGGCAGGAGCAGCCGGCCACTGCCGGTGACCAGTCGCGTCACGTCAGCCATCAGTCATCACGATACTGCGCGCGGAACCTGGCGCGGCCGTCGGGTGTAGGCAGGGCACGGGTGGAGGGCCGTCCACTGACCGACAGCGAACTGATCGAGCGGGCGAAAGGCGGAGACCTTGCCGCCTACGAGGAGCTGGTGCGCCGATACGAGCAAGTTGCCTTTCGCGCTGCCTACCTGGTCTGCGGTGATGCCGACGAGGCGCGCGACGCCGCCCAGGAGGGCTTCCTGCGCGCCTGGCGAGCGCTGGCCGGCTTCCGCTCCGGTGCCGAGCCGCGTCCGTGGCTGATGCGGATCGTGGCCAACGCCGCGCGCAACCGGCGGCGGGGGAGCGGGCGCCGCGCGCACCTCGCCATGCGGATTGCGCAGGACCGCCCCTCGGACGGTGCGGCCCCATCGCCCGAGGTGGCGGTCCTGGCCACCGAGCGGCGCGAGCGGCTGCTGGCGGCGGTGAACCAGCTGAGCGAGGACGATCGCACCGTCCTTGGCCTGCGCTGGTTCGCCGACCTGGGCGAGGCCGAGATCGCAGCGGCGCTGGGCGTCCCGCGCGGTACCGTGAAGTCGCGGCTGTCCCGGGCCATGGGCCGCCTGCGCCTGCAGCTCGGCCAGGAGGAGGAGCGGCCATGAGCGCGCTCCCGCCGCGCGACGAGGCCCTGGGCCTGGAGCTGGCGGCCCTTGCTGCGGACCTCGCCTGGCCGTCGACGCCCGCCATCGCCCAGGCGGTCGGCCGCGAGCTCGCCGGGGATGGTGCACGCGCCCGCGGCCCGTGGGGCCGCGGCTGGCGTCCCGCGCGGCGCGCCCTGGTGCTCGGCGTGCTGGCCGCGCTGCTGGTGATCGGCCTGGTGGCAGGCATCGGCTTCGCGCTCGGCGGCCTGAGGATCGTTTTCGGCGGGCCACCGCCCGGCAGCCCTTTGCCACCGGAGCTGGTGGCGCAGCGCGGCTTCGGCCAGCGCACCGACCTGGACGCGGCCGCCGGGCGACTCGGCGGCCTGCTCCTGCCCAGTGATCCGGCACTCGGTGCGCCCGACCACGTCTACCACGACGACCGCACGGGCGCAGTGACGCTGGCCTGGGGGACCCGCCCGGGCCTGCCCGCCGATCCGGCCTCCGGCCTGGGGGTCGTCGTGACCGAGTTCCGGGCGCAGATCACTTCTGGCACGTTCACCAAGGTGCTGCACGAGGGCGCGTTGCTGGAACGGGCGTCGGTGGCCGGTCATCCTGCCTACTGGGTCGCCGGCGGGGAGCATTTCTTCTTCTTCCAGCGCCCGAACGGCGCGCCACTCGAATCGACGATCCGCCTGGTCGGGACGGCGCTCATCTGGGAGGCGGACGGCCTGACGCTGCGCATCGAGGGCGTGCGCGAGATGGCGGACGCGATCCGGATCGGCGAATCAATGGCGGTGCGGTCGGCGCCCTGACCTCAGGCCGTCGGCGCCCGCCGACGAATGGTGGCCAGCAGCAGGCCGGCCAGGACGATGCCGCCGCCCACCAGCTGCAGGCTGCTGGGCTCCTCGCTGATCAGGAGCATGGCGAGCACCACCGCGCTCAGCGGCTGGATGGTGAGCACCACGCTGCTCAGAGCCGAGGGCAGTCGCGGCAGTGACACGCTGATCAGCAGCCAGCCCAGGAACTGGGACGTGAAGGCCAGCGCAAACAGGTAGCCATGGGACGGCCAGCTGGGCACCAGCTGCAGCTCGCCCAGCGGCCAGCCGATCAGGAGTGACACCAGCGTCGCCGATAGGGTCGCGTCGAACAGCGGGCCGGCGGGGCGGCGCAAGTCGGCGTTGCCGAGGCGCAGGATGATCAGGAAGCCGGCGTACGACAGGCCGGTGGTCAATCCGCTGAAGACGCCGAGCTGCGGATTGCTGCCGTACGCATTCGCGCCGATGACCCCCGACACCAGCACCACACCGGCCAGCACCACCGGAATGGCGAGCGCGGTCCGCAGCGGGAGCTGCTCGCGCAGCAGCAGCCAGGCCAGGATGGCCACGAACACGACCTGCGTATTGCCCAGGACGGTTGCCAGGCCCGCGCCGACGAGGGCGATGGTGTGGTGGTAGAGCTCCAGGTCGATGGCGAAGAAGATGCCCGCCAGCCACGCCAGCAGGACCTGTGAGCGCGGTCGCGGCCCGAAGGCGCGGCGCTCGTTGGCCGCGATCAGCAGCAGGAACGGCAGCGCGTAGGCGCATCGGAACAATGCGGCGGTGGCCGGCGGCACGTCCGCCAGCTTCACCAGGATCCCGCTGAAGGCGATGATCACCGCGCCGAGGACCGCCGCAGCCACCGGCCGGTCGTGCAGCGCCCCCAGGCCGGCCGTGCGGCTGGCGTGCGAATCGAGGGTCTCGGAGGCTCCGGGGGTCATGGCCGCAGCGTAGCCGAACGCCCTCGCCGTGCGGCGGACGCTTGCCGACGCGGCCCGCGCGCGTGACACTGCGCGGGTGACCCAACTGCCGACTGGCACCGTCACGTTCCTGTTCACGGACATCGAGGGCTCGACCCGCCACGCCCAGGCCCTCGGCGAGCGGTGGCCCGCGATCCTCGAACGCCACGGCCAGCTGCTGGCCGAGGCGGTGGCCACGGAAGGCGGGACGGTCTTCGGCACCGAGGGGGACGCCGTGTTCGCCGTGTTCCCCACCGCCCCGCGAGCCCTGGCCGCCGCGGCTGCCGCGCAGCGCGCGCTGCAGGCGGAGGCGTGGCCAGCCGACGACGGTGAGATTCGCGTCCGGATGGGCATCCACACTGGCGAGGGCGTGCTCTCCGGCGACGATTACGTGGGCATCGACCTGCACCGCGTCGCCCGGATCGCGAATGCAGGGCATGGCGGGCAGGTGCTGCTGTCGGCCAGCGCGCGCATGCTGGCGGAGGCGTCACTGCCCGAGGGCGTGGGCCTGCGCGACCTCGGCGAATTCCACCTCAAGGATCTCTCTCGCCCCGAACGGCTGGCGATGCTCGTCGTCGAGGGCCTGCCGGATGAGTTCCCAGCGCTGCGAACCCTGGATGCGGTCCCCAACAACCTGCCGATGCAGCTCACCACCTTCCTGGGTCGCAAGCGTGAGCTCGAGGAGGCCGCAGCGCTGCTGGAGACCGCGCGGCTGCTGACCCTGACCGGTCCCGGCGGTACCGGCAAGACCCGCCTCTCGCTGCAGCTGGCGGCCGATGCGACCGAGCGCTTCCGCGACGGCGTCTACTTCGTCCCGCTGGGCCCGATCGGCGAACCCGCGCTGGTGTTGCCGACCATCGCCCAGGCGCTCGGCATCCCGGAGCCGGGTGGTGGCGGCACCCTCGATCGGCTGGCTGAGCAGCTCGCCGGCAAGCAGGTCCTGCTGGTGCTCGACAATTTCGAGCAGGTGCTCGCGGCGGCGCAGGACATCGGCGAGCTGCTGACCCGGCTGCCGGACGCGCGGGTGCTGGCCACCAGCCGCTCGCCGCTGCGTGTCTACGGCGAACAGGAGTACCCCGTCCCGCCGCTGGACCTGCCCGACGCGAAGGTCGGCGCCGATCCCGAGACGCTCTCGCACTTTGCCTCGGTGGCGCTCTTCGTGGAACGGGCGATGTCGGTGCGGCCGGATTTCAGCGTTGACGCGTCGAATGCGCCGGCAATCGCCCAGATCTGCGTCTCACTGGACGGCCTGCCGCTGGCAATCGAGCTGGCCGCGGCGCGCGTCCGGGTGCTCACCCCGCAGGCGATCCTGTCGCGCCTCGGCGATCGGCTCAGCATCCTGGCCGGCGGGGCCAGCAACCTGCCGGAGCGGCAGCAGACCCTGCGCGGGGCAATCGACTGGAGTTACGACCTGCTGGACGCGGGAGATCGAATGATCTTCGCCCGGATGGGGGTCTTTGCCGGAGGGGCCGACCTCGCGGCGGTGGAGCAGGTGGCGCTCGAGGACTGGCCCACTGATGCAGGCCCGGTGCCGGACGCGCTCGACGCGGTGACGTCGCTGCTCGACAAGAGCCTGCTGCGCCAGGCGGTCACCGAGGAGCCGGAGCCGCGGTTCCTGATGCTGGGCACCATCCGCGCCTACGCCATGGAGCGCCTGGCCGGGCTCGATCCCGCGGGGACGCTGCAGCGCCGCCACGCCGAGTACTACCTCGGCCTCGCCCAGCGCCTCTCCGCTGACGTCTTCGGGGAGCGGCAGCGCGTCTCGCTGGACACGTTCGAGCGGGAGCATGACAACCTGCGCGCGGCCGTGAATACGGCCATCGAGGCAGCGGACGCCGATCTGGCCATGAACCTGCTGTTCGCCACCTGGCGGTTCTGGCAGATGCGCGGCTACCTCTCGGAGGGACGGGATCGTGGCGAGCGGATCATCGCTCTGCCCGGTGGCTCGCCAGAGGTCCGGCTCCGGGCATTGGACGCGATTGGCGGGATCGCCTACTGGCAGGGCGACGTCATGGCAGCGCGTGAGTACTACCACCGCGAGGGCGAGCTCGCCGAGGAGCTGGGCGACGATCGCTTCCTGGCGGAGGCCCGCTACAACGAGTCGTTCACGTACTCGCTGATTCGCGACGACTTCGTCCAGGGCCAGCGGCTCGCGCACGAGGCGCTGGAGCGCTTTCGCACGCTGGGAGACCGCGCCGGCGAGGGCAAGGCGCTGTGGGGCGTGGTCAACAGCTACGTCTATGCCGAGGACCAGGGGCCGGCGCGCAAGCTGGTCGATGAAGCCATCGACATCTCTCGTGAGCTCGACGACCGCTTCCAGCTCGGTTGGGGCCTGTTCACGCGCGGGCTCATCCAGAACAACCAGGGGGACATCGGTCCGTCGCGGGAGTCGTACCGGGAGGCGCTCGAGATCTTCCGCGAAACGAACGATGTCACCGGCTATGCGCTGGTGCTGGATGGCATCGCCGCGCTGAATTGGATCGAGGGTGACCGGGACCGCGCCATGCGACTCGCCGGGGCGGCGGCGCGCATCACCGACGTCAGTGGCATCGGCCTGGCCAGCATCAACCGCGAGGCTGCCAACTTCTTTCCGCAGGACCTGCTCGAGGACGCTGCCCTGGCCGAGCTGTACGAGAGTGGCAAGGCGCTGTCAACGGACGACGCCATTGAGCTCGCGCTCCGCACCTCCGCCGAACCTGCCGGCCGCTGAGCGCCGCCGGATCTCAGTCGGGTGCGGCCAGGTCCCGCCGCGGGAAGACGACCAGCGCGTAGATCATCGGGATCGCAATCGCCAGCGCCAGGATCACGAAGTCCGCGGGATCGGCCTTGCCGGTGAGCAGCTCGGCTGGCTGGAAATGGTGGAACAGCGAGTACTCCTGGGACCAGGAGACATCGGTCCACAGGGAGCCAAGGATCTCCAGGAAGTAATTGACCAGCAGGTAGGCCAGCGCCAGGCCGATGGCGGGCGCATGGCGGTCGAACGAGACCGATGCGGCCAGCCCGAAGGCTGCGAAGGCGCCCCACAGCAGGAGGCCGTTGACGAAGACGAGCCAGAAGGCAGAGCCATCGACCTGGTCGCCCAGGTCGGTCAGGAGGATGCCGGTCCACAGCCCGCCCAGCAGCGAGGCAAGCTCGACCGCCAGCAGCACGGCCACCGCGATCGCCAGGGTCACGTACAGCGACCGTCGGGAGAGCGGGCGGGCGAGCAGCACCTCCAGCGTCCCGCGCTCGCGCTCGCCGGCAATCGCGCCGGTGGTCGTGCCCACGGCGAAGATGCCCAGGAAGGCGATGGCCATCGGATGCTGGAAGCCGATCGTGATCACGCCGGGGACGCTGAAGAGGTTGCCGGAGCCGAAGTTCATGAGCTGGCGGGGGATGGCGCCCGAGTTGGCAAGCTCGCGGATGGCATCGCTGAAGCTGCTGTAGATCACCGGCATCAGGATTCCCCAGCCGAAGCCCGCGGCGAGCAGGGCGACCAGGCGCACCCGGTTCCAGCGAATGGTCTGCAGCAGAAGCCGGCCGTTCACGAGGTCGCCTCCGCGGACGCCCCGCCCGGGTCGTCGCCGGCGTAGTACTCCAGGAACGCCTCCTCCAGGCGGGCGGGCTCGATGGTCAGGTCCAGGAGCGCGGGCGAGGCCACCGCCCGGACGAACGGTGCCACGTCGCCGAGCAGGGTGGCCTGCATGCGGTCGCCCTGCACCCGCACGTCGGCGAGGCCGGGCACCGAGGAGAGGTCCGGCACGGTGCCGCGCCACCGAAGCGCAACCGTCCGCTTGCGGCGGGCCAGCAGCTCGTCCACGTTCTGCAGCGCCATCAGGTGACCGACGCGGATGATCGCCACCCGATCGCAGACCCGCTCCACCTCGGAGAGCACGTGGCTCGAGAAGAAGATCGTCCGACCGGCGGCCCGCAGGTCGTCGAGGATCGCGTAGAACGCCTGCTGCATCAGCGGGTCCAGGCCCTCGGACGGCTCGTCCAGGATCGCCAGGTCGGGATCGTGCTGGAGGGCCTGGATGACGCCGATCTTCTGCCGCATCCCGCG
>DATBJR010000024.1:0-3155 GCA_036556325.1 Candidatus Limnocylindria bacterium | reverse complement strand
ATGGCGAACGTGCCCGAGATCTGCTCCGCAGCTGGAGTTCCGGACGGTGATGCGCTTGGGGTTGGCAGCGGCGTGCCAGACTGCGGCGTTGTGGTCCCCGCTGGCGCGGAACAGGCAGCCACGACCACCACCAGGAACGTGCCAACGACGGCGGCGCGGAAAGCTGCAGCTCGGGCGCGCAGGTGAGCGATCACGTGCGGAGCGAACACTACTCCCCGCAGGCCGCTCGTCAAAATCGCGCGTCTGCCATCTAGCATTCCGTTGGGCGCCGCCCCAGAATGTCGCCAGCGTGCCCCAGGCTACGGTTCCCGAGGATGCGCGAGGCCGGGACGCGGCTGGTCGGCGGTAGCGACTGCACCGTCACCACGGCCAACCCGCTGCTGGATGTGGAGGTCGCGCTGCGACGCGTTTACCCGTCGAGGGGCGACGTGTCGCCGTTCACGGCGGCCCAGCAGCTGACCCTGGACGAGGCGCTGGCCGCGTACACCATCGGCTCCGCCTACGTGAACCACCTGGACGGCGAGACGGGCACGATCGAGGTCGGCAAGCTGGCTTACCTGGTCATGACTGGACCGCGACATCCGCTCGCCGGACGCCGCGTTCCTGGGCGATGCGCGGGTGGTGGCGACCTACGTCGAAGGCAAAATCGGTCTTCAGTGCAGATTTGCCAAACGAGGATCCCGGTCAACTGCTACCGTAGCAAGTCGGCGCCGGTGCCAGGCGCCAGGCTGGCTCGTCGGCCAAGGACGGGCAAGGAGGGAAGGGGGTTCGACCCGGCCGCCGCGGCATAGCCGTGCGCGTGGCCGGTTCCGCGACGCCGACGTTCTGTCGGCGGGTCACTCCGTGCTGCCTGCCATCCGGTGCACGCACGCCGATGGCAGCTGGAGTCCCGAGCCCGATCTTGCGCACTGGCAGTACCTGCGCAGAAGGAGGGGACGCATCAGGGCATAGATCCGAGCAACTACCACGAATTCCTCGTCACTCATCAATTTCGGAGGGGAAATTTTCCGTGAAGAAGATCATTGGCGCGATGGTCGCCGGTACGTTCGTGTTCGGCGCCGTTCTGGCGGCTGCGGCTGCGCTGCAGGTCAACGCCAACGTCATCCAGTCCGGCGGCGACGTCGATGTCACCTGCCAGACCGCCCCGGTCACCGTGGGCTACGAGACGCTGGTCAGCGGCAACGGCGAGTTCGCCGTGAGCGGCATCAAGTTCAGCGGTCTCCAGGAGTCTTGCGAGGGCCTGACCATTGCCGTCTCGCTGCTCGCCGGCCCGCCGGCGGCACCGAACTCGGGCGTGACCCAGGTCGGCTTTATCGGCGGCACGCTGCCGGCCGATCTGTCGTCCGGCGAGTTCACGCTGAACACCGGCAACGCTGACTTCAGCAGTGGCTTCCCGGTGGCCGCATCGGCCATTGGCGACGTCCAGGTGCTGATCAAGTCCGGCGCGCTGTAAGCCGGACAGGCACGAGGAGCTGGGGTGCCGGCCGGGGGGCGGCACCCCACTCCACGCACATGGCAGACCGCATAAGCCTCAGGTCCGTGCTGGCGACCTCGGCCCTTGGTGGGCTGCTGGTCGTCTGGTTCGTGCTGTTCCGACCGACGGCCATTGGTGGGCCGGCGGCGTATGCCACGGTGGCCGGCACCAGCATGGAGCCTGGGTTGCACACCGGCGACATGGTCATCGCCCAGGCACAGGACAGCTACCGCGTGGGCGACGTGGTCGTGTACCGCATCCCCGACGGCGACCCGGGTGACGGGGCGCTCGTCATCCACCGCATCATCGGCGGTAGCGCCAGGGATGGCTTCATCCTGCAGGGCGACAACCGCGACCTGGCGGATCCCTGGCGGCCGACGAGCGCCGACATCCTGGGCCGCGGATGGATCACGATTCCCGCAGTCGGCAACCTCATGTTCCTGCTCCGCAACCCGGTGGTCGTGGCCGCGATGCTGGGGCTGCTCGCCTTCGTGTGGGTCCTCATTTCGTGGCCCGGCAAGCCCTCGACCGCAGCGGAGGCCGCGCCCCGATGACCCGCTGGCTCACCCGCGGCTCCCTGCTGGGCATGCTCGCTGGGCTCCTGCTCACGGCGACCGTCGCCTCGGCGGCCATCCTTCACGTGACGAGCACGATCCAGGCGTTTGGCGTGGCCGGACCAGATCTGCTGCCGGGCGTGCCCGCGGAATGCGCAGACGGCCGCTTCGCGGAGGTCATCGTCGGCACGGAGGGCGACGACGTCTTCGATGCTGCCAATCACGGCGCGCTGATCATGGGCCTGGGCGGCGACGATCGCCTGGAGGGCGGCAACGGCAAGGACTGCCTGGTCGGCGGGCCCGGCAACGACACCCTGATAGGCGGAAACGGCAAGGACGTCATCCTGGGCGGGCACGGCGACGATCTGCTGCTCGCCGGCGGTGACGACGCCATCGCCGAGGGCGGCAACGGCAAGGATCAATTGTTCGGTGGCGCGGGCATCGACGCCTGCATCGGGACCACCCATGACTCTTTCACCGACTGCGAATCCGTCAACGACGGAGCCGATGCACCCGCGGCCGATGCGCTCCAGCGGCTGACGCCGAAGCATACTGCAACCCCATCTCCGGCTCCGACTCCATCGGCAACGCCTTCGGCAACGCCGACGCCTTTGCTCACCCCGACTCCAGCCGATACACCCGAGGCATCGCCAAGCGGCGTGGTGTCGGCCAGTCCATCGGCTAGTCCGTCTTCGACGCCTTCGCCGGATCCGACGCCGGCTCCGCCGACGTCCACCCCCACCCTGACCCCGAGCGCCGAGCCGTCAGGCATCTAGGCAGCGGAGCGCGGCGTCGGTACGCTGTCCCCCTGCGTGCCCGAGGCACTCGTTTCGGAGGTCCATCCCATGCGTCGGTCCTCGTTGCTCCCTGCGGTCCTCGTGGGCGCCGCCCTGCTGCTGGCTGGCTGTGCCGGCCAGATCGTGTCCACGACCTTCGAGAACGTCGGCGACCAGCTGCCGGATCCCACCGCCGCGTCACAGCAGGCAGACGAAACCGCTGCCGCGAGCACTGATGGTGGCGCCTCCGGCGGCGCACCGGCACTGGCGGATGGCCCGTGGACCGGCGGCCAGGGCGCGGTGACGGTCAGCGGCGGAGTCGAGTGGGAGACGGACGAGCCGATCACCACC
>DATBJR010000023.1:0-14480 GCA_036556325.1 Candidatus Limnocylindria bacterium | reverse complement strand
GGTCACCGTGTTGCCGCGGAAGTAGGTGTAGGTGACGGTCTGCTTCAGCAGCGGGCGCAGGATGTTGTAGACATCGCTCTTGTTGGTGACGACGCCGGTGTTGATGTAGAGCTTGGCACGCGCGTCGGTCATGGGTCGCGGCGGAGTCTACACCCCACAGCAGGGCCCAAATCGGCTGTTACCATCTGCCGCGTGACGCTGCTGGCGGCCGATGTCGGCAACTCGAACGTGAGCCTGGGCCTGTTCGGCGACGGCAGGCTCATCGGCTCCTGGCGCACCACCACCCGCCCGGATGCCACCCCCGACGAGGTTGGCGCCAGCATCCGCGACATGCTGGCCCTGGACGGGCACACCCTGGCCGATGTCGAGGCGCTGGCCATCGCCTCGGTGGTCCCGCCGCTGACGACGGCGTTCATGCGCTTCGCGCAGCGCCGCCTGGGACAACGGGCGGTGGTCATCGATGCCGCGGCCCTCAGCGCCAGCCTGGTGATCGACATCGAGCGGCCGGCGGAGGCGGGGGCGGACCGCCTGTGCAACGCCCTGGCGGCCGGCATCGAGTTCGGGGGACCGGCCATCGTCGTGGACCTGGGCACGAGCACGAACTTCGACCTCGTCGACGCCCGGGGCGCCTACATCGGCGGGGCGATCGCCCCCGGCCTGGGCCTCTCGCTCGAGGCGCTGGTCGGGCACGCCAGCAAGCTGCCGCGCATCGAGCTGCGGCGCCCGGCACGGGCGATCGGCACCAACACCATCCATGCCATGCAGAGCGGGACGGTGCTGGGCTACATCGGCCTGGTGTCCGGGCTGCTGACCGCCCTGCGCAGCGAGCTGGCCGAGAGGTCCCCCACCGAGAGCCGGGTGACGGTCATCGCCACCGGTGGCTACACGCAGGAGCCATGGCTGAAGGACGTGCCCGGCATCGACGCCATCGAGCCGGACCTGACCCTGCGCGGCATCTGGTACGCCTGGGATCGGATCCGGGCCGCCGCGGCCGAGGCCGCCGAGGCGGCGAACGCCGCCAGCGAGCAGGGGGCCTCCGCGTGAGCGAGAACCGCGGGCCGCTGGCCGGGCGGCGGATCGTGGTGGGCGTGACCGGCAGCATCGCCGCCTACAAGGCCGTCGCCCTGGTCCGCCTGCTCGCGGAGCGCGGCGCAATCGTCGACGTGGCCATGACCCCGGCTGCCACCCGCTTCGTGGCGCCACTCACCTTCGCCTCGCTCACCCACCGGCCGGTCGTGGACGACGTCATGGCCCTGGACGCTGACCAGCAGATCGCCCACGTCGAGCTGGCCGAGGGCGCGGATGCCATCGTGATCGCCCCCGCCACCGCGAACGTCATCGCCGAGCTGGCCGCCGGCCTGGTGCCCGACGCGGTGACCGCCATCGTCTGCGCCAGCCGTGCCCCGATCGTGCTCGCGCCGGCCATGGACGCCGGCATGTGGACCAACGCGGCGACGCAGCGCAACGTCGAGACGCTGCGCTCCTTCGGCCACTTCCTGGTCGAGCCGGAGGTCGGGGCGCTGGCCTCGGGGCTCACCGGGGTCGGCCGCCTGGCGGAGCCGACCACGATCGTCGAAGCGGTCGAGCGCCTCTTCGCGCGGGCCGGCGACCTGGAGGGCCTGCACGTCGTGGTCAGCGCCGGCGGGACCCGCGAGCCACTGGACCCGGTGCGCTTCATCGGCAACCGCAGCAGCGGCAAGATGGGCGTGGCCATCGCCGAGGCGGCGCGCGACCGAGGCGCCAGCGTGACGCTGATCGCCGGCGCCATGAGCGCCACCCCACCCCGGGGCGTGACGGTCGTCGACGCCACCACCGCCGCCGCCATGCGCGAGGCGGTGCTGCGTGCCGCTCCTGCCGCCGACATCCTGGTCATGGCCGCCGCGGTGGCCGACTTCGCACCGAAGCGCCCCTCGGCGCGCAAGATCAAGCGCGATGCCGGCCTGCAGGTGGAGCTGGTGCCGAACCCCGACATCGTCGCCGAGGTGGGCGAGATGCCCGACGACATCCGGCCGTTTCTCATCGGCTTCGCGGCCGAGTCGGACGAGCTGGAGGCAAACGCCCGCAGCAAGCTGCGTGACAAGGGGCTGGACCTGATCGTGGGCAACACGGTGGGTGGCCCCTTCGACGCCATCGGCTCCGACGACAACAAGGTGACGGTGTTCGGGACCGAAGGCGCCCTGACCGATTGGCCGATGCTGCCCAAGCGCCAGGTCGCCGAGCGGCTGTGGGACCTCATCGTCGACCGCTATCGGCGCGCCAGGCCCGAGCCGGCCGAGACACCGCCGGCGCGCAGCCGCCGGCGCTGACGCCGTTGCGGGTCGTCGAGAACGCTGCGGACCTGCGGGTCGCCATCCTGGAGCGCCGCCTGGCCGGCGACTCGGTGGGGTTCGTGCCGACCATGGGCATGCTCCACGCCGGTCAGCTCTCGCTCGTCAAGCGAGCCCGCGACGAGAATGGCTGCCTGGTCGTCAGCTGCTTCGCCAACGCGACCGACTTCGCCGCCCTGGACGAGGCCGAGCCCGGCCAGCGCGACGTGGCGCGCGACCTGGCCCTGCTGGAGCAGCAGGTCGTGGACATCTGCTTCCGCCCCGACGTCGGCGTCCTCTACCCGCCGGATGACCGCACCCGCGTCAGCGTCGAAGGCCTGACCCGACAGCTGGAGGGCGCGTCGCGACCGGGGCATCTCGATGGTCTGACCACCGTCATGCTCAAGCTCATCAACCTGGTCGGACCCGCGCGGCTCTACCTTGGCCAGAAGCACGCCCAGCAGGTCGTGATCCTGCGCCGCATGATGCGCGACCTGTTCATGAACGTGGAGATGGTGGTGTGCCCCACGGTCCGCGAGGCGGACGGTCTGGCGATGTCGTCGGCGAACGCCCGGCTCTCCGTGGAAGAGCGCCTGGCGGCGACCTGCCTCTACGCCGCGGTCGAGGCCGCCCGTCGTGCCTACGACGCCGGCGAGCGCTCCGCCGAGGTGCTGCGGGCGCGCATGGAGGAGGCCATCTCCGCGGAGCCGATGGCGCGCGCCGACTACGTCAGCGTGGCAGATGCCAACTCCCTGGCCGAGCTTCGGCGCGTCTCCGGACCGGCCCTCGCCCTCGTTGCTGCCTGGATCGGCCGCACCCGGCTGACCGACAACATGCCGCTCGCCTGGGACGTGGCCTGAACCTCAGTCGAAAGTACTGGTGACGGCACCTATCCGACCCCTATGATCCGATCTGGAACCCGCACTCCGGTCCCTGTGGCCTGGTGCGCGGACCCCTGGAGGCCGGCGAGTGCCCACGTCCGGCCTCCTTTCTTTGCCCGCTCGCAGCCGAGTTGCCAGTCCTGCGGACCCGCCGCCTGCCGCGTCGCGCACTGCCGGGTCGCTCAACAGATGCCCGGCCGTTGCGCCGAGAACGAAGTGTCTTGCGGCTCGCTCAGCCGGCGACGTGTAGGTCTCGGTCGTTCACCAGCGGCAGGTCGAGGTCAAAACTATCGGGTTCTACTTCGTCAGCGTTCGCGATCAGGTCGCGAACCATGAACTCAACTTCTCCAGCGTGCCGAGCCTGCGTGAATAACTCTGGCCGATCGAGGATCTGCAGGAACCAGAAGCCGCTGTCCGGCTTTGCCACAACGGTGTATCGCGGGCGTTTCGCAGGGTTGGACGGCATGGCGCCGGTCAGCTTGTACCAGCAGTCTCGCGGGCACGCATCTCGGCCTTGTGGGCACGTTTGGCCGCCTGGTAGCTCGCCAGCGACTCCGGCGAGTCCACGTCCCCGAGGGTCGGATGGTGCGGCACGACCTCCTCCAGGCCGGGCAGCTGCAGCCCGTAGCGCTTGGCCAGGATGGCGAGCATCGAGCGGACCTTCATGTCGCCGAAGGCCGGCAGCGCCGCGAGCCGGGCGCGGAGATCGGCGCCGTCATGCGCGTCGGTCCAGACCCGGGAGGCGTCGCCGTCATACCTGTCGGCGACGTAGGCACACAGCGCCTGGACGCGCCGCGCCATGGCCGCGGGGAAGCGGTGCAGTGCGGGGCGCTGCCGGAAGACGTCGGCCAGGTCGTCCGGGTTCATGGCGGCAATTCGGCGTGGATCAAGGTGCCCGATCCGGTGCTGCAGCTCCATCGGTCCCGAAAAGGCCTTCTGCACCGGAACCTGCTGGTCGAGCGCGAAGCCGATGAGCAGCGCCAGCGGATCCGTGGCGATCAGGCGGTCGGCCTCGTCGTTGCCGGTGTAGTGGAGCTTGTCGGGCGGAGCGGTGGTCACGGTCATGCGCCGCATGGTACGCCGCCGTCCGCGCGGCGCCTACAGCCGAGCGAGCAGCGCCTCCACGGGGAGCGCCCCGCCGACCAGGTCGATGATGGTGGCGATCTTGTCGGTGTCGGTCGGGTGGGTCTTGACCAGGATGTCGTGGACGTCCTGGGCGGTCCGGTAGGTGTCCGTGTCGACCAGGTAGGTGAAGAGCCGAGCGCCGCGCAGCTCGTCCAGCAGTGCCGGCGGCGGACGGAAGCCACCGGTCAGCACCAGGCCGGTGACGAGCGGGCGACCACGCGCTTCCCCGGAGCGGAATGCCTCCAGCGTGACGTCGACCAGGTCGTCGCGGTCGCCCGGCGTGATGACCAGCGTCCGGTCACGGAGATACGGCACCGCGTGGTCGGCACGCATGGCGCCGATGGCCACGCCGCCGATCACCGCGCCGGGTGTCGCCTCGCCCGCCAGCAGCTCCCCGTCCAGGTGGGTCACGATCAGCTCGAGCGAAGGGTTGGCCAGCAGCTCGCTGAACGGGATGCAGCCGATGAGCTCGATCCCGTGCTGCGCTAGCCCCCGCCGGAGGACCTCGGGCAGATCCGGGTTGGCGTCCACGTTCACCTTGTTGATGACCGCGCCCGCCACCCGCACCCCATGGCGCTCGAACAGCGCCTGGTTGAGCACGATCTCGTCGATCGGCCGCCCGACGCCGCCCTCGCTGACGATCAGCACCGGCGCCTCGAGCATGGCGGCCACCGTGGCATTCGAGAGGCCGATGACGGCGCCAACGCCGGCGTGCCCGGTTCCCTCGATCAGGACCACGTCCTTGTCGTGGGCCACCGCCGCGTCGGCATCGGCGACGGCCGAGGCGAGGTCTTCGGTGACGCGACCCATGACGAAGTCGGTGGTGAAATGCCGCGGCAGGGTCACCGGGCTCATGTCGTTCAGCGCATCGGGCAGGTCGAAGACCTCCTTCATGAGGACCGCGTCCTCGTCGGCACGCGTGCCGTCCACCACCAGGTAGCGCTGGCCGACGGGCTTGAGGAAGCCCAGGCGATGGCCCTCGGCCACGAAGCCGGCTGCCAGCCCCAGCGAGACGGTGGTCTTGCCGCGGTTCTGCCCGGTGGCAGCCAGGAAGATGCGCTGCGGCGCCTTCACCGCCCGCTCACTCGCGGGCCTTCGACCGCCGTTCGATGCGCTCGACCCCTTCGCGCAGCCGCTGCACGAGGTCCGGTTCGAGCATGTCCGGGTCGAGGTGCTCGCCGAGCCGATCCATCATGTCGGCCGCGATGGCGAGCAGGATGTCGGCATCGGCGATGAAGAACTGCGGCTCGTTGTTGTAGCGGACCAGCGTCAGCCGGCCCTGGAGGGTCGTGCCACCCTCACCGTGGCTGACCTGGGTGCCGAAGTTGTGGCCCTGGATGCCATCGGGATTGTTCAGGTAGTTCAGCGCGTTGTCGATGGCCAGGCCGAACCGGGCACGCCAGCTGACGACCCGCTCGTGGACCTCCGGCGGGAGGCCGATGTCCCCCACCTCCTCGAAGACCTCACGGGTGACGGTCAGCAGCCCAACCAGCGTCGAGCCCGCCCGGTTGCCGAGCATGACCTGGAGGGAGCGCTCCAGGGTGAAGACGTCCGAGTCGAAGCGCGGCGAGGTGGTCACCTCGGCCAGCAGATCCTCCACGTTGTCCAGCGCGCCTGGCTCGTTGAGCGCGTTGGCCAGGTTGAGGATCTCCTCGCGGAAAAGGAAGCGCTCCTCGTGGTCGAGCATGGGCTCAGACGATCCCGCGGCCTACGGGTAGAGGCCGCGCAGCGTCGTGGCCTCCGCGACCCGCGCCACGGCGACCATGTACGCGGCGGTGCGCATGTCGACCTCGTGCCGGTGGCTCATGGCATGGACCGCCTCGAAGGCGCGATCCATGATCTCCTTGAGGCTCTCGTTGATGCGCTGCTCGGTCCAGAAGAACGACTGCATGTCCTGGACCCACTCGAAGTAGCTCACCGTGACGCCGCCGGCGTTGCACAGGATGTCCGGGATCAGGAACACGCCGCGCTCGTAGAGGATGGCATCCGCCTCGGGCGTGGTCGGCCCGTTGGCGGCCTCGGCCACGATCTTGGCCTGGATCCGATCGGCGTTCTTGTCGGTGATCTGGTTCTCCAGGGCCGCGGGCACCAGGATGTCGCACGGCAGCTCCAGCAGCGCCGTGTTGCTGATCTCCTCCGAGCCGGGGAAGCCCACAACCGTGCCGTGCTCCCGCTTCCAGGCGCTGACCTTGGCCGGATCGAGGCCGTTCGGGTTGTGGATCCCGCCGGAGCTGTCGCTGACGGCGATGATGGTCGAGCCCTCGGCGGCCAGCAGGTCGGCGGCGATGGAGCCGGCGTTGCCGTAGCCCTGAATCGCGACCGTCGCGCCGCGCAGCGGCAGGTCCCGCGTGCGGCTGGCCTGCAGCAGGGTGAAGACCGCCCCGCGGGCGGTGGCCTCGTTGCGGCCCAGCGAGCCGCCCACGGCGATGGGCTTGCCGGTGACCACGCCGCTGATGGTGTAGCCGTGGTGCATGGAGAAGGTGTCCATGATCCAGGCCATGGTCTGGGCGTTGGTGTTCACGTCCGGGGCCGGGATGTCACGGTCGGGGCCGATGAGCGGGCTGATCTCCGTCGTGAAGCGGCGGGTCAGGCCCTCCAGCTCGCGGATCGAGAGCTTCTTGGGATCGACGATGACGCCGCCCTTGCCGCCGCCATACGGGATGTTCACGACGGCGCACTTCCAGGTCATCCACATCGCCAGCGCGCGGACCTCGTCCAGCGACACGTCCTGGTGATAGCGGATGCCGCCCTTGGCCGGACCGCGGCTGAGGTTGTGCTGCACGCGGTAGCCGGTGAAGACCTCCACGTGGCCGTCGTCCATGGTCACCGGGAAGTTGACGGTCAGCTCCCGCTTCGGAACGCGCAGGACCTTGCGCAGGCCGGGATCGAGATCAAGCTGGTCGGCGGCATGATCGAACTGCGACTGGGCGACGGCCCAGATGTTCGGGGCATCAGCGACCGGATTCGTGCTAGCCATCGGCTGGTGGATTGCCTCCAGAACTGAGCGCGCACCGGCGCCTCCGCTCGAAGTCATGGATCGGAAGCAGGCCCGCGCGCGAGCCGAAGGCGATTATACGGAGCGTTCCCGCCGGCATGACAGGGCCGAGTGGCCCGGCCCATGTGTCCTACATCGTCTCGATCGCCATGGCCACGGCGCCGCCACCGCCGAGGCAGAGGGTCGCCAGGCCCTTGCCGCCGCCCCGCCGCCGCAGCTCGTAGAGCAACGTGGTCAGGACGCGGGCGCCGGACGCGCCGATGGGGTGACCCAGCGCGATGGCGCCGCCGTTGACGTTGACGCGATCCCAGTCGAAACCGAGCTCGTTGCCGTCGGCCAGGACCTGCGCGGCGAAGGCCTCGTTGATCTCGATCAGGTCGAAGTCGTCGAGCGTGCCGCCAACGCGCTCGATCAGCCGCCGCACACCGTGGATGGGCGCCTCGAAGAGCCACTCCGGCGCGACATCCGCCTGGGCGTAGCCGGTGATGCGGGCGATCGGCTGCAATCCAGCGGCCTCGACCACCTCTCCGGAGCCGATGACCACCGCCGCGGCCCCGTCAGTGATGCCAGGCGCGTTGCCCGCGGTGACGGTGCCGCCATCCGGCTTGAACGCCGGCTTCAGCCTGGCCAGCGCTTCCAGGGAGGTATCGGCTCGTGGGTTCTCGTCGGTGTCGACGGTGATCGGGCCCTTCTTGCCTTCGACGATCACCGGCACGATCTCCTCGCGGAAGCGGCCGTCCTCGATGGCTGCCAGGGCGCGCTGGTGCGAGCGCAGCGCGAACTCGTCCTGCGCCTGGCGCGTGACCTCGTGCTTGTCGGCCACGCGCTCGGCGTGCATGCCCATGTGCACGTCGCAGGTCGCGCACCACAGGCCGTCGTGGACCGTGCTATCCACCACGGTCTGGTCCCCCAGCCGGTACCCGCTGCGGGCGCCGGGCAACAGGTACGGGCCCAGGTTCATGTTCTCCATCCCCCCGGCCACAATGGCCTGCGCGTCGCCGGCGCGGATGCTGGCGGCGCCCAGCATCACGGCCTTGAGGCCGGAGCCGCACACCTTGTTGACGGTCGTGGCGCTGACGCCCTCCGGCAGTCCGGCCTTCAGTGCGGCCTGGCGGGCCGGGGCCTGCCCGGCGCCGGCCTGGATGACCTGGCCCATGATCGCTTCGTCGATCTTCTCCGGCGCGATGCCGGCGCGGTCGACCGCGGCGCGGATGGCAGTGGCGCCGAGCTCGGTAGCCGGCACCGTGGACAGTCCGCCGCCGAACTTGCCGATGGGCGTGCGGGCGGCGGACAGGATGAAGACGTCAGTCATGGACCGATGGTAGCGCGCCCGCCGAATTTGCTCCGCAGCGCGAGCATGCAGGCCAGGGCAAGAAGCCACGTGCCGATAGGCGAAACGAGATTCGGTGAGGGCATGGCGGCGTCCGGTGTCAGCGCGCCGTGAATGACCTGACGCAGTGTGCGGAACTGCGGGGCTGGCGTGTTCTTGAAGCCACTGATTGCATGGTCGACGCGATTTGCGTCGTCGAGAAAGTAGACGAACGAGCCGCGCATGATCTGATGCCGGTGGTCGAACGATCTCGGTTTCCAAGGTTGGGCCGTCAGGAATACCAGACGCGCACCCTTCTTCATGTATCTGTGTACACCGTTGATCTCCCGATAGCCCTCGCAGCTCGCCACACCTGTACCCAGCCAGAACGTTTCCTCGAGGCGACCGCGCACCAGTCGCTCCACCCTGATCTTCCAGCCCAAGGCGTCGTAGTAGGCAATCGCAGTCCCCACAACAACAATTCGTGGTTGAGCCTCCGGCGGAAGCGGTGCGTAGGGATCTTTCACCGCCTCGTTGGAGCCGCCCCCGGCGACGCACGCTGAGGCGCCTGGTGGATAAGCAAGGCCGAGAATGGAAGCCAGGATGACGGCGACAACGAGCGACCCGATCGATCGCATGGGGTTAGTCGCCTTCTTCCGCGTCGAACAGGTGGGCGACCTGGGGAGCCCACTTCAGCCTCACGACGCGCAGCTTCACTTTCAGCGATGGTGTCAGCTCGCCCTCCTCCTCGGTGAGGAGACGCGGCAGCAGGGCGATCCGCCGTGGACGTTCGAAGTTGGCGAAGCCCTCCAGCTTCGCGCGGACCTCGGACTGGATGAGCTTGACCACCGCCGGCTCGTCGACGAGCTGCTCCGGCGTCACCTCGCCGACGCCGTTGGCAGCCGCCCAGTTCGCGACCTCTTCGAAATCGGGCGCGATCAGGACGCCGGTGTACGGCTGCTCGTCGCCGAGCACCACGGCCTGGGCGATGTACTTGCTGGTCAGCAGGGCGATCTCCATGGGCGCCGGCGCGACGTTCTTCCCGTTGGCCAGCACGATGATGTTCTTCAGCCGATCGGTGATGACGATGCGGCCCTCCGGGTCCAGCTCGCCGATGTCGCCGGTGTGGAACCACCCATCCGGATCGATGGCCGCGGCGGTCCCCTCCGGGTCGTTGAGGTAGCCCTGCATGATCTGCGGGCCGCGCGCCAGGATCTCGCCAGTGTCCGGATCGATGCGCACCTGGGTCTCGGCGACGGGCTTGCCGACGGTGCCGAACTTGAAGTCATCGGGCCGGTTGAGCGACAGCAGCGGCGCAGTCTCGGTCAGCCCGTAGCCCTCCAGGATCAGCATGCCCATGGCATAGAAGAACTCGCCGATCTCCCGCGACAGCGGCGCGCCACCGGACACGAAGTAGCGCACCCGTCCGCCGGTGCGGGCGCGGATCTTGTTGAAGACGAGCCGATCGGCGATGCCGAGCTGCAGGCGCAGCCAGGCCGAATCGGCCACGCCGTCCAGGTGATTCTGGTAGTGCTGCCGGCCGAGGCCAGTGGCCCAGAAGAAGATCCGCCGGCGCAGCGCGGGCCCCGCCTCGACAGTCGAGATGACGCGGGCGTAGAGCCGCTCGTACAGGCGTGGGACGGCCACCATGACGGTGGGCTTCGTCTCCGCCATGTTCGCTGCCAGCCGCTCGATGGCCGGCTCCGCATAGGCGATCGCGCAGCCGCGGCCCAGCGGAACCACCTGGCCCGCCGCTCGCTCGGTCATGTGCGACAGCGGCAGGAACGAGAGGAAGAGGTCGCTCTCGACGAAATCCACGGCCTGGATGGCGGCCTCGAAGTTGTGAATGATGTTGCCGTGGGTCAGCACCACGCCCTTGGGGTTGGCGGTGGTCCCCGAGGTATGGACGATGGTCGCCACCCGGTCGCGGCGGAACGTCTCCCAGTGCGCCTGCCAGCCCTCCACCTCGGCGGGATCGGCGGCGGCGAGGTCGAAGATGTCGTCGAAGCTGACCGCCATGGGCGGCAGCTTGCCCTTGTCGTCGATGACCACCACGTGCTCGAGGGTCGGGCACTCGGCGCGGACCTTCTCGATCTTCGCGTACTGCTGCAGGTTCTCGACGAAGATCAGCCGGGCCCCGACGTTATTGATGACGTACGCTGCCTGGCCGGGCTCCGACGAGGGGTAGATCGGGCAGGTGACGGCGCCCAGTGACATGGCGCCGATGTCCGCGGTCAGCCACGCCGGTCGGGTGCGCGACATGATCGCGACGCGGTCGCCATCGGCGATGCCCAGGTGCTTCAGGCCCATGGCCACCTGGGTGATCCAGCGCCACGTCTCGGCATAGGTCGTGCTGCGCCACTGGGCCGCTTCGTCCTCGTCCTCCGCTCCGCCCATCTGGCGCCGCGTGCGTGGCAGCTTCCAGCGCAGCGCCTCCTTGTCCGGGTAGCGCTCGACGGTCCGATGCACCAGGTCGACCAGCGAGTTCGCGCGCAGCTCGGCAGGGATGGTCAGCGGCTCGACTGTGGTCTCGGTGGGGCGGGGCCGCACATCGGCCGCGGCGGTGGTCGACATTCGGATGGGCCTCCGTACGGTGAGCGGCCAGCGCCGGAACTCAGCCGGTGCGCCGCACCTCTTCGATCAGCTGCTGGGCCACGATGAGCCGGTGGATCTGGTTGGTCCCCTCGTAGATCTGCGCCCCCTTGGCGTCGCGCATGAAGCGCTCGACGGGATTGTCGCGGCTGTACCCGGCGCCGCCGTAGATCTGCACGGCATCGGTCGCCACGCGCATGGCGGTGTCCGAGGCGAACAGCTTGGCCATGCTGCTGGCCGCGTTGATCGGCTGTCCGGCGTCGCGCAGCCGGGCGGCGCGCCAGGTCAGGAGCCGAGCCGCCTCGACAGCCGTGGCGGCGTCGGCCAGCATGGCCTGCACCATCTCCTGCTCGGCGATGGGGCGGCCGAACTGGCTCCGCTGGGTCGCATACCGCGCGGCGTGCTCGAGTGCCGCGCGAGCCACGCCGACGCAGGCGGCCGCGATGCTGATCCGTCCGGCGCCAAGGGCGGACAGCGCGACCTTCAGGCCACGACCCTCGTCGCCGAGCCGGTTCGCGGCCGGCACCCGGGCGCCATCGAAGATGAGCTCGGCCGACACGCTGTCCCGGATCCCCATCTTCCGCTCGTGGCCGCCGACCCGGAAGCCGGGCGTGTCGCGCTCGACCACGAAGGCGGTGATGCCGTCACGACCCAGTGACCGGTCCAGGGTGGCGAAGACGACGATGAGGTCCGCATCGGCTCCATTGGTGATCCAGACCTTGGACCCGGTGAGCAGGTAGTCGTCGCCGTCGCGCTCGGCGCGCAGCGCGATGGCGGAGGCATCGGACCCGGCCTGTGGCTCGGTCAACGCGAACGCGCCGAGGTGGCGGCCGGCGGTCATCTGGGGGAGAAAGCGAGCCTTCTGCTCATCGTTCCCGGCGGAGTGGATGCACAGCTGGGCCAGGACGTGGACCGAGAGGCTGACCGCCATGCCCATGTCGGCCACTGCCAGCTCCTCGCAGGCCAGGACCCACGGGAAGCTGCCCATGCCGGCGCCGCCATACTCCTCCGGATAGGGCAGGCCGGTGAGGCCCAGCTCCCCCATCCGATCGAAGAGGCCGCGGTCGTAGCGCTCCTCCTCGTCGCGCTGGGCGACGGTGGGCGCCAGCTCGCGAGTGGCGAACTGGGCGGCGGTGTCGCGCACCGCGCGCTCCTCCTCGCTCAGCGCGAACGGGTCGTGGTGGCGAGGCGGAGCGGCGGCGGTGGCCATCTACTCGACCTTGTTGCCCTTCTCGTCGTAGCGGTAGAAACCGCGTCCCGTCTTCCGGCCAAGGTGCCCGGCGGCGACCATCTGTCGCAGCAGCGGCGCCGCGCGGAACTTCGGGTCGCCGATCCCCCGCTGCAGGACGTCCATCACGCCCAGCATCACGTCGTTGCCGATGAAGTCACTCAGCTCCAGCGGGCCCATGGGATGGTTCAGGCCCAGCTTGGCGCCGGTGTCGATGTCGGCGGCAGTGCCGGTCCCCTCCATCAGCGCGAAGATCGCCTCGTTGATGAACGGGCCGAGCATCCGGTTCACCAGGAATCCGGGCATGTCCTTCGACTCGATCACGGTCTTGCCAAGCTCCTGGGCGAACTGCCGCGCGGCGGCGTGGGTGGCGTCATCGGTCTCGAGCCCGCGGATGATCTCGATCAGGCCCATGACCGGCACGGGCGAGAAGAAGTGGAGGCCGATGAACTTCTGCGGCCGATCGGTCGCGGTGGCCAGGCCGGTGATGCTGATGCTGCTCGTGTTGCTGGCAAAGATGGCGTCCGCATCGGCCCTCTCGCTGATCTCGGCCCAGGTCTGGCGCTTGAGCGGCTCGTCCTCGAACACGGCCTCAACCACCAGCTTGTGGCCGGCAACGGCCTGGCTGCCAACGGCGGTGCTCACCCGGCCGGTGATCTCATCGGCGATTGACCCTTCGAGCTTGCCCTTGTCGACCTGCCGCGCCAGGTTGCCGGCGATCCGGGCCTTGCCCTTGTCGGCCAGCTCCTGTGTGCGGTCGGCGAGAGTCACCTGCTTGCCGGCGGCCGCGCTCACCTGGGCGATGCCGTGGCCCATCAGGCCGGCGCCGATGACGTACACCCGGTCGATGCTCATGGGCGGCTAGCCTAGCAGTCCCGCTAATCTGGCGGCCAATGACCGCCATGAAGGTTGGCGCGAGCCTGCGCCCGATGCGTCCCGACGAGTTTCCCGCGTTCATGGAACGCTCGAAGATCGAGTACGCGCGAGGGATCGCCGAGCAGGGCGGCGAATCGGAGGAGTTCGCTCGCGCGAAGTCGGAGGCGGACCACGCCACCATCCTGCCCCATGGCCTGGAGACGCCCGGCCACTGGATCTTCGTGGTGGAGGCCGATGGCGAGCGGGTGGGCGTCCTGTGGCTGGCTGAGCGCCCGCACGGCGCCGAACGCGAGTGCTACATCTATGACATCGAGATCGACGAGGCCCAGCGTGGGAAGTGCTACGGCCGCGCCGCGATGCTGCTCGCGGAGCAGGAGGCTCGGGCGCGCGGCCTGCCACGCATCGCGCTGAACGTGTTCGGCGGAAACACCCTCGCGCGCAACCTGTACCGCTCGTTGGGCTACGTCGAATCCGCCGTCCACATGGCGAAGGACATCTCCTAGGTCACTCGATCGCGCGAATGCAACGGGCCTCGCCCTCAGTCCGGAACCGGGCGGAAGCCGGAGCAGGCAAGGTTCACGTCGGTGAAGCTGCCGCCTTCCAGCGTGGCGTAGGCCACCTGCTCGACGAGGTACCAGCCGTCCGGCTCGTGCTCGTGGATGCGGTACGCAATGCGGATTCGATCGGCAAGCGGCTCAACCTCACTGCTGACGAGCTCCGTCACGTCGGCGTCGCCGAACCATGCCCGGATTAGGCCGGTTGCCTGGTCGCGGCCGGCTTTCTCGCGGAAGGGATGCTCGCGGGGAACCACCGCGACCAGTCGTACGTTGGACGCGAAGCACTGTGCGAGCGATTCCCAGTCCTGCGCAACGATTGCATCGATGAACCGGCGGCCGAGCGCGACGCCGTCGACATCCGGTTCGGTCACGAGCTGACTCCGCTGTCGTCCATCAACCGCTGAGCGGCGGTCATGGGATCCGTCGACCGATCGGCGACCTCCTGCATGGTCTTCTCCCAGCGAGAGCTTCCGGTGGCGCGGCGCAGCGAGAGGTCAACGATGGCGCGGCGGAGCTGGTTGGCGGCGCGGGTGCGAGCCTGCTCCGGCTGGTTGGCGGTCACCCGATGAGCCTCGATCGCATCGGCCAGCGCAGCGACGCCGTCACCTGTC
>DATBJR010000022.1:0-2569 GCA_036556325.1 Candidatus Limnocylindria bacterium | reverse complement strand
GGCCTCCGGCGCGCT
The DNA here is from genome assembly GCA_036556325.1 of Candidatus Limnocylindria bacterium. Classification (GTDB taxonomy): domain Bacteria; phylum Chloroflexota; class Limnocylindria; order QHBO01; family QHBO01; genus DASSCW01. The sequence continues at coordinate 2,554 of DATBJR010000022.1, read as the reverse complement.
GACCGCCGCGCTGGGCATCGGCCTGGTGGTCCGCGCCCTGCGTGCGGGCGGGCGCTCGCACACGCACGACCACCATCGCGAGCACGACCACAACCACGACCACGGGCACGAGCATCCGCACCGTTCGGAGGTGAGCGTTCGCGGCGTGGCGCTCCTGGGCGTGGCCGGCGGCCTGGTCCCCAGCGCATCGGCGCTGATCGTGCTGCTCGCGGCCATCACCACTGGACGCCTGGCCTTCGGGCTGGCGCTGATCGGCGCCTTTGGCGTCGGGATGGCGCTGGTGCTGGGTGGGATCGCGGTGGCCACCACGCTCGCCCGCGATTGGCTGGGCCGGCACGGCCCGCGTGAAGCGCCACTGCTCATGCGGCGCGCCGCACGGCTGGTGCCCATCGGCTCAGGCATGCTGGTGCTGGGGATCGGCCTGGTGCTTGCGGTGACCGCGGTCACCCGCCTGGGCTGACCATCGGCGCTTTGACCCGTCCGGCGAGGCAGGGCTATCATCGCCGCCGGACCCGGCGGATTGGCCGGAGCACGTTCCGGCGTAGCTCAGTGGTAGAGCGGGCGGCTGTTAACCGCTTGGTCGTAGGTTCGAATCCTACCGCCGGAGCCACCTTCACGCTCAGATTTGCCCACATCTCGAGTCTGGGCCAGCCTGTGCATCTCGGATCCGGGTCCCGGTGAAGGCATTTCTGACCCCACCCCTCTCCGGCCTGGACCTCGGCGACGTCGCCCGGCGAAGGTCGTCTCGCACAGGGCTTCACCGAGCCTGAACCTCCCACGGAATAGGGCTGTCCGGCACTTACGCGGCAGCCGCCACCGTCGCGAATATGGACGATTGAAGGAATCTGCGTTAAGGGGCTTTGAGACGATGGGCGCTCTCGGCCGTGATCCATCCGCGCGAGCATCGCGTCTTCTACGGCGCGTTCGACCCGGGAGATCGCAGGGCAATCGGCGGTGAAGGTCGCGGTCGGCTGACGCAGATCTGCCTTGCGTCAAGGCAGACCGGGCCTTGGGGGGCGGGGAAGGTGAAGGAGATGAACCTCAAGACACTCGTGGGGAGTGGCGACAAGATCGGGCTGTTCACGCTGCCGTTCGTCCTGGTCGGCGTGATCCTCAACATCGTGTACCCAGCCCTCTTCGCGGTCGGTGGTCCGCCGGTATGGCTGTGGTGGCTCTCGATCGGAGTGCTGGTGTTGGGCCTTGCCGTCTGGGCCTGGTCGGTGATCTTGATCCTGGCGGACGTGCCGCGCGGGCGCTTGATCACCCGCGGACCGTACGCATGGGTGAGGCACCCGCTCTATACCGCCGTCGCACTGCTCGTGCTGCCGTGGCTCGGGTTCCTGCTCAACACCTGGCTGGGCGCCGTGATCGGGGCAGCCCTGTACGTCGCGTCGCGGAGGTTCGCGCCGGCGGAAGAAGCCGAGCTATCTCGAACGTTTGGTGAGGCGTGGCAGACCTATAGCCGTGGCGTGAAGCTTCATTGGCTGTAGGGCGCTACTAGCCGGGCCGGCGTAGAGCAGATCGCGTCCCACCAAGGGTGAACGCGGCAACAGCGATCCCGACCCCGGCGATGACCGCCGCTGCCCGGAGCGCCGACGCGTAGCCCGCGGCGAATGCCGGATCGCTCAGGCTGACCCCGGTTAGACCGGCGATCGCCGGCAGAACGACGACCGCCAGCAGGCCGGCGAGCTGGCCTGCGGCGTTGTTCACGCCGGAGGCGACGCCCTGGTCGGCATCGTCGAGTGATCCCATCGTCACCGCCAGCAGCGGAGCGGTGAAGGTGGCCATCCCGACCGCCATCGTGCCAACGCCGGCGAGGACGTCGGGCACGACCGGGGACGTTGGCCCAATCGAGCTCAGTACCCAGAGGCCGGCCGAGTACAGGCCAAGCCCGACCAGGATCGGCGGGCGGGGGCCGATGCGTTCGGCGACTCGACCCGCCAGCGGCGAGGCAGCCATCATGACCAGGTAGATCGGGACCAGGACCAGGCCGGCGACGAATGGCCGCAGGCCGAGCGTTGCCTGCAGGGTGATGGCGAGGAAGAAGACCGCGCCCCACGAAGTCAGCGCGCCGAGCATCCACACGAGGTTCCCGCCCACGAATGCGCGCTGCCGGAAGAATCGGAGCGGGAGCATCGGATCGGCAACGCGGCCTTCGATGACCACGAACGCCGCGCCAACAACAGCCGCGGTGGCGAAGGCGAGGAGCGGCAGGGGATCGGTCGGGTCTGCAGGACCGAGAATGAGCCCGACGCTCACCGCAGCCAGCGTCACGAACAGCGCGACCGCACCCGCGAGGTCCGGACGACGTTCCTCCGCGCACTGCGTCTCGGGCACAAGCGTGCGACTGATCACCAATGCGGCCACCGGCAGCAGCAGCGGCACGACGAACAACCAGCGCCAGGAAAGCAGATCGACGAGGACGCCGCTCAGGAACGGCCCGAGTGCGGGCACGGCCGCCACCAGGCCGAGGAACAGACCGATGGCTCGACTGCGTGCGTCTGGCGGGGTCAAACGAGTCACCAGCGCCAGAGCGGCCGTCAGCAGCATCGCC
>DATBJR010000021.1:0-12984 GCA_036556325.1 Candidatus Limnocylindria bacterium | reverse complement strand
CAGAGGCCGTAGCCGGCCGCGACGCCTGGCGCCGGAGCCTGCCCGCTGCCGACTAGCTGCAGGCCGGCGGTCAGCGGCGCGCCGAGGGTGAGCACCGCCGTGACCGCGCTGGCCGGCGCACGCCGCAGCGCCGCGTACCAGGTCGCCACGTAGCCGCTCAGCAGCGCGCCGGTGAGCAGGACCCATCCCCACTGCCCTGCGCCCAGCGTCCAGATCCCGGCCAGACCGCCGGACACCGCCAGGTAGCCGACCAGCACGACGAGGCCGATGCCCATCCGCGCCGTGGCTGCCACCGGCGACGGCGTGGCGCCCAGGACGCGCTTGGCGAGGATGACCTCCAACGCCCACAGGACGGTGGCGGTGGCGATGAACGTCTCGCCGGTCCCCCAGCCCACGCCCACCGGCGTCTGGATCAGCAGCTGGCTGGCCAGCAGCACCGCCAGCGCCCCAACCTGCAGCGCGCCGAGGCGCTCGCGCAGGAAGACGACGGCCAGCACGGCGACCAGCGCGAAGAGCGTCTTGTGGATGACGGCCGCCGCGGGCGCGGTCGCCTGCGCCAGGCCGGAGAAGAAGAGCATGAAGGGGACGCTGCCACCGATGATGCCCAGCGCCACCAGGCCGGCGGAGCCGCGCACCGTGGGTTGCCAGCCGCCGCGGACGGTGGCCACAGCCAGCGCTGCCAGCAGCACGGCAGCCACGCCGTTCTTCAGCGTGGTGAACAGGATCGGGTCGCCGAACTCGCGCACCGCGCTGGCATTGACGAAGACCGAGACGCCGCTGATGACGGCGGTCAGTGCGGCCAGGCCCAGTCCCAGCCCGCGCTGGGTGGAGGGTGGCACGGCGGTGGAGCGGCGGGTCATGCGGGTTCTCCCTTCGGCGGATCATCGTGGGTGGCGAGATGGAGGGCGGCGGCGATCTCCGCGGCGACGTCCGGCTCGAGCACGCGAACCAGCAGCCCGGCGGCGAGGATGGCCCAGTCGCCGGCGCGCACCTGCGGCACGGCCAGGGTCGAGACGTGGCGTCGCTTGCCGTTGGCGTCCACGGTGGCGATTGCCCCGTCGACGGTGAGCACGCGGACGGGCTCAGTCAGGCACATGGCTGGGCCTCGTGTCGTGGACCAGGGCACGCACCCAGTGGTTAACCCGGGCCGCGCAGGCCGGCACGGCGTCGCGAACGACGGCCGACAGCGGCGCGCCGAGTGTGTAGTCGGCCGCCGCCACGCCCACGAAACGGCCCTCCGGCAGGCCACCCGGCAGCCTGCCGACGATGCCCAGCGTCACCGGCAGCGGCAGGGCGTGCGAGGAGGCGGGGGTCAGCCCCCGATCGTAGGCATCGGACAGGGCGGACAGCGGCAGGTCGATCAGGGTGCCCGGTGCCGGACCGTCCACCGCGTCCACGACGATGACCGCGCCGTCCACCCCGTGCAGGTCATCCGGCATCAGCTGGCCGACCGGCCGTACCTCCACCATGCCGCGCGTGGTGGGTGGCAGCGCGTCCAGCACCGCCAGCGCCAGCGCGTCGTCGCCGCGCATCGGCTCGCCACAGGCCAGCAGGACGACGTGACGCATCCTCAGGTCCTTTCTACGTGGAGGTCCAGGAAGTGGGTCGCGCAGCTGATGCACGGGTCATAGCTGCGGATCAGCTGCTCGAGCCGATGCGTGGCCTCGGCGTGCGGCAGCTCCAGGACGCTCGGCGCGAAGAGGCGCAGGTCATGCTCGATGGCGGCCTGGTTCTGGCTCGTCGGCGGCACGATCTGCGCCCGGCTGACCAGCCCATCGCCATCGATTTCGTACCGATGGAACAGCAGCCCACGCGGCGCTTCGGTGGCCCAGGCCGCCACGCCCGGCCGCGGCTGCCAGGCCGCCAGGTGCTCCCCGGGCTCGGCGTAGGCATCGACGATGTCCGCCGCCTCGGCCAGGGCATGCAGCAGCTCCACCGCCCGGGCGACGATGCTGCGGAACACGTTGGCGGCGAGCTCGCCGCCCAGACCGGTCGCGCGCAGCGCCTCGGCCGCCAATGGATGCAGCGTGTCGCCGGCCAGCGCCACGCGCGAGGTGGGGCCGAGCAGGTACGGCGAGCCGTCGCGGGCGACCGCCTGCAGGGCGTTCGACCAGGCCACCTGGCGCTCGTCAAAGGCATCGGGCCAGGCCGGCGGGTCGATGTTCAGCCCGTCCGACGAGACGATGCGGCCGTCGTTCATCGGGTATTCCGCCGGGTGGCGCAGCGCGACGAGCCGGGCCTGCCGCTCGTAGACGGGCGGTTCGAGGCTGGCGGCCCAGCGGACCGTCTCCTGCGCGTCGGCGATCGCCTGCGGCAGCGCCTGGCGCAGCTCCTCCAGGTCAGCGCGGCGCGGCGCTCGCGAGAAGCCGCCGACGCGGACGCTCACCGGGTGGATCGGCCGTCCGCCGAGGATCGCCACGATGCGGTTGCCCAGCCGCTTGAGCCGCAGGCCCCGCTCGACGGCCTCGGGATGATCGGCGGCGAGCTCCACCGCGCTCGGGTAGCCCAGGAAATCGGGCGCGTGGAGCAGGTAGATGTGCAGCGCGTGGCTCTCGATCCACTCGCCGCAGTAGAAGAGGCGCCGCAGCCGGCGCACCTCCGGGTCAATGTTCACGTCGAACAGGTGCTCGAAGGCATGGACCGCCGACATCTGGTACGCGACCGGGCAGATGCCGCAGATCCGCGCCACGATGTCGATCACCTCGTCCGGCGTGCGTCCCACCACCAGCCGCTCGAAATAGCGCGGCGCCTCGAAGATCTCCAGGCGCGCCTGCGTCACCTCCCCGCCGCGCACGGTCAGGGAGAGGCGTCCCTCGCCCTCGACCCGGGTGAGCTGGCGGACGGAGAAGTCGACCTCGCCCGACTCATGCATCGGCGTCGTCTCCGGCACCGTCGCGGCCGTGGGCGCGGCGGACCGCCCGGGCAGCGGGATCGCGGAATGGCGGGCTCCAGGCGTTGAAGCCGGCGAAGAGGCGATCCACCTGGACCTGCGGCAGCTCGCGGCCCAGCCAGCCGTGGAGGCTCGGCACGTTGGCCTGCTCTCGCGGACCGAAGCAGGCGTAGCAGGCACGTCCGTACGCCGGGCAGATGGCGCCGCAGCCGGTCTGCGTCAACGGGCCGAGGCACGGCTGTCCGCCGGCGACCAGCACGCACACGTTCCCGCGGCGCTTGCACTCGAGGCACACCGACTCCCCGTCCAGCTGGGGCCGGCGGCCGATGCGCAGCGCTGTCAGCAGCTCGAGCAGCTGTCGCGGATCGATAGGGCAGCCGCGCAGCTCGGCGTCCACCTGGACGTGCTCCGCGACCGGGGTGCTGGTGGCCAGCGACTCGATGTAGTCAGGCGTCGGGTAGACGGCGGCCCGCCAGGCCGGCTCGTCTGCCCAGTTGCGCAGGGCCTGGATGCCTCCGGCGTTGGCGCAGGCGCCGATGGTGACCAGCAGCCGGGTCTGGCTGCGAAGATGGATGATCTCCTCCAGCTGCTCGCGGGTGCTGACCGAGCCCTCCACCAGCAGGACGTCGTACGGTCCGGTCGAGCGTCGCGAGGTGGCCTCCGGGAACTCGATCAGCTCGAAGCGCTCGGTCAGCGGCAGGAGCTGCTCCTCGAGGTCGAGCAGGGTGAGCTGGCACCCGTCGCAGGACGCGAGCTTGACCACCCCCACGCGCGGCTTGGCGCCGACGGCCGCCTCCATCACATGCCCTCCCGGCCGAAGAGGTCGCCCAGCTCGGCCACCGTGAACACCGGGCCGTCGCGGCAGACGAAGAACGGGCCGATCTGGCAGTGGCCGCAGATCCCGACTCCGCAGTCCATGTGGCGTTCCATGGAGACGAAGATGCGCCGGCGGGTGATGCCCGCCGTGCGCAGGGTGCTCACCGTGGCCTGCATCATCCGCTCCGGGCCGCAGACGAAGGCGACGGCCTGCCGTCCCTTCCAGTCCCGGCGGTCCAGGAGCTGGGTCACCACCCCCACCTGGCCGAGCCACTCCGGGCCGGCGCGGTCGACGATCTGGGCCACCTCGACCCCGGCGTGCGCCCAGGCGTCGAGCTCCGGCAGGTAGAGCCGATCCGCCGGCGTGCGGGCGCCATAGGCCAGCAGGACGTCGCCGAAGCGGTCGCGCTGTGCGAGCACCGCGTCCAGCGCCGGTCGCAGCGGGGCCAGGCCGATGCCGCCCGCCACGATGACGACGTCCCGGCCGAGCGCCCGGTCGATGGGCCAGCCGCGGCCCAGCGGGCCCCGCAGCCCGACCTGCGCCCCGGGCTGGAGGGTCGTGAACGCCTGCGTGGCCGCGCCGGCGGCGCGCACCGTCAGCCACAGGGCGCCGTCGGCGACGCGCGAGACGGAGATGGGCACCGGGGAGAAGCCCGGCTGGTCGACCATGACGAACTGCCCGGGCCGCGCCGCCAGTAGCCCCTCATCGTCGGGTTGCAGCCAGAGCATGAAGGTGTCGGCCGTCTCCCCGGCGACCGCCCGCACGGTGGCGACGGACGTGTCCGCGCGGAATGCCGGCTCCTGGGCCACGGACGGCGAGTAGCTCACCATGGGCAGCGGCACCAGCGCGTCGAGGGACGGCGGGCGGATGGCCGGCGGTGGCGCGGCCGGCTCCTCGTAGGGCGGCGCGATCGCAGCCAGCTCCTCGCGCACGTCGATCCCCACCGGGCACCAGGCGATGCAGCGGCCGCAGCCGACGCAGCCGGACGTCCCGAACTGGTCGTGCCAGGTGGCGAACTTGTGGGTCAGCCACTGCCGGTAGCGGTCCTGGCGGCGCGGCCGGAAGTTGCCGCCGGCCACCCGCGCGAAGTCACCGTTGAAGCACGAATCCCAGCGCCGCTCGGTCTGGTTGGTGGCGCCGTCGAGGTCGGAGACATTGCCGACGCTGGTGCAGAAGCAGGTCGGGCAGACCATGGTGCAGTTCGCGCAGGCGAGGCAGCGATCAGCGACCTCGGCCCAGCGCGGGTGGTCGAGTCGGTCCATGAGCCTCGCGGGCAGCCCCTCGGCCGCCACGCCCTGGTCCGCCATGGTGGCGCGCGCCGCGGCCACGCCGTCGGTGACTGCCTGCTGCTGCGCTTTGCTGGCCGCGGCGGGGGCCAGCTGGCTCAGCAGCCGCTCGCCGGCCTGGCTTCCGGCACCGACGACGAAGCCGTCGTCGAGCTCGGTGAGGACGAGGTCGTAGCCATCGGTCACTTCCGGGCCGGTGCCCATCGAGGTACAGAAGCAGGTGCTGCCGGCGCGGGTGCACTGCACGGCGATGACCATGGCGTTGGCGCGCCGCGCGCGGAAGTCGTCATCGGCAAACGGGCCGGCGGCCAGCACCCGGTCCTGCACCAGCAGGGCCGCGATCTCGCAGGCGCGCACGCCCAGGAAGGCGAGCCGCTGCGGCTCCGACACTGCGGGCTCGAAGCTGACCGTCGCACCGTCGCGGGTGGCAGTGGCGAGCGGCACGCGCGGCGGCTGGGTATAGCGCTTCCAGCCCTGGGGGCCGACGGTGTAGTTGAAGAGCCGCGGGCTGTCGGTGCGGTTGAGCCGATAGCGCCCGGGCGCCTGTTCATCGGTCCAGCCCGCCGGCAGCTCCGCTGCCGAGCGGATCTCGTCGTACACGATCGCGCCGTCGCGAGCGATGGGCCCGATGACTGTGCGCCCATCCTCGTGCAGGAGGTCCAGCAGCCGGTCCAGCTCCCCCCGGGGCAGAAATGCGGGTCGCTGGGGAGCCGCCGTCACCATGGCACGCGCTCGGCCTGCTGCGTGTAGAGGTCGAGCAGTTGGTGGCGCGTGGCGCCCAGCCGGCGCGCGACCGCTTCCAGGATGCGTGGGTACACCGTCGCCGCCAGTGCGGGATCCTCCCGCAGAGCCCGGCGCAGCGCCTCGGCGTCGAACTCGAGCAGGTCGGTCGGCTCGACCGCGACCGCGGTCGAGGTGGCGCGGTACGGCGCCACCAGCGCCGACCAGCCCACCACGTCGCCGGGCTCGACGGTCAGGATGGTGATGGCGCCGCGCTCCGGGACCAGCAGGCGCAGGGCCACGCGGCCGGCGATCACGATGCCGAACGGGTGCCGATCGTCGCCCTCGCGCATGATCTCGTCGCCGGCCGCATAGCTGCGAGCGGAGGCGCAGCAATCACCCAGCCGGGTGAGGGCGTGTGGCGAAAGGCCGGCGCCGAACCAGCCGGTGCCCAGCTCGGTGAACACGGATCGCTCGGAGCTCATGGGCCGATGGTAGACCTCGTCTCAAGCCTCGCGAAGGGGCCGTTGGCAACCCCGGTGGGGGCCATCCGGACCGCCGCGGGCCGCGGCGGCATCGGCTCAGGCGTCGAGGTGGTATCGGCTGTGGGCGAGGTGGTGCAGCTCGTCACGGAAGTCGGGGTGCGCGATGCCGATCAGGGCATGTGCCCGCTCGCGCACGCTGCGGCCGAACAGCTCCGCCACGCCGTATTCGGTCACGACCGTGCGGACGTGGGCGCGGCTGGTCACGACGCCCGCCCCTTCGGGCAGGACGCCGCAGATGCGGGAGACCGTGCCCCCTGACGCTGTCGAGGGCAGCGCGATGATGGCGCGTCCCTCGGGCGCCAACGCCGCGCCGCGCATGAAGTCCATCTGGCCGCCGACGCCGGAGTAGAAACGCGTGCCGATGGAGTCGGCGGACACCTGGCCGGTCAGGTCCACGGAGATGGCGGAGTTGATGGCAACCATCCGCCGGAAGCGCCGGATCACGGACGTGTCATTCGTGTAGTCGACCGGTCGCATCTCGACCATGGGGTTGTCGTTGACGAACGCGTACAAGCGTCGGCTGCCCATCATGAAGGTCGACACGATCTTGCCGCGGTTGATCTCCTTCGCCGCCCCGGTCAGGGCGCCGGCCTCGACGAGGTCGAGCACCACGTCGGTGAACATCTCGGTGTGCGCCCCCAGGTCGCGCTTGTCGCGCAGCGCCAGGCCGACCGCGGCCGGGATCGAGCCGATGCCCATCTGGATGGTGGCCTCGTCGGGCACCAGCTCTGCCACGTACTCGCCGATCCGGCGCTCGACGTCGCCGATCGCGGGGTCGCTGTGCTCGTAGGGCGGCTGGTCGACCTCGACCGCCAGGTCGATGTCCGAGACATGCACGAAACTGTCGCCCAGCGTCCGCGGCACGGCAGCGTTCAGTTGGGCGATCACGGTCTTCGCGGATCGGATGGCCGACAGCGCCGCATCCACCGACGTGCCGAGCGAGCAGAAGCCGTGCGCGTCCGGCCGCGTCACGTTGATGAGCGCCACGTCGAGGGGCAGCACGCCGGTCAGGAACAGCTCCGGAACGTCTGACAGGAACACGGGAACGTAGTCCGCCCGGCCTTCGTTCACGGCTTCGCGGGCGTTCGGGCCGATGAACAGCGCGCGATGGCGGAAGTGACCCGCCATCTCGGGCGCGAGATGCGGGCCCGGCCCGTTGGCGTGGAAATGGATGATCCCCACGTCGCTGAGCTCGCGAGCGCGCGCGACCAGCGCGTCGAGCAGCACGGCCGGGACGGCCGCGCCGCCATGCAGGAAGACCTGGTCGCCGGAGCGGATGCCGGCGACGGCCTCGTCGGCCTGGACGATTCGCATCATCCCGAGTCTAGGGCCCTGGCGTTCGCCGCTGGACGGGCTGGATGTCACGGCCTGAAGGGTCCGATAGCCCTTGTGACCGCCCCTGAGCGGGATGAGGCTGATGCTGGGCTGACAAGCACGAAGGAGGTGGGCAGCAATGCTCAACCTGTTTGGATGGGAAGTCGGCATGAACTGGGGCGAGGCGCTCGTTCTCATCGCCGGCGCGCTGGTCATCGCCGCCATCTTGCAGGTCATTGGCCGGGTTGGCTTCGGCACTGAGTGGATCTTCACCGGCGTCGCGGCCCTGGTTGGTGGCTGGCTCGGCAGCGAGGCCTTCGGATCACTCAGCACCTGGGGCCCGGTGATGGATGGGCTGTACCTCGTGCCGGCGCTGATTGGCGCCGTGATCCTGGGTGGCGTGGTCGATGCGTTCCTGCGCTACGGCACCGGTGGGACCTACCTGCCGGCACCGAGGCCCGTCTGACGTCCTGACCCCGGTTTGAGCGACGACGGCCGCCGGCAGGCGGCCGTCGTTTCTTCGTGACGCGTGCCATCCGCACCACTCCGCTCGTGACCAACGGCCCTCGTCGCCGCCCCCCGCCTGGCTGGACGATGCGCGCAACGAGGAGGTCATCCCGGATGAGCATCACGGCCCTGCAACGGCGACCGACGGGGATCGAGCCGATCCCGGCTTGTCCCGGCACGTGGGTCACGATCCGACCGATCGAATCGAGTGACTGGGAAGGCCTCTTCGATTTCTACCGGGGGCTCTCGCAGCAGGCCCGCTACACCCGGTTCCTGGGGATGTCACCGGGCATCGATGACCGCGCCGCTCACCAGTTCGCGGCGGCGCATGGGCGGGGGGCCGATGGCTTCGTTGCCATCCTGCGCGAGGCGGGTCCAGCGGATGGCCGCGTGGTTGGCCATCTCTGCATGGAGCCGATGCCGAGCGGTGCCGAGGAAGTCGCGGTGGCTGTCGCGGACGAGGTCTGCCGGCTGGGTGTCGGCACGCACCTCATGGCCGCGGCCATGCGAGCGGCGCGCGGCCGCCGGGTCCCCAAGCTGGTGGCGGCCATGTTCGCCGGCAATGAGCCGATGCGACGGCTGTTCCTGAGCGCCGGCGGGCGCGTCATGCGGCAGTCGATGGAGGCCGGGGTGATGTCGATCGAGCTCGACCCCGCCGGGGCGAGCGATGAGCGTGGAGGCAACCTGTCATGAGGATCGTGGTCGGATTCGACGGCTCACGCTCGTCCGACGTCGCGCACGACTTCATCTGCGCGATGACCTGGCCGGCGGCGAGCGACTTCCTCTTCGTGTGCGCCTGCGACGAGAGCACGCGCTGGACCGAGGCGATTCCGGGCCATGAGTGGTTCCGTGAGTCGCCGCCCGCGTCCCCGCGCGACACCTTGAACCTGCTCTTCGACATGGCGGAACCGCTGCGAAAGCTCGGCCATCGGGTCGAGGTGCGTGCCGAGGAGGGCTCGGCGATCCACGTCCTCGCGGAGGCGGCCACCGAGTTCGCAGCAGACCTGATCGTGGTGGGCAGCCGGGGCCGTGGCCCGGCGGCAAGTGCGCTGCTCGGATCGGTTTCGGCCGGCCTGGTCGATCATGCCACCTGCCCGGTGCTGGTGGTCCGGCTCCCCGAGGCCTCGAGGATCCTGGTCGCGACCGACGGCTCGGCGAGCGCTCGCGCGATTCCGAGCGTCCTGGGCGCGTGGCACGCCTTCCGCGGACTGCCGATCGAGGTGCTGAGCGTGGCGCCGGCCGGCGGGGCGGACACCGAGCTGATGATCACGCCCTGGGCCGCGCCGGAGGATGAGAGCCGCCCGGTCGTGGACGAGGTGACGCAGCGACACCACGAGTTCGCCGAGGACATGGTCGAGACCTTCGAGTCGGAGGGACGCGATGCAACGCCGGTCGTGCGCATCGGCGATGCGGCGGACGAGATCGTGGCCTGCGCGCGGGAGATGGATTGCGACCTGATCATCACCGGGTCGCGCGAGCTCGGCGACGTACGGCGGCTCCTTTCCGGCAGCGTCGCCCATGACGTGCTGCTGCATTCGCACTGCTCGGTGCTGGTGATGCGCGGGCATGCGCCGGCCGCCCTGAAGCGTCCGGTGGCGGTGCCCCTCGCCACTCCGGCCAGCGCCTAGCCCAACGCCTCGTCGCGCGGTGCCCGGGACAGCTCCCGGAGCCGCGCGATGCGCGCCGGCTCGTGCTCGGCCAGCCACGGGTCGGCTGCGAGCCCGTCCGCGGCCGTAGCGAAGTGGGGACGTGCCTCCTCGCCGCGACCGAGCGCCAGCAGGCACTCGCCGAGCTCCTCGTCGACGTACGGATCAGCCACGCCGGCGGCGGCGTTGTCCGCGGCGAGTTGCTGCTGCGCCGCCAGGGCCTCGTCCAGCCGGCCCACGGCGCGAAGCGCGCGGGCGACGGCCCAGCGGGCGATGCCCGTTTCACGCGGCTGCTGGAGCCGGCGGCGCTCTTGGAGCGCCAGCTCGAACAGGCGCAGCGCCTCCCGGTGATCGCCGGCGTCGAAGCGGGTCCAGCCCAGGTTGTTGTAGAGGCTGGCCAGCCATTGCCGTGCCCGAGGGTCTTGGGCGCTCTCGGCCATGGCGATGGCGCGTTCGTTCAGCGCAGCCTGCTCGCCCGGCGGCGCGACGATGGCGAGCATGTGGACGGCATCAACCGCCAGGTGCTCCAGACCAGCCGCCTCGGCACCGGCCAACGCCTGCTCGAAGAGCGGCCGAGCTGCCGCCGAGTCGCCGGCGGAATTGAGGACCCGTCCCCGCTCGAGCACAGCACGGGTGGCCAGCTCCGCATCGCCGCCTGGCAGCGCGTCCAGGACGGCCAGCGCCTCCGTCGAACGCCCCTGGAGGCCGAGCGCCCGCGCCACCTGGGTCAGCAGGATCGCTCGCTCCCGCTTCGAGGTCGCGGCTGCAGCGGCCGCTCGGAACCGTGCCTCGCTGTCCGCCGGGTTGTCCCAGTCCCACAGCTCGTCGATCTGCGGCTGCACGGGGCTCCGCCCTCCCTCTGCTAGACTCGCGCGCCGATGCGCATTTTCGACGCCTTCACGCCCATCGGCTTCCGAGACCTGTTCACCATGATGTGGGCCGGCGCGCTGCTGATCGTGATCGGTGCCATCTTCGTGTATACGGCCGCCCAGCGGCGCTACCGGCGCTACCCGGCCATCCTGGCCCTGCACGAATGGGTCTTCTGGTCGGTCGTGGTGACGTGGGGCCTCGTGCCGCTGCTGGTCGTGATCCACGTGCCGCTGATGCTGCTGCTCCTGGTCGTCATCCCCGGCATGGCCATCGCCGCGTGGGCCACCTTCGTCAAGTTCCCGGGCGAGATCGCGGCCATGAACGACGAGATCCGGCGGCAGCGCTTCGTACCGCCCCCGCGCCGCGTCGAGCGGGAGCGCGCTCGGCCCACGCCCGCCGGCCGTCGCCGCCGGCATCGGTAAGCCGCTAGCGGGCGGTGACCGCCTCGGGCTCCTGGGCGCCGGCGGTCTCGAAGAGGAGCTCCTCACCTGCAGCGTCCACCCGGATGGTGGATCCCGGAGGGAACTCGCCGGCGAGGATGCGTCGTGCGAGCGGGTTCTCGATGCTGCGCTGGATCGCCCGCCGCAGCGGGCGTGCGCCGTAGACCGGGTCGTATCCCTGGCGCGCCACCAGGGCGCGGGCAGCATCGGTCACCTCCAGGGAGATGCGTGACTCTTCCAGCCGCCGTGCCACCGCGGCCAGCAGCAGCCCAACGATCTCCGACAGCTGTGCCTCGGACAACGGCTTGAAGACGATGATCTCGTCGATGCGGTTCAGGAACTCGGGCCGGAAATGGTCGCGCAGCTGCGCGCGGACGGATTCGGCCGCCCGATCGAAGGCATCGGCTCCGCCCTCGGCGGCTTCGATCAAGGTTCCGGAGCCCAGGTTGCTGGTCATGATGATGACCGTGTTCTTGAAGTCGACGGTGCGGCCCTGCGAGTCGGTCAGGCGCCCGTCGTCCAGCAGCTGGAGCAGGACGTTGAAGACGTCCGGGTGCGCCTTCTCGATCTCGTCGAAGAGCACCACCTGGTACGGCCGGCGCCGCACGGCCTCGGTCAGCTGCCCGCCCTCCTCGTAGCCGACGTAGCCGGGCGGGGCCCCCACCAGCCGCGAGGTCGCGAACTTCTCCATGTACTCGCTCATGTCGATCCGGACCAGCGCGTTCTCGTCGTCGAACAGGAACTCGGCCAGCGCGCGCGCCAGCTCGGTCTTGCCGACGCCGGTTGGCCCCAGGAAGATGAATGAGCCGATGGGCCGCTTGGGGTCCTTCAGCCCGGCTCGGGCTCGGCGAATGGCATCGCTCACCGCCTGGACGGCCTCGTCCTGCCCGATGAGCCGATCATGCAGCCGATCCTCCATCTTCAGCAGCTTCTCGGTCTCGCCCTCCATCAGTCGCGCGACCGGGATGCCGGTCCAGCGCGCCACGACGGCCGCGATGTCGTCGGCGTCGACCTCCTCCTTGAGCAGCAGGGAGCCACCGGCCTTGAGCGCGGCGAGCCGATCCTGCAGCTCCGTGAGCTGCTGCTCGAGCTCCCGAGCGCGGCCATACTGGAGCTCGCTGGCGCGCCCGTAGTCCTGCGCTCGCGTGGCGGCCTCGATCTCGGGGCCCAGCCGCTCCTGCTCCTCGCGGGTGGACCGGATCCGGGCCACGACCTCCTTCTCGCGCTCCCAGGCGGCCTTCATCGCATCTCCGCGCTCGTTGAGGTCAGCCAGCTCCTTCTCGAGCGCCTCGAGGCGCGACTTGGAGGCCGCGTCCTTCTCCTTGCGCAGCGCCTCCCGCTCGATCTCGAGCTGCATCCGGCGCCGCTCGATCTCGTCGAGCTCGACCGGCATCGAGTCCATCTCCATCCGCAGCCGGCTCGCCGCCTCGTCGACGAGATCGATGGCCTTGTCCGGCAGGAAGCGCTCGGTGATGTAGCGGTTGCTGAGCACCGCCGCCGCGACCAGGGCGCCGTCGGTGATGCGCACCCCGTGGTGCACTTCGTATCGCTCGCGGAGGCCGCGCAGAATCGAGATCGTGTCCTCGACGTCCGGCTGGTCGACAACCACCGGCTGGAAGCGCCGCTCCAGCGCGGCGTCCTTCTCGATGTGCTTGCGGTATTCGTCGAGCGTGGTGGCGCCGATGCAGTGGAGCTCGCCGCGCGCCAGCATCGGCTTCAGCAGGTTCGAGGCGTCCATCGCCCCCTCGGCGGCCCCGGCGCCGACCACCGTGTGGAGCTCGTCGATGAACAAAATGATCTGGCCGGCAGAGTCGGTGATCTCCTTGAGGACGGCCTTCAGGCGCTCCTCGAACTCACCGCGGTACTTGGCGCCGGCCACCAGCGCGCCCAGATCCAGGGCGACCACCCGCTTCTCGCGCAGGCCCTCCGGCACGTCGCCCCGCACGATC
>DATBJR010000020.1:0-5651 GCA_036556325.1 Candidatus Limnocylindria bacterium | reverse complement strand
AACCAGTTCATCTTCGAGCCCGGCCCCGCCGCCGTCCTGGAGCAGCTCGTCCCACGCTATGTCGCGACCCGTCTCTTCCAGGCCGTCCTGGAGGCGAAGGCCAGCGAGGAATCCAGCCGGATGGTGGCGATGAAGAATGCGACCGAGAACGCCGAGGACCTCATCGAGGACCTCACCCTCTCCTACAACAAGGTTCGCCAGGCGAACATCACCCGCGAGATGATCGAGATCGCGTCCGGCGCGAACGCCCGCTGACGCCGACGTAGACGTACAGGACGCAGGAGGCTACCCACACCATGGCGACCGCCGCTCCCACCGCGACCGGCCGGGTCATCCAGATCACCGGACCCGTCGTCGACATCGAATTCCCCGCCGGCGGGCTGCCGGCGATCTACAACGCCGTCGAGATCCTTCGGGAGGGCCAGGACTCGCTGGTCTGCGAGGTGCAGCAGCACCTGGGCAACAACTGGGTCCGCACCGTGGCCATGTCCACCACCGACGGCCTGTCGCGCGGCGTGGAAGCGGTGGACACCGGCGCACCGATCACCGTGCCGGTGGGTGAGCCGACGCTGGGACGCGTGTTCGACGTCCTCGGCCACGCCATCGACGGCAAGGGCGAGGTGAAGTCGAAGCAGACACTGCCCATCCACCGCGAGCCGCCCTCGTTCGAGGACATGGAGACCGAGGCGCAGGTCTTCGAGACCGGCATCAAGGTCATCGACCTCATCGCCCCGTTCAAGCGCGGCGGCAAGGTGGGCGTCTTCGGCGGCGCCGGCGTGGGCAAGACGGTCATCATCCAGGAGCTCATCCGCAACATCGCCCAGGAGCACGGCGGCTACTCGGTCTTCGCCGGCGTCGGCGAGCGCAGCCGCGAGGGGAACGACCTCATCGGCGAAATGACCGAATCGGGCGTCATCGAGAAGACCGTGATGGTCTTCGGCCAGATGAACGAGCCGCCGGGAGCGCGCCAGCGGGTGGGCCTCACCGCGCTGGCCATGGCCGAGTACTTCCGGGACGAGGAGGGACGGGACATCCTCCTCTTCATCGACAACATCTTCCGCTTCACCCAGGCGGGCTCGGAGGTATCGGCCCTGCTGGGTCGCATGCCCTCGGCGGTGGGCTATCAGCCGACGCTGGCCACCGAGATGGGCGATCTGCAGGAGCGCATCACCTCCACCAAGAAGGGCTCGATCACCAGCCTGCAGGCCATCTTCGTACCGGCCGACGACTACACCGATCCGGCCCCGGCCACGACCTTCGGCCACCTGGATTCGACCATCCGCCTCGAGCGCTCGATCGTCGAGATCGGGATCTACCCGGCGGTCGACCCGCTGACCTCCACCTCCACCGTCCTCGACCCGCGCGTGGTCGGCGACGAGCACTTCCAGGTGGCGCGCGAGGTGCAGCGCACGCTGCAGCGCTACAAGGACCTGCAGGACATCATCGCCATCCTGGGCATGGACGAGCTGTCCGAGGAGGACAAGCAGACGGTGGGCCGCGCCCGGCGGCTGCAGCGCTTCATGTCGCAGCCGATGTTCGTGGCCGAGCAGTTCACCGGCCGCCCGGGCAAGTACGTCCAGCGCATGGAGACCGTCCGCGGCGCCAAGGAGATCCTGGAGGGCAAGCACGACCAGCTGCCCGAGCAGGCGTTCCTGATGGCCGGGCCGATCGAGGACGTGGTCGAGAACGCGGAGGGGATGAAGTAGTGTGCCCAGCGCGCCAGGCATGGCCCCCCACTCGCCGGGCTGAGGTGGCGTAGATGCCGCTGCAGCTGGAGATCGTGAGTCCGGAGCGCAGGGCCTACAACGACGAGGTGGACATGGTCGTCGTGCCCGGCGTCGATGGCCAGCTCGGCATCCTGCCGCACCACACCCGCCTCATCAGCGCGCTGGGCATCGGGGAGCTGCGGATCAAGAAGGGCGGCAGCGAGCAGCTGATGTTCATCGCCGGCGGTTTCGTGGAGGTGCGGCCGGACAAGGTCATCATCATGGCCGACCTGGCGGAGCACTCCGACGAGATCGACGAGGCGCGCGCCGTCGAGGCGCGCAAGCGTGCGGAGCAGGAGCTGGGCGAGGTCAAGGACCCGGTGGATATCGCCCGCGTCCGCGCCGCGCTGCAGACCGCCCTCATGCGCGAGCGCATCGCGACCCGTCGCCGGTCCCGCGGCTAGAGGCGGGGCCAGCCGGGATCGGCCGCTCGGAGACATCGGCCATACGCCGCGCGTACGCGGCGCTGCTAACGGCTCCGGCTGCAGTAGCATCGGCTCCTGATGCAGACCTGCGACCAGTGCGGCCTGCGGGCTCCGCAGCTGCCTATCCGGATCGAGATCGTGCGCGAGACGGGGCCCATCGGCCTGGCGTCCGACCCGCGCCCGGGCGAGACCGCCAACTTCACCAAGGGCTATGTCTTCTGCTCCGCCGACCACGCCTACGAGTGGGCACGCGAGCGGACCTACATGCTGTGCAACAAGGGGCCGACGCCCTTTGAGGCGGGCATGCAGCCGTACCTGCCGTCGCGCCACATGGGCGGCCGGGTGGGCCTCTGCGACGGCCACCACACCGGCGGCCACGAGTGGAAAGAAGCCTGGCCCGGCTGACGGCCCGTTTGACCGCCGAAGCGCCGGGCTAGACTCAGCGGCGCATGCAGAAGTTCGTGGTCACCGGCGGCGCGCCACTGCACGGCGAGGTGCAGATCGCCGGCGCGAAGAACGCGGTGCTGAAGCTGATGGCAGCGGCGGTGCTCACCGACGAGCCGGTCACGCTCCAC
Organism: Candidatus Limnocylindria bacterium; assembly: GCA_036556325.1. Lineage (GTDB taxonomy): Bacteria > Chloroflexota > Limnocylindria > QHBO01 > QHBO01 > DASSCW01. Next base: position 2,885 of record DATBJR010000020.1, on the reverse strand, counting down.
AACGTGCCGCGCATCAGCGACGTGCAGATCATGCGCGAGACGATGTGCGACATCGGCTTCGACGTCAGCGCCCTCGACGACGACGTCCTGCGCATCCAGGCCGGACAGGCCGATTGGCCGTTCGTCCCCCTCGAGGCGGCGATGAAGTCACGCTCCAGCTTCATCATGCTCGGCCCCATGCTCACCCGCTTCGGCCGGGTGATCATCTCGAACCCCGGCGGCGACCGGATCGGACGGCGGCCGGTGGACCTCCACGTGACGGCCATGCAGCGGCTCGGGGCCGAGGTCGAGTACAAGAACGGCTACTACTTCGCCCGCGCCCGAGGTGGCCTGCGGGGCGCCACCATCGAGTTTCCGTACGTGACGGTGATGGGCACCGAGAACGCCCTGCTGGCCGCGGTGCTCGCGCGCGGCACGACCGTGATCGAGAACGCGGCCCAGGAGCCGGAGACGGACGACCTCATCGCCATGCTGTGCGCCATGGGCGCACGGATCGAGCGGACCGCGCCGCATCGGCTGGAGGTGGAGGGCGTCGACCGCCTGGGCGGGGCTGAGCACCGGGTCATCGGCGACCGCCTGGAGGCCGGCACCTTCGCCATCGCCGCCGCCGTCACCGGCGGGTCCATCCGCATGCACGGCGCCGATCCGTCGCACCTGTCGGCCTTCTTGGAGGTGCTCGGCGAGATGGGCGTCCCCTTCGAGCGGGCCGATGATGCCCTGCACGTCGGATCGGCCCCCGAGTACCGGCCTGCCGCCGTGGAGACCGCGCCGTATCCGGGGTTCGCCACCGATCTCCAGGCTCCGCTGGCGGTGCTCATGACCCAGGCGACCGGCGATTCCACGATCCACGAGACGATCTACGAGGACCGGCTCGACTACACCATGGAGTTGGTCAAGATGGGCGCGGTGATCGAGGTCATGGACGAGCGGCATGCCTGCATCGCCGGCCCCACGCCGCTCCACGGCCGCGAGGTCCAGATCGCCGACCTGCGCGCCGGCTCGACCATGGTGCTCGCCGCCCTGGCCGCCGCCGAGACGTCGGTGATCTCCGGCGTGGAGCATGTGGACCGTGGCTACGAGCGGATCGAGGCCAAGCTCGTCTCCCTGGGCGCCCAGATCCACCGCATCGACGCCTGACCCGCATCGGCTCAGGCTGGCGGGCACCGCTGTTGTCGCAGTTATGCCCGCCTTACGGCCGCGGCCGCTGCTAGCATCGCGCCGCAGCCCACCGCCGAATGGAGGCCCAGGTGGGCGGGCAGCAGGTCACCGAGGACGCGCAGATGGCAGGCAGGTTGTTCGGACGGTCGCGCCACAGCGACTCGGGGACGACCGTGCCCCTGATGCCGGGGCTCGCGAACGAGCCGCATCCGATCGATGTCACCATGTTCGCCGCCGACGGCGTCGCTGACGTGCAGATCCTGGCTGGCAACGGCCGCATCACCGAGCTGCTGAACGGGCCCGAGCCGCTTCGCATCCGCGCCAGGCCGGAACCTACGGAGCCCGATGAACCCCCGTGGATCGACGTCGACGAGGAGGGGCGCGACGAGATCCTGGCCATGGTCCCTCCGCCGCGGGACACGAACCCGCTGCAGCGGCTGCATCGGCCCGCCCAGCAGGTGACGGTCCGCATCGGTCCGTACTCGATCTCCGGGGAGGCGCACGTGCCCGCCGGTTCCGAGGCGACCGGCTTCCTGATGCGCCATCGCCCGCATTTCACCCCGCTCACCCGCGCCCGCATCTCCCAGCCCGGCGAGCGGGACGTGACCTACCAGGTGGTGATCGTCAACCTCCGGGCAGCGGAGGAGCTCACCAACAAGTCACAGAGCACGCCAGACGGGGATGCTGCCCCTGGGCCGATGACCCCGGTTGAGCCGATGGCGCCCGAGGACCCCGCCGCAGCCCTCGACTAGCCATCCGGGCTACGCGTGCGAGGTTGGGCGTCATACGTTGTAGGACGCTGCTACGATCCCGGCGGTGTCCGGTTGCAACGCTGGGCTGCGGGTAACGGACCAGCGCACTCTCGGCGGCCATTGACGTGGCCGGCAGGCTCTTCCGTCGCAGAAGCCACGACGGCTCACCTGCAACCCCTCCGCCGGATCCACATGCCGTGGACGTGCAGCTGTTCACGGCCGATGGCAGGGCGGACGTCCAGCTTCTGGCCGGGCCAGATCGAGTGACGGATCTCCTGAATGCGGTAGCCCCCGTCCGGCTGCGCGCGCCGCGTGGAGCCGACGCGATGGTGGGCAACTCGTGGATCGAGGTGGACGACGAGGAGCGCGATGAGATCTTGGCCGTCGTCCCGCCGCCGCGCACGACCGACCCACAGAGACGGCTCCATCGGCTGCCGCAGTGGGTTTCGATGCGCGTTGGCAGCTATGTCGTCAGCGGGGACGCCCACGTGCCCGCCGGTGCCGAGGCCACCGGCTTCCTGCTGCGCCATCGCCCGCATTTCGTGGCGCTGACCAAGGCGACCATCCGCAGCGCCGGCCAGCCAGAGCTCGGTGTGCCAGTCGCCATCGTCAACCTGCGCGTGGCCGATGCGCTCCGCAGCACCTCTCTCGACCCGCCGTCGCCCCCGCCCCTTGGTCGACCGTTCGGCGCAGCCCCGTTGACGAGGAGGCGGCCCCCAACAATCGGCTAGGCGAGCGCCTATGCTGCCAGGTATGACACTCCGCTTCCGCAGCGTGATCGAAGCCGCCACCGGCGGCGGGGCGGCAGCGAAGGTTCCAGCCGACGTCGAGGCGGCGCTCGGCGGTCGCAAGCAGATCCGCGTGACGGGTACGCTGAACGGCGTCCCGATCCGGACCAGCACCATGCCGTACCGCGGCGGCTTCTACGTCGGGCTGCACCGGGCCGCACGCGAGGCGGCGGGCGTGGAGATCGGC
>DATBJR010000019.1:0-10454 GCA_036556325.1 Candidatus Limnocylindria bacterium | reverse complement strand
TGGCGTGCCCGAAAGGACTCGAACCTTCGACCTTCAGGTCCGCAACCTGACGCTCTATCCACTGAGCTACGGGCACACGCCATGCGGCCTGGCGGAGAGGGAGGGATTCGAACCCTCGGAAGAGGAAACCCCCTTCAACGGTTTAGCAAACCGCCGCACTAGGCCACTATGCGACCTCTCCTGCGACCGGCGCCGATGATAGCATGGGCCCCCGGAGCGACCCGCTGAGCAGCCTCGCGGAACGCCCTCGCCCAGACCGATCCAAGAGCAGCTCGAGCCACCCGTGCAGCGCCTCCCCGTCATCGGCCAATCGTTTGCGCATTCCGCCTTCGAGGCGGTCCAGCAGGCTGCCATCAGCGCCGCCGGGCTGCCGATCAGCCTCGAGCGCTGGGAGAAGAAGCCGCACCTGCTGCCCGACGTCATCGCCCAGCTGCGCCGCGACGAGTTCGCCGGGGCGCTGGTCGAGGCGCCGCACAAGGAGAAGGTGGCGTCGCTGGTCGACGGCCTCTCGGACGACGCCCGCCTGACCGGCGCGGTGAACGTCATCGTCCGTGATGGGGATCGGCTCATGGGCCACAACACCGACGTCGAGGGCGTGCGCGCCGGTCTGGCGGCGCTTGCCGGCGGGCCGGAGGCCAGCTGGCCGAGGGATGCCGTGGTCCTCGGGGCCGGCGGCGGGGCGCGGGCGGTGGTGGCGGTCCTCATCGGCTCCGGTGTCGAGCGCATCGCGGTCTTCAACCGGCATCTCCATCGGGCCGAAGCGCTGGTCGCCCATTTCGCCAGGGCTGCCCGCAAGGCCGATATCCGGGCTCGACCCTGGCACGAGACGATCATGGAGGCCGAGCTCGGGCACGCCAGGCTGCTGGTGAACACCAGCGGCATCGGCGTCGAGGAGGGCAGCAGCCCCATCCCGGCGGAAGTGCTGCCCGATGGGCTGCTGGTGCTCGACCTCGTGCTGAACCACGAGACCACGCCGATCATGCGCGAGGCGCAGGCACGCGGCGGCACGGTGGCCAACGGCCAGGTGTCGTTCCTGGCCTCGTCCGCCGCGACGTTCAGGCTGATCAGCGGGCAGCCGGCGCCGAGCGAGGTCATGCGCCAGGCGCTGGCCACCGAGCTGGGGCTGGCGATCGAACGCGTCGCCGTGGTCGGCGACTAGCAGGCTGCCGAGCCGATGTTCTATACGGCCGGATGGATCCATGTGATCTGCGGCTGCATGTTCTGCGGCAAGACCGACGAGATGCTGCGCCTGCTCCGCCGCTTCTCGATTGCCGGACGCCGGGTCGTCCTCTTCAAGCCGCGCCTGGATACACGGACCGATGCGCTGACCGTGGTCTCGCGTTCCGGAGCGGAGCACACCGCGCTGTCGGTGGACGACTCCGCGGCGATCGAGAAGCTCTCCGGTGAGGCGGACATCGTGGCGGTGGAGGAGGGCCAGTTCTTCGACGAGCGCCTGCCGGACGTGGTCACCCGCCTGGCCGACGCGGGCAAGCAGGTGGTGGTCACCGGGCTGGACACCGATTTCCGGGGCATCCCCTTCGGCCCCATGCCGCGGCTCATGGCGCTGGCCGACCAGGTCACCAAGCTGACGGCCATCTGCATGGTCTGCGGCGAGCACGCCACCCGGACGCAACGGCTGATCGACGGCCAGCCGGCACCGGCCGACTCGCCGCTGATCGTGATCGGCGGCATGGGCGACGAGACCTACGAGGCTCGCTGCCGCCTGCACCACGAGGTCCCGGCGGCGCGAGGCGGCGCCTGACCTTCACCCTGGTCCCCGCCGATGGTGACAAGGCCGGCATCAATCTACTGATCGCCTGGGTTGAGCCGATGGCGCCCCCGGACGGCGCGCCCTTGTTGCTGCATGGGACGGGCGTGACCCGGCGCGTATCAGCCTTTGTGGAACGTCGCGGAATGGCACAGATTCTGCGAACGAGCACGAGCGAATACAGCGCCCACGCATCCGGAGAACCCCCCATGCGCTTCCTGACCCTCGCGGCCCTCGTCGGGCTGCTCGCCGCCTGCAATGCCGGGGCAACCACCCCGTCGGAGCAACCGCTGCCGACGCAGGCAGCGTCCACCGAACCCATGACGTCGCCATCCGCATCGGCATCGGCCGCGGCCATGTCCTGCGACGACGCGTTCGCCAGCGTTGACCTGAGCGGCGTCACCACCGCCGACGACCTCACCGCCGCCAAGGACCAGCTCGACACCACCATCGCTGCCTGCCCGTCCATCAACGACTGGACGGCGGCCCTCACCAAGGTCGCGCCGGACGTCCCGATCACCGCTGCGCTGGCCTTCCTGCAGGAAGAGTGCAACGACCCCGCGGTCAGCGACACGGCCCTCTGCGTCCAGGTTCCGACGAGCTAGGGGCGACGAAAACCGCTATGGGGTGCTGCCGGCCGATACCGGCAGCACTTCGTGGCGCCCATCGGCCCAGTCCACGGTGAGCTGCGTCGCGGTTCGGGTGGCGGTCCAGTGGTTCACCAGCTCGAGCGTCAGGGCATCCCGCCAGGGCGGCGCCTGACCGCGCAGCAACGGGACGAGCGAGCGGCCCTCCACGAAGGCCGGCGGGGTCACCCCCGCCAGGTCGGCGACCGTCGGCGCGAAATCGATGTTGGCGACCAGGTGCTGATCGTCGACGCCGGGCACGACGCCCGGCCCCCACACGACGAGCGGGACGCGCGTGTCGCTGTCGTACGGCAGGTCCTTGCCCGGCCGCGGGCTGAGATGGAAGCCGTTGTCCGACGTGAAGATCACGTAGGTGTTGTCGTCCACCACCTCGAGCAGCTGCGCGACCATGTCCTCGACCGGCGCCATGAGGGCCGCTCGCCGTGACGGCTGGCTGTGGTGCACGGCCGGCCACGGCCAATGCGGCGCCATGGCGGCGATCATCATGAAGTACGGTCGCTCGCCCGCCGCCGCCACGAGCCGCCTGGCCTCGGCCAGGGCAGCAACGTCTGTATTGCCCGCGATCGTTCGTTCGTGGCCGTCGACGCTGAACGCGATGTCGTCGTAGCCCGCCGCGGAACGGGAGACGCGCGCCATCCAGTGATCCCAGCCTGGGGGCACGTAGCTGGGCGGCACGTCGCGCCAGCCGTAGCCCACGAAGTAGCGCCCGATGAAGCTCGTGTCGTAGCCGGCGGCCTGCAGCCAGGTCGCCAGGGTGCAGGACTCGATCCCGAGCTGCTTCGCCCGCGCCATGCCGCCGTTCGGCGGGTTGTTGCCGTAGACGCCGTGGCTGTGGGCGTACTGCCCGCGCAGCATTGATGCCTTCGACGGGCAGCAGGTGGGGGTCGTGACGAACGCCTCTTCGAAGTGGCGTCCACCGGGCAGGCTCGGCAATCGGCTCAGCTGGTTGTACAGCGCGACGTCCAGGTCGTCGGCGACGATCAGAATGAAGTTCGGCCGGTGGGCCTGCGGCGAGCTCGTCGCAGAGCATGGCATCGAGCGGAGGACATCCCCGCCGAGCAGCAGCACGGCCGCCGCCAGGACCGGGATCGCGACGGCAATCCCGCGGAGCACCGACTGCACCGTCCCGCGGTGCTGCGTCGTGCTGGCTTTGTCGTCCATGGGTCGCGGCGCCTCCGGCGGGCGATTCTACGCGGCCGTCACGCATGGCCCGTCTTTCCCATGCAGGGCGCGCCGAATGGACGATAGGCCGTTGCGGCCGATGCGCTACGGTGTCGACACCGAGCAGTTCCGGGGGGAACCATGCCGTCAGCGCCGTCTCCTGCCCGCGCCGCCGCGCCCCGTTTGCCGCGGGGTGTCGCTGCCCTGCTGCTGGCGATCATCGTGATCGGCGTGCCGCCGATCCAGCTCCAGGCGGCGTCTCGCGCCACCACACCCGGAGCCATCATCTGGGCCGTGGGCGACATCGGCGTCTGCAAGCGTCGAACCGACACCCTCGTCGCCAACCTCATCGAGCGGCACCAGGGAACGGTGCTGACCCTTGGCGACCACGCGTACCCGGCGGGTTCGGTCGAGGACTTTGCGCACTGCTTCGACCCGCCGTGGCAGGACCTCATCCCGAGGACGCATCCCGCACCCGGCAACCACGAATATCGGACGGCGGACGGTGGTGGCTACTTCGCGTACTTTGGCGACCGCGCCCGTGGCGGCTACTACGCGTTCACGCGCGGTGAGTGGCGCATCTACAGCCTGAACAGCTCGGCGCTCGGCGGGGGCCAGCTGGACTGGCTGGCCGCGGATCTCGCCGCGCACCCGGTGGGCTGTTCGCTCGCCTATTGGCATGAGCCGCTGTTCACCTCGCACCTCGGTGGGCCGACCCCCGCGGTCAAGGCCTTCTGGGATCTGCTCGCCACCGCTGGGGTGGACGTGGTCCTGAACGGCCACGCCCACGACTACGAGCGCTTCGCTCCCCAGACGCCGGACGCGGTTGCCGCGGACGACGGCATCCGCGAGTTCATCGTCGGCACCGGTGGGCGCACCCTGGGCGGATTCGGCGATCCGGCTGCCAACAGCGAGGTTCGCCAGGCGAAAACGTGGGGCGCGCTACGGATGCGGTTGGCGCCGGGCGGCTACAGCTGGCAGTTCTATCGGGCCGCCGGCGAGGACTTCACCGACTCGGGGACGGGTGTCTGCCACTAACGGCCCCGCGCGGGACAGTGGCGGAGGGGGTGGGATTCGAACCCACGGAGGCTTGCACCTCAGCGGTTTTCAAGACCGCCGCATTCGTCCACTCTGCCACCCCTCCGGCGGGCGATTCTACCCGCCGATCCTTTAAACCTGCTTGACGACGACGGTCCCGGCGATGAGGTCGTGCCAGCCCCGCCGTCGCTTGTCGATCAGCACCCAGATGAAGCCGAGATACAGGACTGCGCTGGAGACCCAGTAGCCGATGAGGCGGATGACGGCCTGCCCGATGGACAACGGCCCGCCGTCGACGTCACGGACCACCCGGAGGCCCATCATCCGCATCCCCGGTGTGGATCCGCTGCGCGTCCAGAAGTACGGGAAGTAGCCGAGCGTGATCACCGCCACCACGATCACGACCAGGACGGCAAACCCGGCGATGGGGCCGGTGATTCGCGTCTGGGGTTCGGTCCCGATGACGCCCGCGAACGGGATGGCCAGGAGCACCGTGGCGGCGATGACGGCGGCGGTGATGATGACCCCATCGATGAGATACGCCACCAGCCGCGGGCCGAAGTCGCCGAATTCATAGCCGGGTGCCGGCCCGGCAAGCGGCTCGGGCGGCTGCCAGGCAGGTGTCGGGGGCGGGCCAGCGGTGGGCTGGCCAGGCTGCTCGGTCATGGCCTCTCCTCCGTATGCGCCGGTTGGCGCAGATCGAGGGTACACCCGGCCAACCTACCGGTCAGCGGATGGCATCGGCTCCGAAATGGGGCTGCAGGGCGTCCGGGATGTGTACGGAGCCGTCCGGCTGCCAATGCGTCTCGAGCAGCGCCGCGTAGGTGCGCGACATCCCCAAGGCCGAGCCGTTGAGCGTGTGAATCAGCTCCGGGCGGGCATCGGTTGAGGGTCGATACCGCAGGTTCATGCGGCGCGCCTGGAAATCGGTGTAGTTCGAGCAGGAGCTGACCTCCAGCCACTTGCCCACGCCCGGCGACCAGGCCTCCAGGTCATAGCCCTTGGCCTGGGCAAAGCCCACGTCCCCGGTGCAGCGCTCGACCGTGCGATAGGGGATCTCGAGCGCCTCCAGGACCTCCTCCGCGTCGCGGGTCATGGCTTCCAGCTCATCGGCCGAGGTCGAGGGCTCCACGAACTTCACCATCTCCACCTTGTCGAACTGGTGGACGCGCAGCAGACCGCGGGTGTCCTTGCCGGCGGCGCCGGCCTCGCGCCGGAAGCAGGGCGTATAGGCCGCGTGGTGGATCGGCAGGCGTTCGGCGGGCAGGATCTCGTCGCGATAGATGTTCGTGACCGGCACCTCGGCGGTCGGGATGAGGTACAGCTCGTCACGCTCGACGACGTACATCTGCGCCTCCTTGTCGGGCAGCTGCCCGGTGCCGCGAGCGCTGGCCGCGTTCACCAGGATCGGCGACCACAGCTCGGAGTAGCCATGCCGCTCGGCCAGCTCGAGCATGAGGCCGATGAGCGCGCGCTCCAGCCGGGCGCCCTGGCCGGTGAACAGGATGAAGCCGGAGCCCGCGATCTTTGCCCCGCGCTCCAGGTCGAAGAGGCCGAGCCGCTCGGCGATTTCCCAGTGCGGCGGAGCCGATCCCTCCCCCGCCGCCGCGCCCCAGCTCCGGATCACCGGGTTGTCCTGCGCCCCCCGGCCATCCGGGACCGATGGATCCGGCAGGTTCGGGATGAGGAGCAGATCCTGCTCGACCTGCTGCTCCAGCGCGGTGAGCTCGGCCGCATTGGCGTCGATCTGCCGGGAGAGGTGCGCCATGCGGGCCTTCAGCTCGTCCGCAGCCGCTCCCCCGCCGGCGCGCATCGCCTCGCCGAGGTCCTTATTGCCGGCATTGCGCGCCGCCCGCAGCTCGTTGGTGCTCGCCTCCAGCTCGCGACGCCGCGCGTCGGCGGCCAGGATGCGGTCGACCGCGTCCGGGGGCTCGCCCTTGCGGGCGATCGCCGCCTTGACGGCCTCCGAGTCATCCCGGATGAGGCGCAGCGAGATCATGCGGGGAGGGTATCGGCCGCGGCCGCCTCCCGGAGGCGTGCCACGACGAAGTCGCGCTCGAGGGCAGCCAGCAGCCAGCCGGCACGCGGCCCGCTGCGGTCACCCAGGAACGCCGCGTACAGCGCGCCAAAGGCGCGGCCGGCCGGCAGCCCTTCGTCCTGCGCGGCCTGGAAGATGGCCGCCTGCAGCCGCTCCCCGGACCAGGCGGCGGCCAGGCCCTCGAGGGCGTCCGCCAGGCGGGCAAGCAGGTGGTGCTGCGCGGCGTCCAAGTCCGCTGCCGCCGGCGGCAGCGCCTCGCGGTGGATCGTGACCAGTGCCTTCGCGGGTGCGTACGCGTCCAGCCAGGCGCGCGCAGCGCGGACCCGTTCGTCGAGGAGCGCCAGCTCCCCGGCATCGAGCGGGGCGCCCTTCTCCGCGGCCGCCCGCTCGGTCACGTCCACCCCGGGGAGCTGGACGAGCAGCGCCAGGTGGCTGAACGGCGGGCGATAGGCGGCTGCTGCCGCTGCCAGGTCAGCGCTCGGATCAACCTGGGAGGCAGCGAAGAGGCGTTCCGGATCGGGCGGCAGCTCACCCTTGACGTCGTTCCCGGCCACGGCAGCCGCGATCCGGTCGGACTCGTCGAAGACACGCGGGATGGCATCGGTGCCATCCGGGTCGAAGTCAATGGCCTGGTTCGGGCGCGGCCGGAGGAACAGCAGGCGCAGCTGCTCCGCCGGCATGACGTCGGCGATCTCGTGAGCCGCCGCGCCCCGCCCCTTGGAGGTGGACATCTTGCGACCGCCGATGTTCAGGAACTCGTAGACCACGTTGGTCGGCGGCTCGCGGTCGAAGACCTCGCGGGCGATGGCCTCGGAGCGGTCTCGTGCACCGCCCTTCGTGCCCAGGTCCTTCCCGTTCGGCTCGATCGTCACGCCGAAGAGGCTCCACTTCGCCGCCCAGTCCACGTTGAACGGCAGCTTGGCGCGGCCGCCGAACGGCGAGACGTCGCCGGCGTTGCCGCAGCCACGCGCCCACGCGACGAGGTCCGGGCGGCACTCGTAGTGCACCCGCTCCCCGTCCCAGGCGGTGACGATGGTCGTCCCCACCCGGCCGCAGCGCTCGCAGATCACCGACAGTGGGTGCCATTCCTCTGGATGGCGGACGTTGGCCACCCGGCGATAGATGTCGCGCACCACGGCGGCCCGGTCGAGGGCCACGCGGATGTATCGGTCCATCTCGCCGGAGGCGTAGACCTCGCTCATCCAGTAGTAGCGGTCGGGGTGAATGCCCAACCCGGCGAAGGTGGCGATGAACTGCCCGGCAAAGTGCCGCGCGTACGAATCGTGGCCGTCCGCCAGCGGATCAGGCACGTGGGCCAGGGGACGGCCCATCTCGGTCTCGACCGCGTCCGGCGTGAGGAGCGCCTGGGCGTCCATGGGATCGAGGTCGTCGATCCCGTACAGGAAGGTGGTCGGCAGCCCCGCCGCGCGCAGGGCGCGGACGATCACGTCGTTGATGACGGGGCCGCGCAGGCTGCCGACGTGAACGGTGCCCGACGGCGTCTTCGAGTCGTTGAGGACCTGGGGTCCAAAGCAGCGGGCCGCCAGCTCATCGGCCCAGAACATGAGCGGTCCGCCGGTCAGGCGACCGAGACGAGGGTGTAGGTGACCGGGCCCGCCGGCGCCTGGACGACGACCTTGTCGCCCTTCTTGTGGCCCATCAGCGCCTGCCCGACCGGCGACTCGTTGCTGATCCGGCCTTCCCGTGGCGCGGCCTCGGCGGAGCCGACGATGGTGAACGTCTCTTCCCCGTCGGAGCCCTTGATGACGACCTTGGAGCCGATGCCGACCTTGTCCCCGTTGCCCTTCTCGATGACCTCGGCATGCTTCAGCTGCGCCTCGAGCGTGGCGATGCGGCCCTCCAGGAACGACTGCTCCTGCTTGGCATCCTCGTACTCGGCGTTCTCCGTGATGTCGCCATCCAGCTTGGCATCGTGGATGCGCTGGGCGACCCGCGGCCGCTCGACCGTGATCAGGTCGGTGAGCTCCGCCTTGAGCTTGGCAAGGCCCTCGGCGGTCAGGTAGACAGGCTTGTTGTTCATCGGTTCCGCCCCCTCCTCTTGCTTGTCGGTGCGGTGCCGTTGCCGGCGCCGCCTGGTGGTCTCGCGGGGTGACGAGAACGGCCCTGGACCGACCTCACTAACAAAAAACGCTCCAGATTCCGCCGGCTGCGTCGCCGTGCGTTCCTGAAGCTGGCCGATTGGGGTGTCCATTCGGCCGGCCGGCTCACCAGGGGCTCCCGGTGACCCGACGCCGCGGCATTGTAGGCGCGGCCGATGGGGGTGTCAAAGCCGATGGCGGTCCTACCGTCCGACGATCACCAGGGCCACGACCAGTGCGGCCAGCGCGATGCGATACAGGCTGAAGATGGTCACCGAGCGACTGCGCAGCCATGCCAGCAGGAAGCTGATGGCCAGCAGGCCGGCAATGGTGGCCGCGATCAGGCCCCCGGCCAGCGCGAGCCACTCCGTGCCGCTGTGCGCCTCGTCCAGCAGGTGGCGCGAGCCATACAGCCCCGCCCCGAGCGTGATGGGTGTGGCCAGCAGGAAGCTGAAGCGGGCGGCCGACTCGCGCGTCAGCCCGAGCGCCAGCCCGGCGGTGATGGTGGCACCCGAGCGACTGATGCCCGGCAGCAGGGCCAGCGCCTGGCTGAAGCCGATGGTCAGCGCGCCGGGGACCGTCAGCTCATCAAGGTCGCGATGCCGCGATCCCAGGCGGTCGGCCAGCCAGAGGCCGACGGCGCCGACCACCAGGAAGGCGGCGATTGCCAGGCGCACGGCGTCCGAGCCACCGTGGAGCACATCGTTAACGAAGCCCTCGCCGACGAAGCCGATGATGGCCGCCGGGATGGTGGCCAGAATCAGCAGCCACCCCAGCCGCCGGTCCGGATCGTGGCCGATCCGACGCTGCGCGATGCTCCCCACCACCGCCCCGATCAGCCGGATCCAGTCGCGCCAGAAGTAGGCCAGCAGCGCGACCAGCGTGCCCAGGTGCAGGAAGACGTCGAACGCCAGGCTGCTCAGCAGCGGGCTCGAATCCCAGCCGAAGATCCACGGCGCCAGCTCGAGGTGCGCGCTGGAGCTGATGGGGATGAACTCGGTCAGGCCCTGGATGAGCCCGATGAGGATCGCCTGGACGACGACGTCCATCAGCGCGGGGTGGCGGCGTGGCGAAGTTGCACAGAGAGCAACTAACGAGGAGCCAGGCCGGCAATGCCGGTCCGGAGCCACTGATCTCGTGGCTTCGGAGGATCAGTCTCACGGAATCCGTGAGAGAGCCCACCGAATCGGTGACGTCCGCCTGGGTCCCCGGCCGTTAGTTGCTCCACGTGAACATTCGTCGGCGCGGTCGTGCTAGCGGATGAACAGCGGGGCGAGCACGAGCGTGATGGTCGCCAGCAGCTTCACCAGGACGTGCAGCGAGGGACCGGCGGTGTCCTTGAAGGGATCGCCGACCGTGTCGCCCACCACCGCGGCGGCGTGGGCGGGGGTGCCCTTGCCGATCACCTCGCCGTTGTCGTCGAGCAGGTGGTTCGACTCGATGTACTTCTTGGCGTTGTCCCAGGCGCCGCCGCCGTTGTTCAGGACCGTCGCCAGCAGCACGCCGGCGATGGTGCCGACCATCAGCAGGCCGGCCACCGCCTGGTAGCCGAGCAGCAGGCCGACGACGATGGGCGTGCCAACGGCCACCAGGCCGGGCCAGATCATCTCGCGCAGCGCGGCGCGGGTGGTGATGTCCACGACCCGCGCGTAGTCCGGTCGCTGGGTGTAGTCCATGATGCCGGGCATCTCGCGGAACTGGCG
>DATBJR010000018.1:0-24774 GCA_036556325.1 Candidatus Limnocylindria bacterium | reverse complement strand
GGCCCACAGGCCAAAGGCGCCGTCGACGTGCACCCAGTGGTTCGGGTGGCCGGCCAGGGCATCGGCAATGGCGTCCATCGGGTCGAAGCCGCCGGTGTTCACGTTGCCCGCCTGGGCCAACAGGATCAGCGGGCCGGCATGGCCGTCGAGCATGTCGGCCAGCGCGTCGGCGCGCATCCGGCCCTGCTCGTCGGTGGGGATGCGCAGCACCCGGTCGCGGCCGAGGCCCAGGTACTGCAGCGCGGTGAGCGCCGTGGCGTGCGCCTCGTCGCCGATCACCACGGTGATCTCCGGCGCCCCGTAGAGGCCGCGTGCCTCCACGTCCCAGCCCTCGCGCTGCAGGACGGCATGCCGCCCGGCGGCGATGCCCACCGCGTTGCCCAGGCCCGCCCCGGTGGGCAGTCCGGTGCTGGCCCCGGGCGGCAGGCCGAGCAGCTCGAGCATCCATTCCCCGGCGACCTCCTCCGCGGCCGCGGAGGCCGGCGAGAGGGCGTGCAGCGCGCCATTCTGGCCCCACGCCATGGTCAGCACGTCAGCCGCCGCCGCAGCCGGCAGCGCGCCGCCGATCACGAAGCCGAAGTAGCGCGGACCGACGCTGGCCACGATGCCCGGCTCCACCGCCTCCGCCAGCTCCCGGACGACGTCGGCGGCATCGGTGCCCGCTTCGGGCAGGCGTCCTTCGAGGCGTTCACGGATGGCCGATGCGTTCGCGGTGGCCCCCACATGTCGTGCCCCGACACCACGGAGGTAGTCGAGCCCCAGGTCGAAGGCGACCCGCAGCGCGCGCTCGCGCTCGTCGGTCATCCCCGCGGTTCGCCGAGGGCCTGGGTCCGGCTGAGGCGCAGCGGGGCCAGCGTGCCGAGCGACTCGGCCACGACGACCGCGTCGTCACCGGGCTGCATCTTGAAGTCGGTCGGCGGATTGGTGGAGACCTGGCCCCGGCGGCTGACTGCCAGCAGGGTGGCGTGGTGCTCCGAGCGCAGCTTGGCCGAGAAGTCGTCCACCGTGAGCCCGCACAGGTCCTCGGGGATGGCGATGCGGTACAGCTCCGATCCCTCCCCGCCGGAGACGAGGTCGGTGACCAGCTCGGAGAGCCCGGGGTACAGCGCCGAGCGCGCCAGCAGCCTGGACGCCAGCGTGGAGGTGACCAGGACCTCATCGGCCTTGGCCCGGCGGAAGTGCTCGACGTGGGCGGGGTTGTTGGCCTCGACCACGGTGCGCACGTCGGGCGCCAGGGACTCGATGGCCATCACGCACAGGATGGAGCGCATATCGGCTTCGTTGTCAGGGGTGGCGGGGAAGACGATGGCGCTGGCCGCCTCTGTGATCCCGGCGCGGTTGAGATCCTCGGCGCTGGTGATGTCGCCGCGCACGAAGTACACGCCGTCGCCGGCGGGATTGCGCTCGCTGTCGTGCAGCACGACGACCTTGGCGTCGTACTCGTCCGTCTTGAGCTCTTCGATCAGGTCGCGGGCGGTGGTGTTCCAGCCGCAGACGACGATGTGGTCCCGGAAGCCTGCGGCTCCCATGCCCTGGCCCTCCTTGAGCAGGAAATCGATGAAGAAGCCGACCACCGCGCCGGTCATGGCCGCCACGAGCGCCACGCCGAAGAACGCGAGCAGCCAGCCGATGACGAAGCCGCCCGGCGAGGTGACGTAGCTGGCGTCGCCGGAGCCGATGACGGTGGTGATCGCCCAGTGCAGGGTCGTGCCGAAATCGCCGACCGTCAGCTGCTTCTCGAGCAGCGTCACGATGATGGCCGCGGTGACCACGAAGCCCAGCACCGTGCCGAGCAGGGTGGTGAAGAAATGCCGATCCACGTTCGTGCCGATCCGCCGGGCATGGAAGGCCACGCGACGGAGCAGTGGAACCTGGAACAGCGTTCGGATTCGGGCCGGCAGCATCGGTAGCGCGGAGTGTATCCGGGCGTCGGTCTCGTGCGGAAGCCGCGCCTGATACCCCGGCGATTCTCCGCTGGGGAGCGCCACGAACGAGGATCGGCCGATTGCGAATTCTCCGTGGGCTGGAATCTCGACCAGCGAGGAGCCGTCTAGAACGAACGGGAGCTGCTCGCCGCCATCGCGGGCCAGGACGCTGGTCCTGGCTGCAGGAGACCCTCGCATCGGAGTAGGTCGGCGGGCCGCTCATCGGTCTGCGTGGGAAAGCTTGTGACCAGGATGAACGACTGTGGCCCTTCGAACCCGTCACCCTCTGCGCTCGAAGAGGAGTGGCAGGCGGCACGGCCAAGCACCATCGCGATGCAGGCGAGGGTTCTCGTGGTGGTCAGTTCCGCACCCGCAGGACCTCACCCCGCAGCCCGGCCAGGCGATCGGCGATGGCCAGCCAGTCGAAGCTCTCCGTCACCTGGGACGCGGGCACGTTCACCAGGCGGTCCGCGGCGATGTACTGCGGCAGGATCCGGTCGAGGATCGCCTCGATCTCGTCGCGAAACGCGTCGCTCGTGGAGCGAACGCCATCGGCCAGCAGCGCCACATCGGGGAGCAGCCGCACAAACAGGTCGTAGGTTTGCGCCCAGCGGCGCACCAGCGGCTCCACCGCGTACGGATCGGCGCCATCAGTGACGCGCAGGTAATACGCGAAATTGTCGACCACGGACCGATCGGTGACGAGCACCTCGGCCCGATTCCGGAGCTCCAGCTCCTGCTGGACCTGGGCCATCAGGACCCACAGCTGTGCCTCGGGAGTGGCGGCTTCGTTCATGCCCAGGGGGTTGAAGCGAATCACCTCGCGGCCGACCTCGACGCTCAGCCCCGCCCGCCCGATCGTGCTGGCAAAGGCGTGCACCGCGTTCGACTTGCGCACCGAGTGCGAGCCGATGAAGGCGATCTTGGCCGAGGCGCGCCAGGGCATGGCCCATTCTGGCGCCCGCCGGCGAAGCGGGAGTAGCCTGTCGGGCATGGACGACTCCACGCAGCCCACCCTGGAGCCGGTACAGCCGCCCGCTCCTCTGCCGCCCGACCCGCCGCCCGCCGACCGCGCCGACAACCCGACAGCTGCCGGCCAACCGACGGCTGCCGCGCAACCGGCCTGGACGCCAGCCGTTCGCCAACCACTGCCCGGCTCGGTGGTGGGCGCGGCGGTCATCCTGCTGGTGCTCGGCGTCCTCACCGGCTTGATGGCGGCGGTCTTCCTGCTCTCCGGCTCGATCTACGACCAGCTCCCCGACTCGACGTTCGGCAACCTGACCGCTGACCAGCTCGACCGGGTGCGGGAGCTGAGCCGCGGCGTTGGCGTCGGGCTGGGCGTGGTGGCGGGCGTGATTGCGCTGGGGCACCTGGCGTCCGGCGCCGGGATCTTCCGCCGGGCGAGCTGGGCGCGAGCCATCGGCATGGTGGTGGCCGGGCTCGGCATCCTGTTCACCGGGCTGCTCAGCCTGGTGTTCATCGCCGCCGTGGCGGGCGGCCTGCCGGTGACCACCGTGACCGGCTCCGGCCTCAGCCAGCAGGAGATGGAGCAGGCGCTGCGCATCGGCGCGATCTTCGGGCTGGTGGTCTTCGGCGCCGGCCTGCTCGCCTACCTGTTCACGCTGGTGGCTTTGATCCGCAACGGCCGAGCCTTCGGCTGATCCGACAAGCCATCAGCATCTGGTGCGGCCGAAAGGGGCCGATGTAGAGTATCGCCTTCTCAGGCGACGGATTGAGACGGAGGCCGACCGCACATGCCGCGAACCATCCGTGCCGCCCTGCTCCAGGCGGAGTGGACCGGCGACAAGGAAACGATGATCGAGAAGCACGAGAAGTACGCCCGCGAGGCGGCGAAGCAGGGCGCCAAGGTGATGTGCTTCCAGGAGCTGTTCTACGGCCCGTACTTCTGCCAGGTCCAGGATCCGGAGTACTTCAGCTACACCGAGCACATCCCCGATGGTCCGACCACCAAGCGCATGCAGGAGCTCGCGCGCGAGACCGGGATGGTCCTGGTGGTGCCGATGTACGAGGAGGACGAGCACACCACCGGCATCTACTACAACACCGCCGCGGTGATCGATGCCGATGGAAGCTACCTGGGCAAATACCGCAAGACGCACATCCCGCACGTCAAGGGCTTCTGGGAGAAGTTCTACTTCCGTCCCGGGAACCTCGGATATCCCGTGTTCGACACGGCCGTCGGCAAGGTGGGGGTGTACATCTGCTATGACCGCCACTTCCCGGAGGGGGCGCGGGCACTGGGTTTGAATGGCGCGGAGCTGGTCTTCATCCCGTCGGCCACGTCACGTGGCCTCAGCGAGTACCTGTGGCGCGTCGAGCAGGTGTCGCACGCGCTGGCCAACGGCTACTACGTCGGGACGATCAACCGCGTCGGCGTGGAGCCGCTGGGCGATGACGACTTCTACGGCCAGTCGTACTTCGTCGATCCGCGCGGGCAGTTCGTCGGCGACGTGGGCGATGCTCACGACGAGGAGCTGCTGGTCCGCGACCTGGACATGGACAAGATCACCGAAGTCCGGCAGCTGTGGCAGTTCTACCGCGACCGCCGGCCGGACGCCTACGACGACCTGGTGCGCCCGTAGGAAGATGGACTTCGGGTTCACCTTCAAGCCGGAGAACGACCTCAAGCGCACCGTCGCGCTGACGCGCCGCGCGGAGGCGAACGGATTCAGCTACGGGTGGCTGTTCGACAGCCACGTCCTGTGGCGCGAGGCGTACGTCCTGCTGACGCTGATGGCCCAGAACACCGAGCACATGCGGCTGGGCACCTGCGTCACGAACCCCGCCACGCGTGAGCCGAGCGTGACGGCCTCGGCGCTGGCGACCCTGGACGAGCTGAGCGAGGGTCGCATGGACCTGGGCATCGGCCGCGGCGACAGCGCGCGGCGGGTGCTGGGGAAGCCGCCGACCACCATGAAGACGCTGGAGGAGGCCATCGGCGTGATCCGCGACCTGGTGGCCGGGCGGTCGGTGACCTACGAGGGCACCGAGCTGCAGCTGCCCTGGACCGGTGGCTGGCAGCTTCCGGTGTGGGTGGCGGGCTATGGGCCGATGGCCATCGGCATGACCGGCCGAGTGGCCGATGGGCTCATCCTGCAGCTGGCCGATGTCGATCTCATCCGCTGGTTCAGCGACCAGCTGCGCGAGGCGGAGGCGGCGGCCGGCCGTCCGGAGGGCAGCGTCCGGGTCCAGGCCGCGGCCCCCGCCCACGTGGCGCCGCGTGACGTCGGCCGTGAGCGGACCCGCTGGTTCCCCGCGCTCGTCAGCAACCACGTCGTCGACCTGGTGAACAAGTACCCGCGCGAGGAGCTGCCGGACGCGCTGACCGGGTACATCAGCGACCGCCAGGGGTACGACTACCATCATCACGCCGAGGTCGGGTCGTCGAATGCGGCCTTCGTCGGCGACGAGGTGACGGACCGTTTCTGCGTCCTGGGTGACGCGGAGGAGCACGTTGCCAAGCTGCAGCAGCTGGCCGACGCCGGCGTCGCCCAGTTCAACATCTACCTCATGAACGGCGACGAGGAGGCCCAGCTGGACGCCTACGCGTCCATCATCCCGCGCTTGGCCGGGTGAGCCTGCGCCTCTGCTAGGATCGCGGGTACGGCGATGGGGCTCGCCGCAACTGCCCGTGCTCGGGCTGATGGCTCCTGGGGATCCGCAGTGGAGGCTTCAGGATGCACCTCGTCCTCATCGGGATCGGCGGATTCGCCGGGGCCCTGACGCGCTACGCCGTCGATGGTTGGGTCACGGCGCGCACCGCGGCCGCCTTCCCGTTCGGCACGCTGGCGGTGAACCTCACCGGCTCGCTGCTGATCGGAATCCTGTTCGCCATGACGGTCGAACGGGGCGTGCTCAGCGCGGAGCTGCGCGGACCGCTGATGATCGGCTTCGTCGGCGCGTACACCACCTTCTCGACTCTCGCGCTCGAGAGCTGGCGCCTGGCGGAGGACGGATCGCTGCTGCTTGCCACGGTGAACCTGGGCGGGTCAATCGTGCTGGGCGTGGCAGCCGTGATTGCCGGCTTGAGCATCGGGAGGGCGCTGTGAAGATCGAGGGCCAGGGGCTGCTCGTCCGGATCTACATCGGCGAGAGCGACCAGTGGCAGGGACGCCCGCTGTACCAGGCGATCGTCGAGCGGCTGCGCGAGCGCGGCCTCGCCGGCGCCACCGTGCTGCGCGGAATCGAGGGCTTCGGCGCGAAGGCGCACCTGCACACGACCCGCATTCTGCGGCTGTCGGAGGACCTGCCGATCCTCATCGAGCTGGTGGACCAGGAGGACCGAGTCCGGGCCGTGCTGCCGGAGCTTGATGACATGGTGGGTGACGGGCTGATCACGCTCGAGCGCGTCGAGGTGGTTGCCTATCGGGCCGATCGCGGCGGGAACCAGCGCTAGGCCAGGGCCACGAGCCCCTTCATTCCGGCACCGATGCCCGTCCAGCGCGCCTCGAAGTCGGGGGCGAGGGCATAGCGGATGTTCGTCCCCTGGCGCTCGCTGGTGACGACCCCCGCATCGCGCAGCACCTTGAGATGGTGGCTGATGGTCGGTTGGCTGACGGTGCAGCACTCCATGAAGTCGCAGGCGCACACCGCGTCACCGCCCGTGGCGATCTGGCGCACGATCGAGAGTCGCACCGGATCGGCCAGGGCCTGGAGGAACCGGACGTCGCGGTCGAGATCGGGTGTCATCGGCGTCAGAATATCGAAGACTGCCGATATTGACAAGCATCGATATAGTGGGCTGCAGGCACCCTGCACCGGGTGCCAGCCAAGCACGGGAGGCTCGACATGCGACTGGCCGATTGCGACTATGACTGCTGCGACGGCTGCTGCACGAACGGCTGCTGCTGAGCCGATGACGGCGCCGGGGCCGGCCGCGGCCCGCTCCGGCGCCACCGATGGGACGGTGGAGCGGTGATCAGCGAACGCGAGGAGATCCTGAAGGCCCTGCGCGCCGGGCCAGTGGTCCTGTCACGGCTGGTGCGGGGCCTTGACGACGGCACGCTGCGCGCCCGTCCGGCGGATGGTGAGTGGGCGATCGTCGAGGTGGTCGCGCACCTGGCCGACACCGAGGAACGCACGCTTGGACGTACCCGAGCCATGCTCGAGCAGGACAGCCCGGCGCTGCCCGCCTACGACCCCGATGCGCTGGCGCGCGAGCGCAACTACCTGGGCATGGCGCTCGACGGCGAGCTGTCGCGCTTCGCCGGCCTGCGAGCCGAGCAGGTGGCACTTCTGGCGTCGCTCACCGACGATGGGTGGCAGCGCGCCGGTCTGCACGAGGGGCATGGCCGTATCACCGTCCAGCAGCTGGCGGCTCATACGGCCGGCGAGGATGCGGATCACTTTGCCCAGATCGCTCGCATGATCCCGGGCTAGCCCCTTCCACGAACACCGACGCCAGCCCAGCGCCCGATACCATTGCCCGCACAGACGCATGGAGGCAGGCAGGATGGAGCTGAGCTTCGTGGCCGGCTTCGGGCCCATCGTCCGCGATCCGGGACGCAGCAAGGCCTTCTGGGGCGACGCGCTGGGCATCGACCTGACGGAGCTGAGCCCCGAGTACTGGGTCAGCGACGCCCTCGACGGCGTCCGGCATTTCGGCATGTGGCCGCTCGCCCAGGCCGCCGAAGCGACGTTCGGCAGCGGTGAGTGGCCGGCTGACGTCCCGGCGCCGCAGGCGTGGATCGAGCTGGATGTGGCGTCAGCGGATGCGGTGGCGCCCGCCGTGGCGGAGCTCGCCAGCGCCGGCTACCGCGTGCTTCGCGACGCCCACGAGGAGCCCTGGGGCCAGACGACGTCGCGCCTGCTCAGCCCCGAGGGGCTGCTGGTCGGCATCACCTTCACACCCTGGATGCACGAAGCCTGATCACGCCCACGTCCGACGGCACTCGGTCGCTCGACCGGTTGGCCGCCGCCCGCGCAGTCGAGGCGAACTTCGTCGCCACCTGGCAGCTGGTCGCCGCGGCATGGGGCGGCGAGCTGCATGACGAGGGTGGGCTCACCTGGCATGCGTTCCACGGTCCGAACGACGATCCACGCGCGACGAGCGTGCTGCGGATCGCGCTGGCGGACGATGTGGCGGACGCTGCCATCGACGGCCTGCGCGGCCGCCTTCGCGCCCGTCGCCAGCCCGCGGTGTGGTGGACCTGGCGCGAAAGCCAACCGGCCGACATCGGGAATCGGCTTCGGGCCCGTGGCATGGAGGCCTGGCCGGCCTGGCCGGGCATGGCCATGGACCTGGACCGGCTGCCGCCACCGCCCGTCCACGAGGACTTCAGCGTGCGGCCGGTGCGCTCCTCGCGCGCGTTCGCCGACGTGCTTGCCGTGCTGGACCCGTTGGGCATGCGCGGCATCTTCGCCGGCGCGTTCGAACGCCTCGGCGATCGCGACGGATGGGGCGAGGAGCAGCCGTTCCAGCACTTCGTCGGACGCGCGGCGGACGGGACGCCCGTCGCCAGCGCATCGCTCTGCACCGCGGGGGACGCGGCCGGCCTGTATGCAGTCGCCGTGGCAGAGGGCGCGCGGCGCCGCGGATACGGCCGCGCCGTGAGCCTGGCCGCTCTCCAGGCCGGCGCTGACGCCGGCCACCGGTTCGGGGTGCTGCAGAGCTCGCAGATGGGCTTCGGCGTGTACCGCGGCATCGGCCTGACGCTCGTTTGCCGCCTGCAGGCCTACGAGGATTCGGGCGATTAGGCTCCGGCAAGGGCGTCGTACCATTGCGTCTCCCCCGAACCGTCGAATTGTTGAAAGGGAGACCCGATGCGCACCCTGATCAAAGGCGGGACCATCGTGAACGCCGATGCCACCAGCCGAGCCGATGTCCTGGTCGACGGCGAGACGATAGCCCTGATCGGCGCTGACCTGGACGCATCGGCTGACCGGACGATCGACGCAACCGGCAAGTGGGTGATTCCGGGCGCCATCGACGTCCACACCCACATGGAGCTGCCCTTCGGCGGCACCTTTGCCAAGGACACGTTCGAGACCGGGACGCGAGCCGCGGCCTTCGGCAGCACCACCACGATCATCGACTTCGCGGTCCAGCCCCGCGGCGGCTCGCTCCGCCAGGGCCTCGACGCCTGGCACGAGAAGGCCGATGGCAAGGCGTGCATCGACTACGGATTCCACATGATCGTCTCGGACGTCCGCGATGACGTCCTCTCCGAGATGGACATGCTCGTCGAGGAGGGCGTGACCACCTTCAAGCTGTTCACCGCCTATCCCGGCGTCTTCTTCAGCGACGACGGCGCGATCTTCCAGGCGATGCAGCAGTCGGCGAAGAACGGCGGGCTGATCATGATGCACGCCGAGAACGGCCTGGCCATCGACGTGGTGGCAGGGGAGAACTTCGCGGCCGGCAACACCGACCCCTACTACCACGGCACCTCGCGCTCGCCGGTGCTCGAGGGCGAGGCCACCAACCGCGTCATCCGCCTGGCAGAGGTGGCCGGCGCGCCGGTGTACATCGTCCATCTCTCGGCCCGCGAGGCGCTGAACGAGGTGCGCCGGGCGCGGGACGAGGGCCTGCCCGCCTTCGCCGAAACCTGCCCGCAATACCTGTTCCTTTCCCTGGAGGACCTCGGCAACGGGTTCGAGGGATCGAAGTTCGTCTGCAGCCCGCCCCTGCGGCCCGCGGATCACCAGGAGGACCTGTGGCTCGGCCTGCTGAAGGATGATCTGCAGGTCGTGTCCACGGACCACTGCCCATTCGACTTCCACGGCCAAAAGGACCTGGGGCAGGGCGACTTCCGGAAGATCCCAAACGGGCTGCCGGGGGTCGAGAACCGGGTCGATCTCCTGCACCACGGCGGAGTGGTGAGCGGGCGCCTGACCCCGAACCGATGGGTGGAGCTCATCTCGGCGGCGCCGGCCCGCATGTTCGGGCTGCCGCAGAAGGGAGCGGTGGCCGTCGGCCTGGACGCCGACCTGGTCGTCTACGACCCGCAGCGCACCCACACCATCAGCGCGCAGACCCACCACATGGACGTCGACTACAGCTGCTACGAGGGCTGGGAGGTCACCGGAGCGGCCGATGTCGTGCTCAGCCGTGGCCGGGTGGTGGTCGACGGCGAGGAGTGGAAGGGCGAGCCGGGCCACGGCCGCTTCCTGCGGCGACAGCGCAGCACCTACCTCAAGTAGCCCGATTCGTCTCGGCTCGGTTCGACGCGTATGCTGTGGGAACGGTCGCTGCGGTGGCCGTTTTTCAACGCACTGAGGAACCCACCCATCGTGAACCGATTCACCACGGCCGCCCTGGTCTCGCTCGTGGCCGTCGTGGTCACCGCCTGCGGCTCGTCGACCAACAGCGCCAGCCCGTCGCCGGTGGCGACTCCCAGCGCGACCGCCCAGTCCTCGGGATCCGGCATCGCCGTCCCATCGCTGCCGTCGAGCGCCAAGGACCTCGAGGCGCTGATCCCCGACACGGTCGGGACCATCACCCTGCAGAAGGCCTCGATGACCGGCAACGAATTCGTCGGCTCCGGCAATGCCTCGCAGGAGGCGCAGGATTTCCTCACCGGGCTCGGCGTTTCGACGGATGACGTCTCGGTCGCCATCGGCTTCGGCGCCGACGTCTCCGGCTCCGGCGACGCGGTCGCGGTGCTGCTGTTCCGTGCCAATGGCGCGTCCAGCGACCGGCTCCTGAGCCTGTTCAAGGACGCCACCAACCGCGAACGCAAGACGCCGCTCGTCTGGCAGACGGCGTCGCTGGGTGACAAGCAGGTGGAGAAGGCGGCCGATCCCGAGCAGGGCACCGGGTCGGTGTATCTCTACGCCACCGGCGATCTCCTGGCATTCGTGACCGCCGGCGACGACACCAAGGCCACGGAGGCACTGTCCGCCCTCCCGTAGAGTTGCGGCCATGACGGCCCCCGTCGCGATCCTCCTGAACGAGGGCGCCGGGTCCGCGCGCTCGGAGCGAGTTCGGCGCTCGGTGGAGCTGGTGCGCGTCCTCCTGCACGCGGAGCTGCACGTGACTGCCACCCGCGACGCCGAGGCGCTGGCCGCCTGGATGCGCTCCGTCGTGGACGACTACCGCACCGTGATCGTGGCCGGCGGCGACGGGTCGCTGGGCGTCGCCTACAACGTCCTGGCGGAGCGGCGGGTGGATGTCGGCTACATCCCGGCCGGCTTCGGCAACGCCAGCGCCCATCTCCTGCAGCTGCCGGCCGATCCCGGCCAGCTCGCCGAGGTGCTCCTCCGCGGCCACGCGCGGCCAGTGGACCTGGTGCGCATCGACGGCCGGCTGGCCCTGTTCGCCGGCGCTGGCTGGGATGCGCGCGTGGCCGGCCGCTATGCGGCGACCGGCGCCCGTCGCATGTCCGGCTGGGCGGCCGCCGTCGTCCGCTCCCTGCCCGACCTCGTGCGGCGTCCGCGGGTCGTGGTCGAGGCTGACGGCCGCGCCGTCCACGAGGGGCCGATGGAGCTGGCGGTGGTGGGCACCACGCCCTGGTTCGGTCGTGGCCTGCTCGTCAACCCCGGTGCCACGCCCGACGCCGGCAGGCTGACCCTGCGTGTCTTCGCTGGCCCGCTGCCCTCGTTCGCGCTGGAAACCCTGCGCTGGGTGACGCGCCGGGAGCCATCGGCGCAGGGCATCAGCGCCACGCGAGTCGTGCTGCGGACCGTCGATGGCAGCACGGTCCCGGTGCAGGCCGACGGCGACGTGGTCGGCGAGCGAGCGGCCTGGACGTTCGACGTGGTGCCGGCAGCGGTGCGGCTCATCGGCGCCTGGTAGGGCTCAGGGCGTGGTGGTGCGGCCAAGCTATCTCCCGGGGGAACGCGCAAATCCGTCGCACTGGCCGGGGGCGTATCACGTCACATGAACGTTCGTCTCCCTGACCGCCGTCCAGCCGCGCGCAGGGCGGGCGTCGGCGCCCTGGTGGTCGTGGCGATCCTGGCGGTCGCCTGCCAGCGGGCGCCCGGTGCCGGCTCGCCGACGGCCACGCCGCCGGCGTCCCAATCCCAGGCCGCGCCAGCCGCCACACCGACCTCGCTGGGCTACTAGCCGGCGCCTTCGATCTCGGGGCTCAGCGCGCGCCGCACGGCGTCGAGCGCCGCGAACGCGGCACGCCGCCGCCGCTGATCGTCGCTGCCGTGAATCCGCAGCTCGCGCTGCGCGACCGTGAGGGCGCCGCTCATCGCCACCCGGACCCGGCTGCGGCCATTGGCGTCCTGCGGCAGCAGGGAAAGCTGCAGGCACGCCTCGGCCAGCTGCGTCGCCGGCGCGGACCCGACATCGAGCACGCCGCCCAGGTACCGGGCCGCGCCTTCGGCGGCGGGGACGGCGGACAGCAGGGCCAGCAGCGTGCCGCCAGTATCCGCCTCCCACGATGCGACCGACGCGACCCCGGCGGTACCCAGGGCCGCCAGCACGATGCTCGCCAGGTCATCCGCGTCATGGCCCCAGACGTCGTCGCCGAGCGCCCTGTCAGCGCGCTCGACGTCATCCGCCAGGGCGGCACCGTCACCGGCAGCGCTGAACCGGAGATGGACGCCGTCGTCGCGCGCGTAGATCCCGGCCGTGATGCCCTGCCCCGGGTTCGTGAGGAGGTCGCCGACCCGCTCCGCGACAGCTGACTCGCCGATGCCAATCGTCTTCACCACGCGCACCGCCACCGGTGGCCGCCTGAAACGCTCTGCCAGCCGCGGGGTGACCTCGTTGGTGAACATCCGGCGCATCTCCGAGGGGACGCCGGGCATCAGCGCCACCACCGTCGACGGGCGAGCGACCCACCAGCCCGGCGCCGAGCCGATGGGATTCGGCAGCGCCTCGGCGGACGGGATCAGCAGTGCCTGGCGCAGGTTGGTCTCCGGCATGCGGCCAAGTCCGCTGAAGCGCTCCCGCAGCTGCGCCTCCAATGCCGGGTCCGGGCGCAGCGTCTCGCCCAGCGCGTCGGCCAGTGCCTCGCGGGTCAGGTCGTCATGCGTCGGTCCCAGGCCACCGGTGACGAGGACGGCATCGGCCTGCGCCATGGCCTCCCTGAACGCCGCCGCGATGACGTCGCGATCGTCCGGCAGCTCCCGGACGCCGGTGGCGGCCAGGCCCAGCCCACCGAGCTGGCCGGCGATGAACGCGGCATTGGTGTCCACCGTTTCACCGGCCAGCAGCTCGGAGCCGATGCTCAGCAGGATGACGCGCGGCGCGGGACCGGGCATGGGTGGCTCAGCCGAAGCGCGCACGGAGCGGCTCGGCCACCCGCTCCGCGAGCTGCCGCAGCCCGTCCGGCCCGTTGGCTGCCGGCATGATCAGGATCACGTGATCCGCCCCCTGCTCGACGAAGGTCGCGGCAGTGCGCAGGGTCGCTTCGTGGTCGCCGTCGCGCAGGAAGGCCTGCGCGCTGATCTCGATCTCGGCGGGGTCGCGACCGACGGCCTCGCAGTGGCGCAGCAAAGCATCTCGCTTCTCGGGAAACGTCGCGGGATCACCGGTCTGGTTCCAGCCGTCGGCGTACTGCGCCACGATCCGCAGGCCCCGGCGCAGCCCCTGCGTCCCGAGCCAGATCGGCGGGCCGCCGGGCGTGACCGGCGCGGGATCGCAGACGGCGTCGTGCAGCGCGTACGGCTGGGCGTCCAGGGTCACGCCCCCCGGCTGCTGCCACAGGGCCTTGATCACGCGCACCGCGCTCTCGAGCATGCTGATCCGCTCCCCGATGGGCGGCAGCCGCATCCCATACATCGCATGCTCGGTCTCGTGCCAGCCTGCTCCCAGGCCAAGCACGAAGCGCCCCAGCGCCAGGTGGTCCAGGGTCGCACCCATGTTCGCCACCAGCGCCGGATGCCGGTAGGTGTTGCCGAGCACCAGGTGGCCGAACTGCAGCCGCTTCGTCAGGACGGCCAGCGCACCTGCCAGGATCATGCCCTCGTGGCTGCCGCCACCGTCGTCGCCGAGCGCCACGAAGTGGTCGAAGATCCAGCCGGAGTCGAAGACCGTCAGCTCATCGCCCAGCTCCCAGGTCGCTCGCAACGTCGGCCAGTCCACGTTGGTCTGGCTGGTCTTGAAGCCGATGCGCATGCGTCGAGTCTACGGCCCTATCGGCGGTGCCTCCAGGCACCACCATCATTGCAGCCGCCGGAGGTTGCAGGCACCATAGGCGCCACCAGGCGCCATCGGCGCGGCACGCTCGGACACTCCGTCCGTGACCAAGCTCCGCCCACCTGGTCACCGGGATTCCACACGTATCGGGGAGATGGGCATGTCCGTTACTGGTCGCTTTCCCAATCACGCGTTCCTGCGACTGCTGGTGGTTCTGGCAGCAGCCGCGCTCCTCTGGGGAGCCGTCGCACCCGCCGCCAGCGCCGCGTCAGGAGGCGCTCCGGGGCAATCCAGGCTGAAGCTCACCAAGCTCGGGATCACGCGCATCGCCGGCGGCGGTGTCCGGACGCATGCATCGGGCCCGCTGGCCACCGAGATGCGCCAGGAACCGGATGAAGAAGGTGATGACGGGGACAATGGCGGGGGCGGCGGCCATGACGCTGTCCGGGTCCCGCGCCCGCAGTTCCGCGCCCTGCAGGGCGCGACGCGCACCCCTCATTTCGAAGGTCTCAACCACTTCGACCAGCGGTTTGCGGGCACCGGTCAGTACGAGAACACCCAGTTCAGCCTTGAACCGCCCGATCAGGCTCTCTGCGTCGGCAACGGGTTCGTGGTCGAGTCCGTCAACACGGCCATTCGCGTGCGGGGCACGGATGGCTCGGCCGTGACGGCCCCCCTCCCTATCAATGACTTCTTCAATCTCAGCCCGGAGGTCATCCGCACGGCGACGCCGAAGTACGGCGAGTTCACCAGCGATCCGAAGTGCTATTTCGACTCGAATGTCGATCGCTGGTTCGTGACCATCCTGGAGCTTGACGTCGACCCGGCGACCGGCGGGTTCACCGGCGGATCGCACTTGATGATTGCGGTCAGCACCAGTGGCAATCCGACCGGGACCTTCAACATCTTCAGCCTCGACACCACCAACGATGGCACCAACGGCACGCCGACCCATGACAATTGCCCGTGCTTCGGTGACCAGCCACTCATCGGTGCCGATGCCAATGGCTTCTACATCACCACCAACGAGTTCCCGGTCTTCGCGGCGGGCTTCAACGGCGCCAACGTGTATGCCATGAGCAAGCCGGCGCTGGCCGCGGGCTCGGCGGGCACGGTGGTGGCCCTGTACGAGCCCACCCTGGCGGAAGGCCAGGCATACAGCCTCCAGCCGACGACGACGCCGCCTGGTGCGGCTTTCGCCTCGACCCACAACGGGACCGAGTACTTCCTGTCCGCGCTTGAGTTCGACGGTAAGGGCGACCGTCGGATTGCGCTGTGGGCCCTGACCAACACTGCCAGCCTTGGCGCTGCGACACCGTCGGTCACGATGCGCGTCGACATCGTGCACAGTGAGCTGTACTCGCCACCGCCGGTGGTGAACCAGCGTCGGGGGCCGACGCCGCTGCGCTCGCTGCTCAAGAGCAACCTTGCGCCAGCGGCGCTCGGCGTGGATCCCTCGGCTGAGCCGATTGCTCCCTTGAACTCGAATGACGATCGCATGAACCAGGTGGTCTATGCGAACGGCACGGTCTGGGGAGCCCTGAACACCGCGGTCCGAACGCCGGGTGGCGCCGTGCGCAGCGGCATCGCCTGGTTCGCGGTCAGGCCGTCCTTCGGGCCCTTCCGGGGCTCGATGGCGCGGCAGGGGTACGTGGCGGTCGCGGGCGCGAACGCCTTCTTCCCGAGCGTCGCCGTGACGCCGTCGGGCAAGGCCATCGTGGCCTATACCGTGGCCGGGAAGCATCTGTATCCGAGCGCCGCGTACTCGCGCATCGGAAGCAGCCAGGGCAACCCGCAGCTCGTTGCCCGGGGCGTCGGGCCCGCCGATGGATTCACCGGCTACGAGCCGCTGGATCCAGGCGACGAGGGCGTCGAGCGCTGGGGCGACTACAGCGCAACCGCCGTCGGCGAGGACGGTTCGATCTGGTTCGCCACAGAGACGATCAACCAGCGCTGCTCCTACCAGGAGTTCCTGGCCGATACGACCTGCGGCGGCACGCGATCCCTGCTCGCCAACTGGGGGACGATGATCGCCAGGCTGCACCCCTAGGCCAAGCCTCGCAGGGCCCGTCGCTCCTCCGGGAGCGGCGGGCCTTTCGCATTCCGAACGGCATCCGTCTACGATCGGTTGGCCGAAGACTGTTGTGGAGACCCCCCTTGACTGATCCCGCCCTCACCGTCGAGCGGGTCGTGAGCGATGAGCTGCGCGACTGGCTGACGTCCGAGCTGCGCTATCCCGTGCTGGCGGTGCTGACCACCGACGGCTCGCCCAGCCAGTCGGTGATGTGGTTCGACCTCGACCCGGACCAGCCCGACACCATCCTGATGAACACGAAGGTCGGGCGCGCCAAGGACCGCTACCTGCGCCGCGACCCGCGGGTCAGCCTGTGCTTCGAGGACGGCCTGCACTGGGTCGCGCTGCGCGGGCGGGTGGAGCTGGACGACGATCGGGAGCGCGCTCTGGCTGACATCCAGCACCTTGCCGTCCGCTACGGCGACGATCCCCGCGACTTCGATGGCCAGCTGCGGGTCACGGTCCGCATGCGAGTGGAGAAGGTCATCCGGCATGAGTGAGGCCGGCGTTCAGCTCGGCCTGCTGTGCTGGAACCAGTACACCTCGTGGGCCGACCTGCGGGCCGCCGGGATCCGGGCCGATGAGCTCGGCTACGACGACATCCTCACCTGGGACCACCTGTACCCGATCGTCGGCTCCCCCGAGGGGCCGATGCTGGAGGCGTACGGCGTCATGGCCGCCTGGGCCGAGGCGACGTCGCGGGCCCGGATCGGCCTGATGGTCGGCGCCAACACCTTTCGCAACCCGGCCCTGGTCGCCAAGGCCATCACCACCCTCGACCACATCAGTGCCGGCCGGGCCATCCTGGGCATCGGCGGCGCGTGGTTCGAGAGGGAGCACCGCGCCTTCGGCATCGAGTTCGGCGGCTCGCCGGGCGAGCGGCTGCGCTGGCTGGACGAGGCGGCCCGCATCATGCGCGGCATGCTCCACGGGGAGGAGCCCTCCGGCGACGAGTTCTACGCCATGCGCTCGGTGCGCAACGATCCGCCGCCGGTGCAGGCCCACCTGCCGCTGCTGATCGGTGGCGGTGGCGAGAAGCGGACGCTGCGCACGGTGGCGAAGTACGCGGACTGGTGCAACTTCGGCGGCGGCTTCGAGAACGTGAAGCACAAGGACGAGGTGTTGCGCGGCCATTGCGCAGCCGTCGGCCGCAACCCGGACGAGATCGAGCGCACGGTCAGGGTGGGCGTGGTGATCATCCGCGACGACCCGGCCGAGGCGCAGCGGCTCCTGGAGGAGACCTTTCGCCACAACGGCGGCGCAAAGACCTGGGAGGGCCAGCCCATCGGGACGCCGGAGCAGGTGGCGGATCGGCTGCGCCCGTACCTGGGCATCGGCTTCCGCCATTTCAGCATCGGCTGCCCGCATCCGTATGACGCCGAATCCGTTGAACGGCTGATCACCGAGGTGAAGCCGATGCTGGAGGCCTAGGCCGCTGGCTATGCTCCGCCGATGAGGACCGTGCTCCTGGCCGGCGGCACCGGCGGAGCGAAGCTCGCCCACGGCCTGCAGCAGGTGCTGCCGCCGGGCGACCTGACCGTCATCGTCAACGTCGGCGACGACACCGAGCGCCACGGGCTGCTGGTCTGCCCGGACCTGGACACGATCCTCTATACGCTCGCCGGCCTGGCCGATGCCGAGCAGGGCTGGGGCGTGGCCGGGGATACGCACACGGCCATGGGCATGCTGGAGCGATATGGCGAGGAGACGTGGTTCCGCATCGGCGACGCGGACCTGGCCACCCACCTGCATCGTTCCGAGCTCCTGCGCGAGGGCGCCGGCCTGACCAGGGCCATCACTGCCATGGCCGATGCGCTGCGGGTGCCCAGCCGCATCCTGCCGGCCACCGACGATCGGCTGCGAACGGTGATCGAGACCGACGCCGGAACGATCGACTTCCAGACCTATTTCGTCCACAACCGCCAGGCCGCTGCGGTGCGTGGCCTGCACTTCGAAGGTGCCGACGTCGCGCGTCCGTCGCCGGCCGCGCTGGCCGCGCTGGCCGACGCGGAGCTGATGGTGATCGGCCCGTCGAATCCGCTGGTCAGCATCGGCCCCATCCTGGCCATCCCCGGCTACCGGGAAGCGCTGGGCCAGGCGACGGTGCCGCGTATCGGCGTCAGCGGGATCGTGGCGGGCAGGGCGATCCGCGGGCCGGCCGACCGGATGCTCGCCACGCTGGGCCACGAGGCCACCGCCCGGGGAGTAGCGGAGCTCTACCGCGGCCTGCTGGACGCCTTCGTGATCGACGAGGCCGACGCCGCGCTGGCGCCACGCATCGCCGAGCTGGGCATGCGGCCCGTGGTGCTCCCAACCATCATGCGCACGGACGCCGACCGCGCCCGCCTGGCGGAAAGCATCGTCGCGCTGGCCTGAGCGTATGCTCCGGAGATGAGCACGCGCCTCATCGTGCCGCATCGGGGCCTGGCCTCGGCCAAGACGCGCCTCGCCTCGGTCCTGGACCCCGGCGAGCGGATGGTGCTGGCCGAGCGGCTGCTCGCCTCGGTGCTGCGCGCGGCACGCGATGCGGTGGCGGACGTGGTCGTCATCACCCCGGCGCCGGAGCTCGAGCCGCTGGTCGCGGGGGCGGGGGCGCGGCTGGTGGTGCAGCGCGGCATGGGACTGAACCAGGGGCTCGACCAGGCCCGAGCAGCGGCCATCGACGACGGGATTGCGCTGCTGGCCGTGCTGCACGGCGACCTGCCGAACCTGTCGCCCGACGACGTCCGTGCGCTGCTGGCCGCGGCCGGCGAGCCCCGCGGCGTGGCGATCGCGCCGGACCGGACGGGGATGGGCACGAATGGGCTGGCGCTGCGACCGCCGGCGATCATCGGCTTCCGATTCGGCGCCGGCTCGCTGGCCGCACACCGGGAGGAGGCGCTGGCCGCCGGCGTGGAGCCGGCCATCGTCCGGCGCGACGGGCTCGCCTTCGACCTGGACACGCCGCAGGATCTGGCGCGCTGGCTGGAGCTTGGCTCCGCGGCATGATCTCGCTGATCCCCGTGCTCGGGATCCCCGAGGTGCGGCCAGGCGACGACCTGGCCAGCCTCATCGCCGACGGGCTGGCCGCAGGAGGCATCGGCCTGGGCGATGACGACGTCCTGGTGGTCACCCAGAAGGTCGTCTCCAAGGCCGAAGGGCGGGTGGTCGACCTCTCGACCGTCGAGCCGCGGCCGGAGGCGACGGCGTGGGCCGAGCGCTGGGGCAAGGACGCGCGGCAGGTGGAGCTGGTCCTGCGCGAGAGCGCCGAGGTCGTCCGCTGGGCCGATGGCGGGCTGATCATCTCCCGCACGCGGCACGGCTTCGTCTGTGCCAATGCCGGCGTCGACCTGTCGAACACCGGCGGTGAGGAGCTGGCCACCCTGCTGCCGGCGGACCCCGATGCGTCGGCGCGTGCGCTTCGCGGGCGCTTGACCGAGCTGACCGGCACGTCGCCGGCGGTGGTCATCTCCGACTCGTTCGGCCGGCCCTGGCGGTCGGGCATCGTCAACGTCGCGATCGGGGTGGCGGGAATGGCGGCGCTGGCCGACCTGCGCGGCCAGCTGGACGCCCAGGGCCGGGAGATGCGATCGACGGTCATCGCAGTCGCGGACGAGCTCGCGTCCGCCGCCGACCTGGCCGGTGGCAAGGTGGCGCAGCAACCGGTGGTCGTCGTGCGGGGCTACGCAGCTGCCGCGGCGCGGGACGACCGCGGCGCCGCCGAGCTGGTCATGCCCCGCGCGCAGGACCTGTTCCGGTAGCGGGAGTCGCTACCGCCCGCCGAGCGGCTGCAGGAAGAGGCTGACGATCTCGCCGCCCTCCACCCGGAAGTTGGCCTCCACGTGCATGGACGGCGCGCCCGGCCGCATGACGGTGACGTCCGCGATGTAGCTGCCGCCCATGTTGCGGCTGTCGTTGGTGTACATCCGGAACCCGTCGCCGGCGCGGACGAACCAGCCGCCGACCTTGTCGCGCCCGCGCAGGTTGGTTCGCTCGTCGGAACCGGGCACGGAGATGCCCATCACCGCGTTCTCGGCCAGCAGGTTGATGGCCTTCTCGCGCTGGTCGTCGTTGATCAGCTCCATGAACAGGTCGACCGTTTCGGTGGCTCCCATGCCGAGAGTCTAGCCGTCCGACGGGACAGCGCCCGATTCGGCACCTGCCCCGCACACGCTCCGGTGGGTTCGCCCGGGCATACTGCACCGCATGCCGTTGCGGATCGGGCTGATCGGCTGGGGGACCATGGGAAGCGCCCTGGGCGAGCTGATCGCCGGCGGACCGATGCCCGTCGAGCTGCGACGGGTCGCCGTGCGCGATCCGGAACGCGCGCGGGAGCGCGGGCTGCCGTCGGGCATGGACATCGGTCCGGTGGCGGATCTGCTCGCGGACCAGACCCTGGACGCGGTGGTGGAGCTGACCGGGGGCATCGAGGGGCCACTGGCCTGGGCGCGCGCCACCCTGGCCGGCGGGCGATCGTACGTGACCGGCAACAAGGCGCTGCTCGCGAACCACGGCGGCGAGCTGGCGGCGCTGGCGCGCAGCACCGGCGCCGGCCTGCTGGGATCGGCCAGCGTGGGCGGCGGCACGCCCATGATCGAGACCGTGGCGCACCTGGCCCACGGTGGTCGGGTGGCGCGGCTGCGAGGCCTCCTGAACGCCACGACCACCTTCATCCTTGCCGCCATGGCCGACGGGCGCAGCTATGACGATGCCCTGGCCGCGGCCCAGCGCGCCGGCTATGCCGAACCGGATCCGACGTTCGACGTGAGCGGCCGGGACGCCGCGCAGAAGATCGCCGTGCTCGCCTCGGTGGCTTGGGGGCGCTGGCGCGCCGAGCGCGAGGTGTCGACGCGCGGTATCGTCGGCGTCGTCGTGGACTCCGGTCAAACGATCCGGCTGGTGGGCGAGGCGGACGAAGAGGGCATGCGCGTAGGGCCCATGGAGCTCGAGCCGGGCGACGTCATGGCCGCCGTATCCGGCATCGAATGCCTGCTGGAGGTGCACCTGCAGGATGGTTCGCGGTTTCGAATCTCCGGCCCCGGTGCGGGCGGGCCCGTGAGCGTCGGCGCCACCTACGCGGACCTGGCGCGGCTGCTGGCCGGCGAGCGGCCAGTGCTGTTTGCCCCATGAGCGACTGGCCCATCGTCGGCGTCGGCGGCGCGCGCGGGCTGGTCGGTGGCGCCTTCCTCTCCATCCTGGCCGATGCCGGCCTGCCGGCCGGCTCGCTGCGGGCCTTCGGCTCGGAGGTCGGCGACGTCGCCTATGGCGACGGCCGGGTACCGGTCCAGCGGCTCGACGCTGCCGGCGCCAGCGAGCTGGACGTCCTCTTCCTGGCCACCGATGCCGCCGCCTCGCGGCAGGTCGTCGAGGGGCCGGGCCGCGCCGTGCCGCTGATCGTGGATAACTCGAGTGCCTACCGGCTCGATCCTGTGGTTCCGCTGGTGGTCCCGGAGGCCAACGCCGCGGCACTGGAGCGCCGCACCGGCAACGTGGTGGCCAATCCGAACTGCACCACCGCCGCGACCGCCGTGGCGCTGGCCCCCATCCACGACCTCGCCGGGCTGGAGGCCGTCGACCTGGCGTCGTACCAGGCGGTGAGCGGCGCCGGCCGCGCGGGCCTGGACGCCTACGAGGCGGAGCGTGCGGCCGGGGGCGCGGAGCAGGCGGTGGATTCGCCGTTCCACGGCCGCATCGCCGACAGCGTGGTGCCCCAGATCGACGTCCTGGATGACGAAGGCTGGTCCGGCGAGGAGCGCAAGATCGCCGCCGAGCTGCGCAAGATTCTGGAGCTGCCCGACCTGGACGTCGCCGCCACCGCGGTGCGCGTCCCGGTCCACACCGGCCACTCGGTGGCGCTGCACCTTCGCACCCGACGGGAGGTGGCGCTCCGCGACGTCATGCTGGCCCTGCGCGACGCGCCGGGCATCGAGTACCGCCATGCCACCGGCACTAATCGCCACCCGATGCCCCTCGACGCCGCCGGCCGTGATCCGGTGCTCGTCGGCCGCCTGCGGACCATCCCCGGGCGCCCGCGCGGCCTTGCCCTCTTCCTGTCGTCGGATAACCTTCGCAAGGGCGCGGCGCTCAACGCGATCCAGGTGGCCGCCTGCGCCGACCCGCAGCGGTTCGGACGCCTGGTGCCGACGCCCCGCTGATCGTGCCCATCCATCGGTCCACCTGAAGTCGCGGGAGGAGATCCTCGTGCCCGATCCCTCGTTCTCAGACCTCGTGCCCCAGTTCCTGGCCGAGCAGTACGCCGCCCATCCGGTCCGCTCCAGCGGCATGGGCCTGACCGAGTTCGACGACGACCTCGACGACCTGAGCGGTGACGCCTTCGAGCGCCGCGCGGCCTCCGCCGCCTCGTGGCGGGAGCGGTTCGCGGCCATCGGCGACGAGGAGACCACCTTCGACGAGGGAATCGACCGCGACCTCATCGTGGGCGCGCTGACCGAGCAGGCCGTCTACGACGAGTGGCGCGTCTGGGAGCGCCAGCCGGACACCTACCTCAATCCCGGCCTGGAAGGCGTCCATGAGCTCTTCCTCCATCGGCTCCGGCCGGAAGCCGACCTGGTCCGGTCGGCCGTCTCACGCCTCCGGCAGGTGCCAGACAACCTGGCTGCCGGTCAGGCCAATCTGCGCCCGGAGCTGGTGCCGGAGATCCTGCTGGACCGTGCCATCAACCAGGCCCATGCCGGCGCCAACTACACGCGCAACCTGCTGCCGGCCGACGTGGCCGAGGAGCACCGCACCGAGCTGGGCGACGCCGGAGCCGCGGCTGCCGACGCGTTCGACGCCTACGCCGATTTCCTCGAGTCGCTGCGTCCCGCCGCGCACGGTGACTGGACCTTTGGCGAGGAGCGCTACGACACCGTGCTGCGCCAGGCCGAGATGCTGGGGTACGGCGCACGCGAGCTGCGCGAGCGAGGACGCCACCAGATCGAGGAGCTGAGTGGGCTGCTGCGCGATGGCGCGCGCAAGCTCTCCGGCTCGGACGACTGGCACGCGCTGCTGATGGACCTGAACAAGGACCGTCCCGCCACGCCGGAGCACATGCGCCGCGGCTACGAGGAGTGGACCGAGCGCGCCCGCGCCTTCCTCAAGGAGAAAGCGCTGACCAGCTTCCCCGAGGGTGAGGAATGCCTGGTCGTGCCCTCGGCCCCGTTCCAGCGGCCGGTGCTGGCGGTGGCGTACTACGTCGCGCCGCCCAGCTTCGCCGAGACGATGCGCGGCCACTTCTTCGTGCCCTTCCCGCCCGATACGGCGAACGAGGAGGAGGTCGCCAAGCGGCTGGAGTCGAACGCGTACCCGCACATCCCCACCACCGCCGTCCACGAGGCATACCCCGGGCACCACTGGCACCTCGTCATGGCCAAGGGCAACCCGTCGCACGTGCGGCAGCTGTTCGGCACCAGCTACTTCGCCGAGGGCTGGGCGCTGTACGCCGAGCGGATGATGGAGGAGAACGGCTTTTATGACGACCTGCGGCACGTCATGTACCGCTACGAGGCGACCCTCTTCCGGGCCGCCCGGATCGTGGCCGACACCAGCCTGCACCTGGGCGAGATGACCCATGCCGAGGCGGTGGCCTTCATGATGGCCAACTCGTCGCTGACCGAGCCCACCGCGCGGGCCGAGGTCACGCGCTACTGCTCGTGGCCCACCCAGGCCTCGTCGTACCTCACCGGCTGCCTGGAGATCCTGCGCATCCGGAACCGGTACCTGTCAGCCCGCGGGACCGATGCCTCCGACACGGCGGCCCTGCGCGACTTCCACGACACGATCACCGGCGCCGGGACGCTGCCCATCGCGCTGGCCGAGCGCGCCGTGATGGCCTCGCTCGAGACTGCGGCCCGATGAGCATTGCCACCTCGGCCGTCGACGACCTGGCGCGGCGCGCCTGGGAGGTGATGCTGGAGGCCGATCCCCTGCAGGCCACCGTCATCGGCGAGCATGCCTACGACGACCGCCTGCCGGACCTGTCGCCGGCGGCTCGCGACGCGCGCATCGCCCGGTACGAGGCAATCCTGCGCGAGGCCGATGGCCTGGAGCCGGACCCCGGCGGCCACGAGGAGGCGCTGACCCTGTCGGCACTGCGGGCCACGGTCGAGGCCGCGCTGGCCAGGGAGCGGTCGGATGCCACCGCCTACACCGTCGACGTGATGTGGGGGATGCAGACGACGCTCCTGACCATGGCCTCGTATCAGCCGCTGCGCACGCCGGACGACGGAGCGATGCTGCTGGAGCGCTGGCGCGCGATCGCGCCGACGCTCGACCAGCTGGTGGCGAACGCCCGGGCCGGCATGGCCGCCGGGCTCTTTCCGATCCGGACCTCCGCCGAGCACGTCGTCCAGCAGCTCACCGCCGAGCTGGCGGCGTCGCCGAGCGACGAGGGCCTGCTGGCACCGCTGGGGAACCGCCCGGGGGAGGGGTGGAGCGACGGCGAGTGGCAGCGGTTCGCCGGCGAGCTCCAGCGCATCGTCGACGAAGCGGCGCGGCCGGCGCTGCGACGCTACCTGGAGTTCGTGGCAGCCGAGGCGGTGCCGCGCGGGCGGCCGCCGGAGGCGGCGGGCATCGGCAACCTGCCGGGCGGCGCGGAGATGTA
This sequence comes from Candidatus Limnocylindria bacterium, assembly GCA_036556325.1. Taxonomy (GTDB): domain Bacteria; phylum Chloroflexota; class Limnocylindria; order QHBO01; family QHBO01; genus DASSCW01. The sequence continues at coordinate 139 of DATBJR010000018.1, read as the reverse complement.
CCGCGCCCTGGTGCGCGGCGAGACGACCACGGACCTCGACCCCCAGCGCATCCACGCCATCGGCCTGGCCGAAGTCGAGCGGATCGATGCCGAGACCGCGGAGCTGGGCGCCCGCGTCCTGGGCGCCGCGTCGCTGGCC
>DATBJR010000017.1:0-22075 GCA_036556325.1 Candidatus Limnocylindria bacterium | reverse complement strand
CTGCTGGCGCTGACCGTCAACCTGCTCGCGGCCGCGCTGTCGCTGTCGGGCCTGCTCGGCTACGTGTTCGTCTACACGGTCTGGCTGAAGCGCCGGACGCCGCAGAACATCGTGATCGGCGGCGCCGCCGGCGCGGTCCCGCCGCTCGTCGCGTGGGCCGCAGTCACGGGCGGCCTGTCATGGGCGGCGGTGTACCTCTTCGCGATCGTCTTCTACTGGACCCCGCCGCACTTCTGGGCGCTCTCGCTGCTGATGAAGAGCGAGTACGAGAAGGCCGGCGTGCCGATGATGCCGGTGGTCCGCGGCGAGGCCGAGACGGCCCGCCAGATCGTGCTCTACACCCTGCTGCTGGTCGCCGTCAGCCTGCTGCTCTTCCCGGCGGCCAACATGGGGCTCATCTACCTGGCCAGCGCCGTGCTGCTGGGGGCGGCCTTCGTCTGGTACGCGCTGCGGGTCATGCGCAACGTCGCCGACGGGCGCGCCGCCATCGGCCTCTTCCGCTTCTCGATCAGCTACCTGACCCTGCTGTTCGCGGCGGTCGCGCTGGACAGCCTGGTGCGCCTGACGGTCTGAACCCTCAGCCGATCGCGCGCCCCTCGCGTGTGGCCTGCTCGGCGTCGAGCCGCGCATCCAGGCGCGCGGTGCGCCGATCCTCGTAGCGCACCCAGGCGGCGACCACGGCACCCATGGCGACCAGGAACACGACGTCGCCGAAGACCCACATCAGGATCCCGCCCAGGTTCTGGTCGGCCATCACGCTCGGACCCCAGGCCCGCAGGTTGCTGGCGTAGTGGGGGTAGAGCGGTGCGCCGGCGCTCATCAGCGCCACGCCAAGGAACGAGTTCTGGGGCATGGCCAGGAAGAGGTAGAAGAGCCGGACGGGATAGGGCAGGCGCCATCGGCCCGGATCGGCGCCAACCACCGGCCACCAGAACAGCAGGGCCGCGACCAGGAAGGTGGCGTGCTGGAAGTAATGGAGCGGCTCGTTCTCCAGGGCCTGGTCATACAGGGTGCTGAAGTGCCAGCCCCAGTTCACGGCCGCGAACAGGATCCAGGTCAGCAGCGGGAAGGTCAGCAGGGCGACGCCCCGGCTGCGCAGCAGCCACAGTAGCCGTCGACGCCAGGCGGCTGATACGGCCCGCAGCGCGAGGGTGGTCGGTGCCCCCAGCAGCAGGAGCGGCGCGGCCACCAGCTCCAGCAGCATGTGCTGCACCATGTGCACGCTGAACAGCGATCCCTCGTAGGCCTCGATGGGGGAGACGAGCGCCACCAGGATGGCCACCAGGCCTGCCAGGAAGGCGGCCGTGCGCCAGGCAGGCGGCCGATTCTGCGGATGGCTGGCCGCAACGTGCCGCACCGCCCAGAGGTAGGCAGCGGCGGCCAGTGCGGCGCAGACGATCGGAATGGGGTCGAGCCGCCACGCCAGCAGGACGCCCGGCAGCTCCGGTGCCGGCGCCTCGTCGCCATGGGCCAGGGCGGGCACGGCGGCGAGCAGCACGGCCGCGATCGCGGCCGTGGCACCCACCATCGTCCGGAGGATCGCGGGAAGCTTCACGAGCCTGATTGTCCGTCCATCGGCGACAGACGCCAAACGGGCGAGTGCTCGGGCGACGCGGCCGTTGGGAAGGTGCCCGGCCCCCCACGCGACGTGATCGGTACAATACGGCCCGTGCCGCGACCAGCCCCGCGCTGGATGCACGCCCCGAAATCCTGAGGAGCCTCGAGACGAGCTGATGCAACCCCTTGCGGCCCGATCCCGGCTGCGGAACCTCCTCCGCGCCGGCCTCCCGCTGCTGCTGATCGGCGCCCTCGCCGGCTGCGGAATGATCCCGCCCCAGCCGGAGAGCGAGGCCGCCAAGTCGGTCTTCACGCTCTACAACATCGTCTTCGTCATGGCGGTGCTCGTCTTCCTGGGGGTGGAGGGCTTCATCGTCTACGCCATGTTCCGCTACCGGCGCCGGGACGACCGCCTGCCCCCGCAGACGCATGGCAACACGCTGGTGGAGATCATCTGGACCGTCATCCCGACGGTGATCGTGCTGATCCTCTTCGTGCTGTCGATCACGACGCTCGCGACGGTCGAAGCGAAATCCGATCCGTCGAAGGGCGGGGTGGATATCGAGGTCGACGGCTTCCAATGGCAGTGGCAGTTCCGGTACCTCGATGGCGACCAGAACCCCGACAACGACGTCAGCGTCATCGGCGACCAGGCCAATCCACCGGTGATGGTGGTGCCGGTTGGTGAGCCGATCCGCCTCACGCTGGTGTCACGCGACGTCATTCACTCCTTCTACGTCCCGCAGTTCCTGATCAAGCGCGACCTCATCCCCGAACCTGAGGGCCAGGACGTCAACCATCTCGAGTTCACCGTCAGCGATCCGGGCACCTACGCCGGCCAGTGCGCCGAGTTCTGCGGCGACTTCCACGCCCGAATGACCTTCAGCGTGCAGGCGGTCAGCCGCGCCGACTACGAGTCCTGGCTCGCCGACGCGAAGGCCGGCCGGACGCCGAAGCCATCGGTCCAGCCCGGCGGACAGGAGCTGACCCTTACGGCCAGCAACGTGGCCTACGACAAGAAGGAGCTGGAGGCGACGGCCGATCAGCCCAGCACCCTGTCATTCACGAACAAGGATGCGATTCCGCATGACGTCGTGATCCAGGACCAGGACGGCAAGGAACTCTTCAAGAGCGATACCCTCACCGGCCCGGACGCCAGCAGCACGTTCAACGTGCCGGCGCTGCCGGCCGGCAGCTACACCTTCTTCTGCTCGTACCATCCGACCCAGATGGTCGGTGACCTGACCGTCAAGTAGGGGAGCGCAGGCAAGACCAATGGCGACCACCACCCTCACCCCTCAGGCAGAGACCTATCGGCGCTCGTGGGTGCTCGACTGGCTGACCACGGTTGACCACAAGAAGATCGGGATCCTGTACATCGTCAACAGCTTCCTGTTCTTCTTCGCCGCCGGCATCCTGGCCCTGGTCATCCGTTCCGAGCTGGCGGTCCCCGGGCTCCAGTTCCTGGACGTCAAGACCTACAACCAGACCTTCACGATGCACGGGACGATCATGATCTTCTTGTTCGTCGTGCCGGTCCTGTCGGGCTTCGCCAACTACGTCGTCCCGTTGCAGCTCGGCGCACCGGACATGGCGTTCCCGCGGATCAATGCCCTGTCGTTCTGGCTGCTCCCGCTCGGCGGCGGCCTGATCTTCACCGGCTACCTGTTCGGCGGCGCCGCGGCGGAGGGCTGGACCGGCTACGTTCCGCTGAGCACCGGACAGTACGCCTCGGGCGCGGGCACCGACCTGTGGCTGATCGGCCTGGCCCTGGTGGGCACCGCCTCGATCCTGGGCGCCGTGAACTTCATCACCACCATCTTCAAGATGCGTGCGCCGGGCATGACGCTGTTCCGGATGCCGATCTTCGCCTGGACGGTGCTCGTCACGGCGACGCTCATCCTGCTGGCGACGCCCGTGCTCACCGCCGGCCTGATCGCGCTGTTCATCGACCGCAACTACGGCGGCCACTTCTTCGATCCCAACGCGGGCGGCAACCCGATCCTGTGGCAGCACCTGTTCTGGTTCTTCGGCCACCCGGAGGTGTACATCGTCATCCTGCCGGCCATGGGCGTGGTCAGCGAGATTCTGCCGGTCTTCAGCCGCAAGCCGCTGTTCGGGTATCGGGCCTTCGTCTACGCCACGGTCGCCATCGGCCTCCTGAGCTTCAGCGTCTGGGCCCACCACATGTTCACCACCGGCAAGGTGCTGCTGCCGTTCTTCGCCTTCATGACCACGCTGATCGCGATTCCCACCGGGGTGAAGATGTTCAACTGGATGGCGACGATGTGGCGCGGCTCCATCAGCCTCACCACGCCGATGCTCTTCGCCCTCGGCTTCCTCTCGATGTTCCTCATCGGCGGCATCAGCGGCGTCATGCTGGCCCAGCCGCCGGTGGACTTCCACCTGCAGGACACCTACTTCGTGGTGGCGCACCTGCACTACGTCTTCTTCGGCGGCAGCGTCTTCGGCGTCTTCGCGGCGAGCTACTTCTGGTTCCCGAAGATGACGGGACGGCGGCTGAACGAGGGCCTGGGCAAGATCCAGTTCTGGATGATGTTCATCGGCTTCAACCTGGCCTTCTTCCCGATGCATCCGCTGGGCATCAGCGGCATGCCGCGCCGCATCGCCGATTACGCACCCGAACCGATCTGGGTGTTCTGGAACCTCGTCTCGACCGCCGGCGCGTTCCTGATCGCGGCATCGATCCTGCCGTTCCTGGTGAACGTGGTCGCGACCCTCATCAACGGCGAGCGGGTGGGCGACGATCCCTGGGAGGGCAACACCCTCGAGTGGGCGACCAGCTCGCCGCCGCCGCCCTATAACTTCGACAGGCTGCCGCCGGTGCGCAGCGAGCGGCCGGTCTTCGACCTCCGCCACCGGCACGACGCGGAGCACCTGGCGGAAGACCACGTGCCGCTGGCGCCACCGGCCGATGCCGAAGGCAACGTGACCGGGCAGCCGGGTGACGGGGAAGCCACCCAATGAGTGTCGACGCCCCCACCACGGTCAGCGCCTCGATGGGTGCCCCCGACGCGTACAGCCCGCATCGCGAGGCGGGCATGCCGACCCCGCTGGTGGGCATGCTGCTGTTCATCGCCAGCGAGGTGATGTTCTTCGGCGGCCTCTTTGCGGCTTACTTCAACGCGCGTGCCTCGTTCGTGGGGACGTGGGGGCCGCCCAACGAGCCGTTGGAGATCATGCCCATCGCCCTGCCGATCACGATCATCCTGATCTCGTCGAGCTTCACGATGCAGTTTGGCGTGTGGGCCATCCGACGCGGCGACCAGCGCGCCATGCGCTTCTGGACCGCGGTGACCCTGGTGCTGGGCGTGATCTTCCTCATCGGCCAGGCGTACGACTACTCGGTCCTGGGCTTTGGCATCAGTGACGGGGTCTTCGGCACGGTCTTCTACACGCTGACCGGCTTCCACGGCGCGCACGTCTTTGGCGGCACGGTGGGGCTCAGCATCCTGGTCGCGCGTGCCAGCCAGGGGCAGTTCAGCGCCCGCAACCACGTCGCCGTGGAGGCGGTGAGCATCTACTGGCACTTCGTCGACGTGGTGTGGATCGCGCTGTTCACCACGCTCTACTTCCTGCGCTAGCGAGGAGCGGACGTGCCTGACTCGACGATCGGCTTCCTGATCCTGGCGGTCGCCATCATCCTGGTGCTGGCGATCGTGTTCGCGGTCACCGTCCGTTCGGGCGCTCCCCATCCGCGGCCAGCGCCCCCGCCGGGCGTGCACCTGCCGCCGGGCAGCTTCCTGCCGGTGATCATGTCGGTGGGCGCCTTCCTGATCGGCGCGGGCTTCACGCTCAAGCCGGACGACGCCTACACCGTGCCGGTGTTCGACGTCCTCTCGCGCATCTTCAACCCGTTCCTGGCGCTGCCGGGCATCGCGGTGCTGCTGTACGGGGTCTGGTCATGGGTGCGGGCGGCGAACCGCGAGTGGCGCGAGGTTGAGTCAGGGCCGCACCACGACGCGCCCGAGCACTGAGACCGACGTGACAGGCGCGGCCCTTGGCGAGCGGCGGCTGGGCACGTTGCACCGTCGCTGGCTGGTGGTGAGCGCGGTGCTGCCGCTGGTGCTGCTGGCGGGCTGGGTGGCGGTGCTGCTGTCGCGCGGCACGGCGCCCGCGGTCGGCGCCAACATCGGCCAGACGGCGCCGGACTTCGCGTTGACCGACCTCGACGGCAATCGGCTGCACCTCGCGGACCTGCGCGGGCGGCCCGTGATCGTCAACTTCTGGGCGAGCTGGTGCGGGCCGTGCATCGACGAGTTCCCGATCCTGCGTGACGCGGCCGCCACCCACGCGGCGGACAACGTGGTCCTGGTGGGCATCGTCTACCGCGACAACGCGGATGCCGCGCGGCATTTCATGCAGGGCATCGGCGCGACCTGGCCCTCCGCCATGGACCCGGGCGAGCAGGTCGCCCAGGCGTATGGCATCTACGGGCCACCCGAGACGTTCTTCATCGATGCCAATGGCGTCGTGCGCGGCCGCCAGATCGGCCAGCTCTCGGCGGCCGACCTCGAGCGTCAGCTGGCGCTGGCACTCGGCCACCCGGCACCCGGCTGAGGAGGAGCAGATGACCGAGAACCTTCCCGCGCGGCGTGAGCACGGCGAGCTGGTGGTGGACACCGTCCATGACCTGCATGCCGACCATCACGACCCGCAGCGCCAGGAGGTGCAGCAGAACATCGCGGTGGCGCTGCTGCCGCTGGCGTTGATCGCGCTGCTGGTGCTGATCTTCGTGGCCGCGGCCTGGACGTTCCTGGCCGCGACCACCGGGGCCTAGCCTGCTGGGAGGCTGAGCCCGACTGCTCAGCCTGGCAGTCCGCTCGGCGTTGCACGCACGGCGGGATAGCGCCGCGCGACGTAGTCGTCGAGGATCTCCAGGAAGCGCGGCACGATGTCGTCGCCGCGCAGCGTCGTGCGCAGCTGGCCGTCCACGAACACCGGCGCCACCGGCTCCTCGAAGGTGCCCGGCAGGCTGATGCCGATGTCCGCGTGCTTTGATTCGCCGGGACCGTTCACCACGCAACCCATGACCGCCACCTTGAGGTCCTCCACCCCGGGATGGGCCTGGCGCCAGACGGGCATCTGCTCGCGCAGGTACTCGCCGATGTCCCGCGCCATCTCCTGGAAAAAGGTGCTGGTGGTGCGGCCGCAGCCCGGGCAGGCGGACACCTGCGGAGTGAAGCTGCGGAGCCCCATCGACTGCAGGACCTGCTGGGCGACCTGGACCTCCTCGGTCCGGTCGCCGCCCGGGGCAGGGGTCAGGGACACCCGGATGGTGTCGCCGATCCCACGCTGCAGGAGGATGGCCAGGCCGGCAGTGGAGGAGATGATCCCGCGCGACCCCATGCCGGCCTCGGTCAGGCCCAGGTGCAGCGGGTAGTCGCAGGCATCGGCCAGGCGGGTGTAGACCTCCACCAGGTCCTGCACCCCGGACACCTTGGCCGACAGGATGATGCGGTCATGGCCGAGGCCGGTCTCCTCCGCCAGCCGGGCGGAGCGCAGGGCTGACTCGACCATGGCCTCGATCATCACCTCCCGGCTGTCGCGCGGCTCCGGCAGCGCGGCGTTGGCATTCATGAGGTCCGTCAGCAGCTGCTGGTCCAGGCTGCCCCAGTTGACGCCGATGCGCACCGGCTTCGCGTTGGCGACGGCCACCTCCACGATCTGCTGGAAGTTCGCGTCGCGGTGCTTGGCGCCCACGTTGCCCGGATTGATGCGGTATTTCGCCAGCGCCGCGGCCGCCGCCGGGTACTTCGTCAGCAGGAGATGGCCGTTGTAGTGGAAGTCGCCGATGAGCGGCACGCCCACGCCCAGGCGGTCCAGCTTCTCGCGGATCACCGGCACCGCCTGCGCGGCCTCGTCGTTGTTGACCGTGACCCGCACCAGCTCGCTGCCGGCGTGCGCCAGCTGGGCGACCTGGATGGCAGTGGCATCGGGGTCGGCCGTATCGGTGTTCGTCATGGACTGGACCACGATGGGGTGTCCGGAGCCGATGGCGACGCCGCCGACGTCGACGGTGGGGGTCTGTCGGCGCTCGATCACGATCCCGATGCTAGCCGCTCGGCTCGCCGTGCGCCGAATCCGGCACGGCGCGTGCAACGGCAGCGCGCCGTGAGCGTTTCAGTCACCGCGTCCCGGCCTGTGCCACGCCCCGCCGCCGCGCGGCTCCCTGGGCAGCGCGCCGAGCCTCGGATCGCGATCGTGGAGGACGACCTCGCGCTGGCTGACCTCGCCGCCGAGCTGTGCCGCGGCGTGGGCGCCGCGGCCGTCGTCTACGGGGCGCCGGCAGACTTCCTGGAGGCTGCCCGCGCCGAGCCACCCGACGTGCTGATCCTGGACTGGCGCCTGCAGGGCCAGCTGGGAGCGGCGGCCTTCATGGCCGTTCGCCATCGGTACCCGGCCATGCCGGTCGTGTGCTGGACCGCCAGCCCGGCCTGGAACCTGCCGCAGATGATCCACCAGGACCCGATGACCACGGTCGTCGACAAGGCCGGCGGTCCGGGTCCCTTCGAGGCCGCCGTGCGCTGGGCCACCGGCTGAGCCGTTCGACAGGTTCGCTACCATGCGGATATGACCGCGACCTCACCGCCCAAGACCGAGACCCAATCCCAGACTGATACCCGCCACCGCAAGGTCGCGATCATCGGCTCCGGCCCCGCCGGGCTCACGGCTGCCATCTATGCCGCCCGCGCCAACCTCGAGCCGGTCGTCTTCGCCGGCAACGCGCCGCTCGGCCAGCTGATGATCACCAGCGAGGTCGAGAACTATCCCGGCTTCCCGCACGGGATCATGGGCCCGGAGCTGATGCAGCTGTTCCGCGACCAGGCGGAGCGCTTCGAGGCAACCCTGATCGACCAGGACGTGACCCGAGTCGACTTCAAGGAACGACCGTTCAAGCTCTGGGTTGGCGAGGAGCAGTGGCTCGCCGATGCCGTGATCGTGGCGACTGGTGCCTCCGCCCTGTGGCTGGGCCTGCCCTCCGAGGAGGAGTTCCGCGGCCGCGGGGTGAGCGCCTGCGCCACCTGCGACGGCTTCTTCTTCCGCGACCGCGAGGTGGCGGTGGTCGGGGGCGGCGATACGGCCCTGGAGGAGGCGCTGTTTCTGACCAAGTTCGCCTCCAAGGTCACCATGCTCGTCCGCCGTGACGAGTTTCGCGGCAGCAAGATCATGCAGGACCGCGCCTTCGCCAATCCGAAGATCGAGGTGATCTGGAACCGGGAGGTCACCGAGGTCCGCGGCGACATGACGGTCACCCAGCTGGCGCTGCGGGACACCACCACCGGCGAGGAGTCGACCCTGGACGCGCAGGGGATGTTCGTGGCCATCGGCTACAAGCCCAACACCGACCTGTTCAGGGGGCAGCTGGACCTGGACCCGCGCGGCTACTGCAAGACGGCTGACGATGGCGACACGAACTCGAACGTCGAGGGCGTGTTCGTGGCCGGCGACGTCCACGACCATCGCTACCGGCAGGCGGTCACCGCCGCCGGTGACGGCTGCAAGGCCGCCATCGACGCCGAGCGCTGGCTGGAGTCGATCGGCGAGGTCGAACGCGTCACCGCTACCAACTGGTAGCCGGTCGACCCGAGCCGATGCCGACGGAGGGATTCGAGCAGGCCATCGCGCTCGGCTACGGCTTCGAGGGCGCCGTCGTCGAGCTGGGCGCCGGCATGCAGGACGGAGTGCCGCTGCCGGCCGCGAAGGTGCGGCTGCCGCTCGCCATGCTGAACCGCCACGGGCTGGTCGCCGGCGCCACCGGCACGGGCAAGACGAAGTCGCTGCAGGTCATGGCCGAGCAGCTGTCCGCCGCTGGCGTGCCCACCTTCATCAGCGACATCAAGGGCGACATCTCCGGCCTCGGCGCCCCGGGCCAGCCGAACGACAGGATCACCGGGCGCCTGGCCGCCATCGGCGTCGCCGACTACGCGCCGCGCGCCTTTCCCGTCGACTTCCTGACCCTCGTCCGCGACAAGCCCGGCGTCCGGCTGCGGGCAACGGTCCAGTCCTTCGGGCCGATCCTGCTCAGCAAGGTGCTGGAGCTCAACGAGACGCAGCAGAGCGTGCTGGCCATGGGCTTCAAGTACGCCGCGGACCGCAAGCTGATGCTCGTCTCGCTGGCGGACCTGCGGGCGCTGCTCAACCGGCTGGACTCGGACGAAGCCAAGGCCGAGATGGCCGACTACGGCGGGGTGGCCACCGCCACCGTCGGCGTCATCATGCGCAAGATCGTGGAGCTGGAGCAGCAGGACGCGGACGCGTTCTTCGGTGCACCCGAGTTCGACGTGAGCGACCTCATGCGCACCACGCCCGACGGCGCCGGCATGGTCAGCGTCCTGGAGCTGGCCGACATGCAGGACCGGCCGGCCCTGTTCAGTACCTTCATGATGTGGATGCTGGCGCGGCTGTATGACGTGCTGCCCGAGGTGGGGGACCTGGAGCGCCCCAAGCTCGTCTTCTTCTTCGACGAGGCGCACCTCCTCTTCCGCGACGCCAACAAGTCCTTCCTGCAGCAGGTCGAGCTGGTGGCGCGGCTCATCCGCTCCAAGGGCGTGGGCGTCTTCTTCGTCACCCACAGCTCGGCCGACGTGCCCGACGAGGTGCTCAGCCAGCTCGGCAACCGGGTGCAGCACGCCCTGCGGGCCTTCACGCCCGATGACCTGGAGGTCGTCCGCGCCACGGCCCGCACCTTCCCGGTCAGCGAGTACTACGACCTCGAGCGGGAGCTGACGCAGCTGGGCATCGGCGAGGCGCTGGTTACCGGGCTCAACCCCAAGGGCGTCCCCACGCCCAGTGCGCGCACCATGATGCGACCGCCCATGTCGCTGATGGCGCAGCTCGATCCCGCCGCCTTCAACGCCGTGGTCGCCGCCTCCGGCCTGGTGCCGAAGTACGCCGCCGATGTCGATCCGGTATCTGCCGCCGAGGTGCTCAAGCAGCAGGCTGCGGCCACGAAGCCCGCCGGGCCGCAGCCCGGCGAGGCGGCCAACGGCATGGACGACGTCCAGGACCCAACTCGTCGACCGTCAGGGCGCGGCCGGATGCGTTCCACCCAGCCACCGGAGCAGGGGGTGGACTGGGGCGACGTTGCCAAGGAGGGCGCCCGGATCGCCCGCTCGGGCACGTTCAACACCATCCTGCGCGGGATCCTCAAAGGGATCACCGGGCGCCGCTAGCTCCCTCGCTCGGCAGGGCGCTCCCCATCCGCGGTCGCCACGGCCGCGCCCGGAAGGTCAGCAGGCCGGCCTGGACGGAGCGGTCCGACTCCGCCAGCCGTTTCGCCTCCTGCAGCGAGTCCGCCTCGATGATGGCGATCCCCACCGGCCCGCCGTCGGCAGGTCCCGCCGGCTCGTCATCGAACGGGCCGCCGAGCAGCAGTCGCCCCTCATCGTCCAACCGCCGCATGAAGACGATGTGATCCATGATCCCGTCCTGGGCCGGGAAGTCCACGCCCGGCTGCCAGGCAGGGCCTGGCCGATGGAAGAGGACGAACAGGCTCACGCCACATCGGTCCCCAGGATGCTGGCCGCGAGGTCAGGCGTCATGCCTTCACGGCCGGCATCGGCCAGGTGTTCGAGCGTGCGCTGCCAGGCGTCGTCCGCCGCCACCGCGATGGCCATCTCGCGCCGCGCGCCCTCGAGGTCGCCGCGCTTGGCAAGCTCCAGCGCCATCCAGAACACCAGCTCGTAGGCGTCCGGCGCCATGCGTCGCGCCTCCGCATAGCGCTGCTCCTCGCTGGCGCCGGCCCTGGCCGCGTCGCCCTCGTCGTTCAGCAGGTCATAGGCAAGCTGCAGGGTCACGATCCGGCGCAGCTCGGGCACGGGATTGGGATGATCCTCGATCCGCATGTCCAGCAGCCGGCCGCGCCACGCCGCCTGCTGCAGCGACGCGTCGACGACCATGATCGCGGCCGATTGCCGGCCGCGGACGTCGCCACCCTCGCGTTCGGCGGCCTCGAGCGCGCGCAGCAGTCGCTCGACGAACGGCTCCCCGGCGGCCAGCGCCTCCTCGTAGGCGGCGGCCATGGCGGGCCAGCAGGTGTCGCTACTTAGCAGGTTGCCCTGGACGGTGAATCCGTCGCGCACCAGGTGGCCGGCGGCCGGAATCGTCTCGGTGCCGGTGTGGGCGGCCGCGTGGCCCTGGGCGTCCACCACGCCCAGCTGCCTGACCTGGGGGCTCTCGTCGCCGGCGAGGAGCGCGGCGACCACCTGCTCCGCGGACGACCCGGCCCGCAGCAGCTCCAGGCCGGTCGGCCCAAAGGCCACGTTCACCGATGCCTGCGTGGCAATGGCGCCGACGCCAGCCTCCAGCCACGGCACCACCGGCCCGACCCCCAGGTAGTGCGACTGCACGGCGACGCCGAAGCGGCCGGTCTGCGGGTCGCGGGCAACGATCGAGTAGGTCATGGCGGCAGGGTAGCGGCGCGTGACAGCCGCCGTACCATGGAAGATCCCAGTAGACGGAGGTGGCCCATGAACGCGTTCATCATCGAGCTCGACAACCGTCCCGGCTCATTGGCCGACGTGACGGCGGCGATCGCCGAGAAGGGGATCAACATCACCAGCGTGGCGGGGGCCAGCGGGACGAGCACCGGGACGATCGCCGTGGTCACCAACGACGAGGGGGCGACCCGCTCGGCGCTGCAGGCCGCGGGTGCACGCTTCCGGGAGGTCGCGCTGGCCTCCGGCGCCCTGGAGCACCGGCCCGGCTCGCTCGCCGAGACCGCGCGCCGGCTGGCCGACGCGGGGGTGAACATCGAGGCCATCCTGCCCATGGGCATGGAGGGCAACAGGATCACCGTGGCGTTCGGTGTCGACAACGTCGAGGCCGCGCGCTCGGTGCTCGGCCAGGGGGCCGGTATCGGCGCCTGACCCGCGTCCCAATCTCAGCCCGGTGTCGTTCGCGGGCCCAGTGCCTGGCGGGCGACATCGGGCACGTCGGTGACGAAGCCCCAGACGCCGTAGACCGCCAGCTGCTTCATCCGCTCCGGGTCGTTCACCACGTAGCACCCCATCTCGCGGCCGTAGGCCATGGCCAGCGCCAGCGCCGGCGCGGGATCCAGCGCCAGGTCGCCGTCCCACGGATGCACCGCGGCATGCCCGTGCTCCACTGCCCAGCGCAGGGCGGGCTCGATCGGCTGGCTGGGCACCAGCAGGTAGCCGGTGGCGAGCTCCGGGTCGAGCTCATGCGCCTCGTCGATGCTCGCCTCGTCGAACGAGATGAGGCTGGCGCGCCCTTCGCGGCGCGCCGGGTGGTCGCGCAGCGCGTGCACCACCGCCGGCACCGCCGCCCGCGCCTTGATCTCCACCACCAGCCCGATGTCGTCCGGCAGCCACTCGAGCACCTCTTCGAGGGTCGGAATCCGGAGGCCCTTGCCGGCGTACGGCTGCGACCCGTCGGGCGCGGTGAACCGGCCACCGGCGTCGAAACGGCGCAGCTGCTCCAGGGTGAAGCCGGACACGCTGCCGGTGCCATCGGTGGTGCGGTCGATCGTGTCGTCGTGGATCAGCGCCATCTGGCCGTCCTGCGTGAGATGCACGTCCAGCTCGATGGCATCGGCTCCGGCCTCGACCGCCAGCCGGTAGGCCTCCATGGTGTTCTCCGGCGCCTGGGCCGATGCGCCGCGGTGCGCCACCACCAGCGTCACAGCGGCGTCTCCCCCGGCGCCACGATGGCCGGCTCGATCGCGCCCGCCAGCGGCAGCTCATCCGGCGGCGGCGCGGTGCCCTCCGGGACCGTGCGCACGATCCAGTAGCCGATCACCATCAGCACCAGCAGCGACAGGATGGCGACCTGGTAGGCGAAGGGGCCGTTCCGCTCGGGGTCCAGCACGAAAACGATGCCGCCATACATCAGCGGGCCCACCACCGCGCTGAGCTTGCCCGCCATCCCGTACAGGCCCAGCATCTCGCCCACCTCCTGCGGCTGCGCCAGGCGCAGGAGGAGCAGGCGGTCAGTCACCGCCACGCCGCCGAGTCCCGAGCCCAGGATGGCGCCGGCGACCAGGAAGGGGATGCGGTCGAGCCAGAGGCCGATGAGCAGCAGTCCCACCGTCCAGCTGGCGAGCACCAGCATGAGTGTCTGCTTGGGGCCAAGGCGGTCGCAGAGGATGCCCCAGAAGAAGCTGGCGATCACCGCCACCACGATCAGGCCCACCAGCACGCCGCGCGCCTCGCCCTGGGTGAAGCCCACGGCATGGATGGCGAACAGGCTCATGACCGCGATGGCCGTGTTGATGGGGTCGGTGTAGAAGAAGCGGCCGACGATGAAGCGCAGCAGTCCCGGGCGTCCGCGTGCGTGGTCAAGGGTTGCCCGCAGCTGTGACCAGGAGCGCAGGGCCTCGCCCATGGTGAAGCTGCCGAGCATCGCCTGCCGTTCGCGGACGATGACGAAGATCGGGATGGCGAAGACCGCGAACAGCGAGCCGATGAGCAGGAAGCTGGTGGCGGTGATGTCCCCGTTGGCGTCAGTGGTCAGGCCCAGCAGCAGCGCGGACACGATGCTGCCGACGTAGCCCAGCGCCACGCCGACGCCGCTGAGCCGTCCACGCGTCTCGGGCCGCGCGACGTCCGGCAGCAGCGCGTCGTAGTAGATCAGCGCGGCCTGGTAGCCGAAGTTGGCGACGGCGAACGCCAGCAGGCCCAGCCGGATGTCGACGACGCCGATGACCACCGTTGGCAGGATGCACAGCGCCGTGAACACGAACAGGTAGCGCTTCCGGCCGCCAGTTCGGTCCGACATGGCGCCGAGCACCGGCGAGACCGCCGCATTCAATGCCACGCTCGCGCTGGCGGCCACGGTGAACGCCAGCGTCCCGTTCGTCTCGCCCAGGGCCGCGGTCGTCCACGGCCCCATGGCGAAGCTGACGATCGCGAAGCTGAAGATCGTGTTGGCGAAGTCGTACAGCGCCCAGGACAGCCCCTCGACCGCGCTGCCAGTCCTGGTGAGCCCAGCCATGCCATGCCACCAGCTCACCGGGTTGAGGCCTCGGGCCGAGCGCACGCTTGCCGTCACCGCCGGATCATAGCCGTGCTCCACGCGCTCTCGGCGGTCCGCACCGAAAGACGAATCGGACGCCGCGCGGTACGCTTGGCGCGCCGACCAGCCCCGACCCGGAGCCCCGAGCAGCGATGTCCGTCACTCCTCCGGCAACCACGCCCGGCGGCCACGTCTTGGAGCCGCACCCCACCGGCATGTTCGCCGCGCTGGGCCGCTTCGACTACCGGTTCCGTCGGTGGCTGCCGCTCATCGGGTTGGCGATCGTCATCGGCCTGAATGCCTGGGCCGCCGCCGGCGGGGGCAAGCTGATCCAGGGTGGCTGGGTCATCCCGGGCTCGCAGGAGCAGCAGGCCGCCGACAAGCTGACAAAGGAGTTCGGGCAGGACCAGACCACGATGCTCGTGGTCTACACGGATCCCAACGGCGACGCGGCCTCGCCGGCCTTCCAGGCCAAGGTGCAGGACAGCCTGGCCGATGTCGCCACCGACCCCGCCGTGACGAAGGTGCTCACGTACGCGGACGCGCCCAGCGCCGAGCTGCTGTCCAGGGATCGGGCCTCGACCCTGGCGGTCGTCTACCTGGACCAGGAGGTGGAATCCGCGGTCGACGATTCCGCCCGGCTGGCCGATGAGGTTGGAACGCCGCCGGGGGTCACCGTCCAGATCACCGGCGTGGCGCAGCTCTACCACGAGTTCAACCAGAAGATCGAGACGGACCTCGTCACCGCGGAGATGGTCTCGCTGCCGATCGCGCTGATCATCCTGCTGGCGGTGTTCGGCACGCTGGTCGCCGCGGGCCTGCCGCTGATCATCGCGGGCCTGACGCTGCCCACCGTCTTCGCCGTGGTGGGCCTGCTGGCCGGCGTGCTCGAGATGAGCATCTTCGTCAACAACCTGGCGACCATGATCGGCCTGGCGCTGTCGATCGACTACTCGCTGTTCATGGTCAGCCGCTTCCGCGAGGAGCTGCGCCACCACAGCGTGGAGATCGCGCTCGAACGGATGATGGGCAGTGTGGGGAAGGCGGTGACGGTGAGCGGCATCGCCGTCGCCATCGGCCTCTCCTCGTTGACCGTCTTCGACGCCGCCGCACTGCGCAGCATGGGGATCGCCGGTGTGGTGACCGTCGCCTCGACCCTGTTCTTCGGCCTGACGGTGCTGCCCTCGCTGCTGGCGATGCTGGGGCCGCGGGTCAACCGGCTGCGCATCCCGCTGCCGCGCGCGCTGCGGCTGATCGAGGACGATCCGGCGGCCGCCGACCAGCGCCAGGGCCGTGGAGCGTGGGCCTGGATCGCGGCGCGGGTCATGCACCGGCCGCTGGTGATCGCCCTGCCGGTGCTCGCCCTGCTGCTGCTCGCGGGCGCGCCGTTCCTGAACATCCAGCTGTCCACCGGCCAGAACCTGGAGGACCTGCCGGCCACCCCGGCGCGCATCGGCTTCGAGAAGATCGTCAAGGACTTCCCCGGCGGCGAGAGCGACCCGATCACCGCAGTCGTGACCTGGCCGAACGCCGAGCTCGGCAACGGCATAGCCTCGGACCGCCTGGCGGAGCTGCAGCGCTACGTCGCTGAGGTCGCCGCTCTGCCGCACGTCAAGGACGTGGAATCCATACTCGATCCCCCCGCCGGCATGGACGCCGCCCAGTACGCCCAGCTGCTCAGCCTGCCGCCGTCGCAGTGGCCGCCCCAGGTGCCAGCCGCGCTCCATGACAGCATCAGGACCTGGGTCGCGGGCGACACGGCCCGGGTCAAGGTCTTCGCCGATGTGCAGCCCGACTCGGACGCCGGCCGCGACCTGGTGGGCCAGGTCCGTGGCGTGTCGCCGCCCGCTGGTGCGGAGGTGGTCACCGGTGGCCTGCCATCGCGGTCGGCCGACTTCATGGCCAGCTTCCGGAGCTCCGTGCCGATCGCGGTGCTGATCGTGGTGGCGGTCACCGGACTGGTGCTGTTCCTGACCTTCGGCTCGGTCTTCCTGCCGCTGAAGGCGGTGCTCATGAGCCTGATCAGCATCAGCGCCTCGTTCGGCGCGCTGGTGTTCATCTTCCAGCAGGGCCACTTCGACACCGCGCTCGGCTTCGAGGCATCGGGTGCGCTGGGCGCGTGGCTGCCGGTGATCATGTTTGCGATCCTGTTCGGCCTCTCCATGGATTACGAGGTCCTGCTCCTGTCACGCATCCGCGAGCGGTACCTGGCCCACGGCGACAACACGCGGGCCGTGGCGGAGGGCATCGGCCTGACAGGCGGGATCATCACCGGAGCGGCACTGATCATGGTCGCGGTCTTCGCCGCGTTTGCCCTGTCGAGCATCACCTTCATCAAGGCGCTGGGCTTCACCCAGGCGGTGGCCGTGCTGATCGACGCCACCCTGGTGCGCGGCATCCTGGTGCCCGCCTTCATGCGGATCATGGGCTGGGTCAACTGGTGGGCGCCGCGCTGGGTGCAGCGGGCGGTGGCCAAGGTCGGCCTCTACGAGGGGCCGATGGCTCCCGGCGCCGGCAGCGCTTCGCCACCGGAGGCCGCCACCGCGCGCTAGGCTGCGACCGACATGCCGCGTCGTGACCTGGACCGCCTGACCCGCCGCTGGCAGCAACGCCACGACGCTCGGCGCGCTGCCGACCCCTCGCGTCCTCGGGCCAACCCCGGTCGCGAGGCGCTGGCCAAGCACGGCTTCCCGTACGAATCGGTGTCGCCCGCCGAGTACGTCGCCCAGCGCGGCGAGGACATGCCGGGCTTCACCTACGACGACGAGTCCTACGCCGATCCCGCCCTGGACGCCTGGATCGTGGAGGTCGGCCGGCTGCTCCGCGAGCGGCGCGAGGCGGCATCGGCTCCGACCGCTGCGCCGAAGCCGCGCGCCAAGCCGAAGGCCAGGCCGAAGCCCGGGGCCGATGGCTGAGGCCCCGGCCTGGGCCCGGGCCCTGGTGCTGGCGGTCTGCGCGGAGGCCGATACCACCCTGCCGCGCGTGACGTGGCGTCGTGCGGACCGGCCGACCTCGTCCGGCGTCACGCGCCGCCACGCCTCCGCCATCTCGGTGGTGGCCGGCACGGATCCCATGGACCAGCGCCTCACCCTGCTCCATGAGCTCGCCCACTGGCTGGCCCCGGTGGCACGGCATCGCGGCCACCGTCGCGTGGCGCACCACAACCGGGCCTTCTACGACGTGGCGTTCGCGCTGTACCGGCGCCATGGCGTGCCGGACGCCTTCGCGGTCAGCGCAGAGTCCGCGCGCTATCCCAGCTCCCTGGCCCATGCCCGGCGCCTCAGGCTCCACGGCGCGGAGGAGGCGTGGGACGCCCGGCGCGCGCAGCTGCGCGACCGCGCCCGGCACCGCCGCCCGATGCAGGTGCTGGTCGCGGAGCACCGGGTCCGCCTGGTCCGCGACGGCCGCTGGACGCGGTGTGCGGTGTGCGGCATCCGGATCGTCGGGCCGCTGCTCAGCCGCTGGCGCCGTCGCCCCGGCCGCCACACCGTTCTCACCGCCGCCTGACGGGGACGGTCAGTTGGAGCGAAGGAGGGCGAGGGCCTCGCCGAGGTGGTGGATCGCCGGTGGCGTCGTCGGTTCCAGCGCGATCTGGAGGTGGCCGACGCCCAGCTGCGCGTAGGCATGCAGCGCGTCGGCGAGCTCGGGCGGGGACCCGGTGAGCGTGGAGTCGGTGATGGCCAGCGGCGGGTGGTCCGCATCGGCGAATTCGGGGAGCACCACGTTGAGGCCCACGGTGATCTCCAACGTGGCCGGATCCCGACCGGCGGCCTCCAGGGCGGCGTGCAGCCCAACCAGCCGCGGCGGCAGCTGGGTGGCGGGTCCGAGCCAGGCGGTGTTCCAGGCATCGGCGTGCTGCACGACCAGCCGCAGCATCCGCTCGCCGTGGCCGGCAATCAGCAACGGGGTCGGCCGCCCGTCCGGCCGGGCGAAGCGCGGCGTGATCTCGAGGTCGCGGACCGCGTGGTATCGGCCCGCGAAGGACGCGCGCCCATCGCGCAGCGCGGGAACCAGTACGCCCAGCGCCTCCGCGAAGCGGCTGACGCGGTGATCGAACGGAAAGCCAAACGCGTCGAACTCCGGCTCGTGCCAGCCGCAGCCCACGCCCAGAATCAGTCGCCCGCCCGACACCGCTTCCAGGGTGGCGGCCATCTTGGCCAGCAGCGCCGGTGAGCGGAAGGGCATGGCCAGCACCAGGATCCCCAGCTCGACCCGCGAGGTGATGGCGGCCAGCGCGGAGAGGATGGTCCAGCACTCGTGGATGCCCTCGGTTGGTCCGCCGCCCATCCGGAAGAGGAGGTGGTCGTAGACCCAGGCCGAGTCGAAGCCGGCTTCCTCGGTTGCCAGCGCAGCGACGCGCGTCGCCTCCCAGGGCGGCACCACGCCGGTGCCCTCCACCGGGCCGATGGGCATCACCACTCCGACCTTCATCGGCTCCTCCACTCCTGACATCCGGAATACGCGCCGCGGTCACGCTAGCCTTCGCGCCATGGACGGATCACTGCCGCTGGCCGGCCTGCGCATCATCGACTGCTCCCGGGTGCTGGCGGGGCCGTTCGCGACCATGCTGCTGGCCGACCTGGGCGCCGACGTCGTCAAGCTCGAGCCGCCGGCCGGTGACGAGAGCCGTGGCTGGGGCCCGCCATGGTGGGGCGATCCGGCGGAGCGGCGGAGCGCCTATTTCGCAGCGGTCAACCGCAACAAGCGATCGGTGGTGATCGACCTGCGCACCGCTGCCGGGCGCGCCCTGCTGGACCGCCTGGCAGATGGTGCCGACCTGCTCGTCCACAACGCCCGGCCCTCCAGCGCTCGGCGGCTGGGCCTGGATGCCGATGCGCTCCGTGCCGCGCACCCGGAGCTGGTGATCGCGTCGATCGGCGGCTTCGCCGGCCGCGACGCGGAGCTGCCCGCCTACGACCTGCTGGCGCAGGCAATGAGCGGCCTGATGGCGATCACCGGCGAGCGTGACGGGCCGCCGCAGAAGGTGGGCGTGGCGGTCCTGGATCTCATGGCCGGGCTGGAGCTGGCGGTGGGGATGCTGGCCACGCTGCTCGGCCGCGCGCGCGGTGCCGGCGGGTCGGCAACCGTCAGTGTCTCGCTCATGGAGTCGAGCGTGTCGGCGCTCACCAACGTCCTGGCCAACCACCTCGCCAGCGGGCGGGAGCCGGAGCGGTGGGGGAACGCGCACCCGAACATCGTCCCGTACCAGGTGTTCGCCACCCGCGACGGGCACGTGGCCGTGGCGGTTGGCAACGACGCCCAGTTCGCCAGGCTGGTGGCGGTGCTGGAGCTGCCGCCGGACGACCGTTTCGCCACCAACGCCCAACGCGTCGCGGCCCGGGGCGAGGTCATCCCCTGGCTTGCGGTGCCCATGGCCGGCCGGGGGCGTGACGAGCTGGTGGCGGCGTTGCGCGCCGCGGACGTGCCGGCGGGACCGGTGAGCAGCGTCGGCGAGGCGCTGCGTGACATGGAGGGGGCGCATGGCGGCGCCTGGCTGCAGCACGCCGGCGAGATGCGGCTGGCGCCCGACCCGATCCGCCTCTCCGGGAAGCAGCTGCCGGCGCGCCTCCCTCCGCCAACCCTGGGCCAGCACACCGACGAGGTGCTGGCGGAGCTTGGCTTGAGCCGGGAGGACATTGCGCGGCTCCGTGGCGACGGTGTCGTGTCCTGACCGCGGGTGGGGCCTCGTCCCGACGATGACCGGTTCTGGCTGAGATCCGCTGCGCGTGTGACTGGCAGTCATGAAAGGGGCCGATATCGGCTCCAACCGGTGGTTTCCATGACCGGGGAGTCAGAGGTCCGCGGCCAAAGGCCTACCGGGCGAGGTGCTCGACCACCTCCATGGCCAGCGCCTCGATCCCGCGCCGGTGCACCGTGACCCGCCGCGCCACCCCGCACACCTCCGGCCGGTAGAGGCCGGAGACCTTGTGCGGCAGCGGTGTGGGCGCCCACACCACCAGGAGATCGGCCCAGGCACAGTCGCGGAGCGCATCGCTGCCGTTCGGCAGTTTCGAGGTGCCGTCCACGAACCGCAGCTGCAGCGCGGGGGCGAGCGTGCGATCCATCTCCTGCCACATCGGCGGGCGACCGCCCAGGATCAGCACCCGCCGCACGCCAGCGCTGGCACATGACGCAGCCATCCGGCGCAGCGCCCTGGTGTTGTTGGAGCCGGAGCAGATACTGCAGTGAGCCTTGTCGGTCTCGACCGCCAGACGACCGTCATCGGCGACGGCCTCGATGCAGGCACCATCGGCGCAGTGCCTGACGATCGCATGACCAATCGTGTCCCGCGCTCGGTCGAGCTTCTCATCGGCCATGCGTGCCTTGCCGGGACGGGTGAGGCCGCCGGCTTCCAGCGCTGCGCGCGCCGCGGCAGCGGAATCCGGGCGCACGAAGCCCTCCGCCCGCAGGAAGTCGGCGATGGCGGTGTCAGTCACCCGCCGAGCGTGCGAGGCTCAGGCCGGCGTGTCAACCAAATGGCGGACTCGCGGGGCTATTCGCCGATGTCCTCGTTCCACAGGGTCGGGTGTTCGGTGATGAACGTCTCCATCATCGCGACGCACTCCGGATCGTCCAAGACCACCACCTCGACACCACGCGCGCGCAGGTAATCCTCGCCGCCCATGAAGGTCCGATTCTCCCCGATGACGACCCGCGGGATCTCGTACAGCAGGATCGCGCCGGTGCACATGTCGCAGGGCGACAGCGTCGTGACCATGGTGGACCTGCGATAGACCGATGCCGGCTGGCGCCCGGCAACCTCCAGCGCATCGGTCTCGCCATGGCGGATGGGGCTGCCCATCTGGACCCGGCGGTTGTGCCCCGCGCCGAGCACCGTGCCGTCATCGGCCACCAGCGCGCCGCCAATGGGAATCCCACCCTCGCTGATCCCGATGCGGGCCTGCTCCTTGGCAATCTCCAGCAGCTCTTGGTCAGT
Source organism: Candidatus Limnocylindria bacterium (assembly GCA_036556325.1). GTDB lineage: Bacteria > Chloroflexota > Limnocylindria > QHBO01 > QHBO01 > DASSCW01. The sequence continues at coordinate 582 of DATBJR010000017.1, read as the reverse complement.
CATCGGCGCGAGTCTACGCCGCCTCAGGCCGCTTGCGAACGCCTTCTACACTCGGCCCATCACGGAGGTGCACCGGTGACCGACAAGACGCCAAAGCGACCGCCAAAGAAGAAGCAGCCGAAGAAGCCGAAGTAGCGCCAGCGCCCGAGCCATCTGGATGAGGGTGGAGCGGGAGACGGGGATCGAACCCGCGACATGCAGCTTGGAAGGCTGCCGCTCTGCCAACTGAGCTACTCCCGCACCGATCGTGCTTGAAAGACATCATAACGATCCACAGACTCGCGCCGGTTCAAGCCTAAGGCTGCAGTGACGTAGCACAGCGCTCGGACAGCGCATGACGACCCGCACGCCTCGAGGCCTAGTTACGGGCTGTAGTCCGTTTTCCGCCGAGCACGCAGCAGTAGCGTGATGGCCAAGCCAATGGCGGCAGCCTCGCTGACCTTGGTGACCACCCCCAACGCGTCGACTGGCTCGCCCTCGCCGAGTGCCAGGCCGTCGTGGTGATGGCCATTCGCATCAAGTCCCGCCCCGTGATGTCCCACCGCCTCATGTCCTGAACCGTCCTCGGCATGCCCCCCATGC
>DATBJR010000016.1:0-8263 GCA_036556325.1 Candidatus Limnocylindria bacterium | reverse complement strand
ATGCAGCAGACGATCGCCTTCTCGGACGAGATCCAGCAGGAGGACATCGTCATCTGCGAGCAGGTGCAGCGCGGCCTGCGATCGCGCGCCTATGACACCGGTCGCTTCTCCGCCCGGCGCGAGAACGGCGTCTACCACTTCCAGAACCTCGTCCGCGAGTTCCTGGGCGAGTGAGCGACGACGGGTCGCCCCGCCGACTGCTGCGCGCGTTTCTGCGCGAGGCGCCATGGATGCTGGGGATGTGGGGCGTCGTGACGCTGGCGCTGATCGTCTTTGGGCTCCTCAGCGGGGACTTCAGCCCGCGCGAAGCCGTCACGGTGGCCGTCGGCATCCTGCCGCTGGCGATCCCGCTGGCCCCGCTGACGTGGTTTCGCTTCAGCCCGCGAGCCGGTGCGGAAGGGAGGAGCGACAGTCGGTCGACGGGCGTGCTCGGGTTCGGCTGCCTTTGGGCGATCGTCACCATGCCCCTGGCCATCGGCCTCGGGCTGTACCTGACGCGGCTGGTCGCCGGGGAGTAGCTGATCTGGCACGCGTGAGCCCGACCAGTTCGCCGCATCCAGTGATGCGGCGCATGTCGTGCTGCGATTGCTGGAGATCGACACGGATGCGCGCACCAGGCCCGTCGCTGGCTATGCTGCCGTTCGCATGACACAACCGTCGCGCGCTGACGGCAAGCTGACCGTCGCGCTCATCTCCGAGGTGTACTGGCAGCCCGATGGCGTGGCCCGCCTCCGCGAGCGCCTGGCGCAGGCCGCGGACCGCGGGGCGGACCTCGCTGTGCTGCCCGAGCTGCCGCTCAACCCGTGGAGCCCTGGCACCCGGGAGCGCCGCGACGACGACGCTGAGCCGATGGGCGGCCCCCGGATGATCGCCCAGGCCGAGGCTGCGGCCGAGGCGGGGATCGGCCTGGTGGGCGGAATCATCCACCGCGACCAGACCAGCGGCCGGCGCACGAGCTGCGCCCTGGTGTTCGATCGCCACGGCGAGCTGCAGGCAACCTACGAGAAGCTGCACCTGCCCGAAGAGCCGGGCTTCTGGGAGACGAGTCACTACGAGCCGGGAACCGAGGCACCCCGGCGCATCGACGCCTTCAGCATGCCAGTGGGGCTGCAGCTGTGCTCCGACAACAACCGGCCGGAGGGCACCCACCTGCTGGCGGCGCAAGGCACCTTGGCGGTGCTCATCCCGCGAGCCACGGAAGAGGCCACCTACCAGCGCTGGAAGCTCGTGTTTCGCGCGAATGCCCTGACGAGCTGCTGCTACGTCGTCTCGGTGAACCGGCCGGACCCGGAGCCCGGTGCGCTCATCGGCGGACCCTCCATCGCCGTCGATCCGGCGGCCAACGTCATGGTCGAGACGACCGACACGCTGGCGCTGGTGACCCTGGACGCGGCCGCCATCACCGCGGCGAAGCAGAAGTACCCCGGCTACCTGCCGGTCCGAGCACGCCTCTATGCCGATGCCTGGGCCGATATCGCCGCCACCGACGGTGAGCCACCGGCCTGACTCCTACTCGGTCAGCGTGAAGCGTCCCTGCGCCAGCAGCTCCGGCCCGTTGCCGCGGACGCGGTAGTCACGCAGCACGAAGCGGCCGGTTCCCCAGCCCTCGGTCCCGGCGGCGCCGTCGATCAACGCATCGGCCGGGGCGCAGAAGCCAACCCGCGTCGCGTCCGGGTCGATGGGCAGCTTGGCGTCCTGTCGCCGCTGGACCACGGTCAGGCTGCCGTCGTCCTGCACCTTCAGGATCTCCTCCTGGAGGTTGGCGACGTGGAAGCGTCCGGCCCTGAGCTTGACGGAGTGACAGAAGTTCTCGCCGCGGGCGAAGGTGTCGCTGGCATCGATGATCCCGTTCGTCGACTGGTTCAACCCGAAGCCGAACGTGACGCGGCCGGCAAGCGGCTTCGGTTTGGGCGTGGTTTCAGGTGTTGCCGAGGGGCCCGATGACGGGGATGGGACGACGGTGGGGCTGGGCTGGGGGCTGGGCGTCTCGATCACGGCCGCAGCCTCCGGCAGCATTCCCGACAGGAGAAAGCCCAGCACGATGGCGAGCACCATCGTCCCCAGGGCGGCGGAGATCGAGAGGATCGAGTCGCGGTCGGTGGGGATCGGGCCGGTTGGCGGCGCCGCCCCGGCCCCGCCGGGACGCATCGGCACACCGCACGAGCGGCAGACCTGTGCCCAGGAGGGGTTCGAGCGGCCGCAGTTGAAGCAGTCGACCGTGTCGCCCGTCATCGCCACGGAGCCTAGCATGCGGGCACGACGGCACGGGGCTTGCATCCACCCGAGCGAGCAACCGCACGCTACGTAGAGGGCCGAGTGGGCAAGATCCTGTTGGGCGTGATCATCGGTGTGGTGCTGGTGATCTGGCTCCTCGCGGCCTGCGTCAGCAACCTGTTCTGACGCCGTCGAAGATGCCACGTCGTTCGACGAGGCGACCGACGCGCAGCCCGCGCCGCAAATCGCCGCAGACCCTGGGTGATCGCTTCCGCTCCGGCGCCGATACCGTGACCCGCGTGGTTGGCACGCCGTGGGCGATGCTGGCGGCGGTGCTGGTCGTGCTCGTCTGGGCGGTGACGGGGCCGATGTTTGGCTTCTCGGATACCTGGCAGCTCGTCATCAACACCGGGACCACGATCGTGACATTCCTGATGGTGTTCGCCATCCAGACCAGCCAGAACCGCGATGCCACGGCCCTGCACCTCAAGATCGATGAGCTCATCAGCTCCCAACCGAACGCGCGCAACCGGCTGATGGCGGAGGAGCTCGCGAACGAGGCAGAGGTCGAAGAGGACGAGCGGTCGATGCTCAAGCGCGCGGAACACGGCGGGGACGATCGTCGCGAGCGCCGGGAGGGGCGCCGGAACGGGCGTCGTCGGTCGTCGGCCCGCCGTTCCCCGGGCGAACGGCACAGTTGATGCTGCGGCGGGGAATGGGCTCGTTGGTTCGTGAAAGGAGCATCGCCCAATGGAATGGATCGTTCTGATCGTCCTCGTCGTGCTGCTGCTCGGCGCGTTCGCGCCGCGAGCCGGCGTCTACGGGACCGTCAACCCGGTCTGGGACATCCTGGGGCTGATCCTGCTGGTGATCGTCGTCATCTGGCTACTGCGGATCTTCGGCATCTGGGCCTGACGTCACCTCGCGCGCCGACCCGCTAGGGGAACGGGGCGTTCTCGGCGAGCTCCGGTCCGTCCGCCGCGGCGGAAATCTCTAGGGTGGCGTCGCATTTCGTGCAGACCGCAAGGCTGCCGCCGTCAGGCCGGGCAGTCACCTTGGCGGGCACCTTCTCGCTCCCGTGGAGGTGGACCAGGCCGTTGGCATCATCGTGGTCCTCGTCGTAGAACACCTCCCATCGCGGGTCGACGTGCTCCGTCACCTGCTCGTCCTGGTCATCGATCACCTCGGCCATGCGTCGACCGATCTCGTCGGTCGCATCGACCGGGACGTCGCGGTCCATCTGCGTCATGTGGCACCTCTGCGCTGCGAATCTGCAGGCAGCAGGAGCATGGCGCGTGCCGAGCCGGTCGGCTCGGCGTGTCTGGTGCGATCAGCCGACCGCTGCCACCGCCCGCCGATCGCCGCCGGTTGCCGCTGCGTGGGACAGCTGCAGCGTCGTCCCGCAGGCGAGGCAGGTTGCCACGGACTCGCCATCGGGTCGGACGGTCACGCTCGTCGTCTCCCTTCGCTCGCCGTGCAGATGGACGAGGTGAGCCGCGAAGGCGTGCGCCGCGTCGTAGACGACCTCCCAATGGGGCCGAACGTGCTCGACGGCAGATCGATCCTGGTCGCCGATGACGCTTTCGATGCGCCGGCCGACGTCATCCAGCTGGTCGACCGACTCGCGGCCATTGATTCGCTCCGACATGGCACCCAACCCCAGATACGGGTTCGTTGTGGTGATCGTCCGGCCGAAGCTCGGTCGCGCGTCACGGCCATTCGTCAGTGGGTGGCGTGCCATGTGGCCCGAATCCAGGTGTGGTGGCCATCGCCGGATGGCATGGCGATTGGTGCCGTTCGACCCATCGCGTCACTTGGCGCGGTCCGATACCGTTTCCGGCGGGGCGCTCAGCCCTGTCAGAAGATCGGTGAGGAGGACGTCATGGACACCCAGACGGGTTCGCCACGGACCGAGGAGTTCAAGATCAACGGCGATGAGCTCATCGGCAAGGTCAAGGAGCTGATTCACGAGGGCAACATCCGTCGCGTGATCATCCGAAACGAGGAGGGCACGACCCTGGTCGAGATTCCGCTGTCGGTCGGGCTCGTGGGCGTCGCGCTCCTGCCCATCTGGGCGGCCGTCGGGGCCATCGCCGCGCTGGCGACGGATTGCACGATCGTCGTCGAGCGTCGCGACTGACCACGCTTCGGGCTGCTTGCCCGTCCGAATGCTGCCAAGCGGCACTGGACGGCCGCGCATCGCGAGCCCATGGTGATCCTGCGCGCCTGTGAGGCGCGCGAAGGAGGAGCGCCATGCAGTGGGATCTGGGGCCGCAGGGAATTGCCGTCCTGGCTGGCCTGTCCATCGCGTTCGGGGGCATTGCCATCGCCCTTCTGTGGCACCGGGCGGAAGCGTGGATCGCGGGCGTCGTCGGCGCGGCAGCGTTCTTCGCCAGCGGCGTCTTCATCAGCGAGGTGTGGTTCGGATGGGCGACGGAGGCCGAGTTGCAGCCGAACATCGACGGGCTGTCCTTCGATGAGGTCCTGATCGCCTTCCTGGTGGGCGTCCCGATCCTGGTGGTGATCCGGCTGATGCTCCGCCACCGGACCGCGCCGCGCCTGGCGCACTAGCCACCCGTCGCCCCTGCCGGGCTGGCGAAGCTCGCGAGCCCGGTGCTGACGCGGCCAAGGCCGCGGGCCAGGATTGGTGCCGGAGGTGGGGGTCGAACCCACACGAGCTTGCGCTCATCGGTGTTTGAGACCGACGCGTCTGCCGATTCCGCCACTCCGGCACGCCTCGCGCGATCGGCGGGGGGTGTGATTATAGGAACGGATGCCGCCCACCGAACCGAGCACTCCCGGCACGCGCACGCCGCCGCTGAGCGATGAGGCAGCCGTCGTTGCGCGGGCCGCGGCAGGAGATCGCACCGCCTTTGCCCAGCTGATGGAGCACTACCAGTCGGCCTGCTACGGCCTCGCCTGGCGCCTCCTGGGCGACGCCGACCAGGCGGCCGATGCGACCCAGGACGCCTTCATCCACGCCTACGATGCCATCAGCCGGTTCCGCGGTGGCATCTTCCGCTCGTGGCTGCTGCGGATCACGGCCAACGCCAGCTACGACATCCTGCGCCGTGCGCAGCGACGACCGACGACGGTGCTGCCCGATGCCGAGGAGGGCGGCGCCGAGCTGCCGGACGCGGACGCGCCCAACCCCGTGGTCGAGGCCGGACGCGCGGAGCTGTACCGCCACCTGGACGCCGCGCTGCGGCTGCTGCCCGCCGACCAGCGCACCGCCGTGGTGCTGTGCGACGTGTACGGCATGGACTACGCGGAGGTGGCGGAGGCGACTGCATCGGCCCTGGGGACCGTGAAGTCGCGGATTCATCGTGGGCGGCTTCGCCTGCGCGAGCTGCTCGCCGAGCACCGGGAACTGTTCGAGGGCTGAGGGCGTCTGGCCGATGACGATGCAGCACCAGATCCATCCGGACGACGAGCGCCTGGCGGCGCTGGCCGGTGGCGACGCCGACGCAACGGCGGATGCCGGCCTGCGCGCGCACGTGGCCGCCTGTGGCCGATGCGGCCCGATGGTGGCCGATCTCGAGCAGCTGCGGGCTGCCCTCGCCGAGCTGCCGGACATCGTTCCGTCCCGCCGCCTTCAGCTCGTGCCGCCGGTACCTGTCGAGCGGCAGCGGGCTGGTGGGTGGCTGCGGCGCATCGCTGCCCCGATGATGGCTGCCGGCGTGGTGCTGGTTGCCGCCGCCACCGTCGGTGGGTCGGGCGTCCTGTCGAGCATGAGCCTCAGCGCCGGCGGAGCCGCGGCAGCGCCATCGGCCGCAGCATCGGCTGGCTCGTCGGCCGCCGAAGATTCCGCCGGCGGACCGCCGGATCGACGTTTCGCCTTCCCGCTGAACCTCTTCTTCACGTTCACCCCGGCGCGTGCTCGGGAGGCAGGGTCTCCCGAGCTGTCGGGGGCGGGCTCGTCTCTCCTGCCGGCGCCGAGCGATACGGGCACGAAGGGCAGCCACGCGCCCGGCGCGCCGCAGGGGCCGTCCCAGGCTCCCGTCTTGAACGAGCAGCCGGTCGTCGCCGTCAGCCCGTGGGGGATCGCGCTGCTGCTCGGTGCCGTCTTCGTCGTCGCGGGCGCGGTCATCGTCGTGACGCAGCCGGGGCGAGGTCCTTAGGCGAGCCGCCCGGCGACCATCGCCGCCAGCAGCAGAAGCAGAATCACCAGCGCTGCCAGCACGGCCGCCCAGCCGCTGTCCCGGAACGTGCGCTGTGGCGGTGCGATAGGCGGCGGCCGGCGGGTCGTGACCACGGGGATCTCCCCGGGTTGGCGCCGGGTGCGGGGGGCGGCGCGCGTTTCCTCGGCGGTGGTCCGCCAGGTCGCCCAGCTGCGCGTGGTGTTGGGCGACATCGGCCGAATCTCCGGCCGCGACGCGGCCCAGTGTCCCGACGAAGTGGTGCCGGCCTGGGGATGCGCCTGGTCGTAGGCCGCCCGGCGGCTGGTGGAGGAGAGGATGTACCACGCCTCGTTCACGCGGCGCATCGACTCGGACATGTCATGGTCGGGGTGCAGGTCGGGATGGAAGCGCTTCGCCAGGCGCCGGCGGGCACGCGCGACCTGGAGCGCCGAGGCGTCACGCGGGACGCCCAGGACGGCGTACGGATCGAGGATCGGGTGGGACGGCATCGGGCCGATTCTACCGGCGGCTCACCGGGGACCATCGGGCTAGACTGAGCCGACCGATGGCCGAGCGACGACCGATCCTCATGCTGATCGACGGCCCCAGCCTCGTGTATCGCGGCTATTTCGCCCTGCCGCCGCTGACGATGTCCGACGGGACCCTGGTGAACGCCGTCTTCGGCTTCCTCCAGATCGTGCTGCGCGGGATGCAGGACCTGAAGCCGGACTTCGCGATGCTCAGCTTCGACCTGGGCCGTCCGCAGTTCCGCTTCGACGCGTACCCGGAGTACAAGGCCGGTCGCCCGTCGATGCCGGACGACCTGCGCGCCCAGTTCCCGATCGTTCGCGAGCTGGCCCAGATGATGAACATCCCCATTCGCGAGCTGGAGGGTTACGAAGCCGATGACGTGATCGGCTCGCTCGTCCAGCACGCGCCGCGCGCCGGCGTGGACGCCTACATCGTCTCCGGCGACCTCGACGGGCTGCAGCTGGTCAACGACCACGTGCGCCTGCTCACGACCCGGATGGGCGTGGCCTCGACCGTCATCTACGACGAGGCGAAGGTCATGGAGCGCTACGGCCTGCGCCCCGATCAGATGCTCGACTACAAGGCGCTGAAGGGCGACGCCTCGGACAACATCCCCGGCGTGCCCGGGGTGGGGGAGAAGACAGCGATCCAGCTCCTCCAGCAGTTCGGCACGCTCGACGGCATCTACAAGCGGCTCGACGAGGTCAAGGGCAAGCTGCGCGATCGGCTGGCCGAGCACCGCGAGTCGGCGTTCATGTCGCGCCAGATCGGCCGCATCATCACCGACCTGCCCGTGGAGCTGAACCTGGAGGAGGCGCGGACCGGCCGCTACGACCGCCGCGCCGTGGCGCAGCGATTCCGCGAGCTCGAGTTCCGCACCCTCATCGACCGCCTGCCGCCGTCGTCGATCGCCCCCACCGGCTACGGAGCGGCGGAGCAGGAGACCGGCGGCGGCCTGCAGCTCTCGCTCGACCTGCTGGGCGGGGCACACGCCGGCACCACTGACGGACAGGGGGCCCCCGCGGCCGGGGAGCCAGCGCCGCCACCGCCCGACGCCGTTGCCGATCCGGGCGGGGCCATCGAGCGGGTCCAGCCCGGGATTGCCGCCGATGACGAGGGCCGTGCGGCACTGGACGCGTGGCTCGCCGAGCACGGGGAGCGAATCGGACTGGGCTGGGCGCTGGGGCCGGGACGGGCACTGGAGCGGCCGCTGCTCGGCATCGCGCTGGCCGCGCCCGACGGGACGAGCTGGTACCTGCCCTGGAGCGACGATCGTCCGCTGCCGGCGTGGTTCAACCGGAGCGACCGTGAGCTCATCGGCCATGACCTCAAGCAGCTGATCACCCTGCTGGCGTCGCGCGGCGTCCATCTCGAGGGCCCAGCCGTCGACACCCTGG
>DATBJR010000015.1:0-3744 GCA_036556325.1 Candidatus Limnocylindria bacterium | reverse complement strand
TTGAGGGCCCAGCCGTCGACACCCTGGTGGCCAGCTACATGGTCAACCCCGCGCTGCGTGCGCAGTCCCTCGATGACCTGGCCGCGAACCGCTTCGGCGCTGAGCTGCCGGAGCGGCCAACCGATCCAGCCGCGGAGGAGGGCGCCACCGCGCGGCGTGCCGCCGCTGAGGCCATGACGGGACTGCTCGTCCGTCCTCAGCTCGAGACGGAGTTGACCGAGGGCGGATTGATGGACCTCTTCCGCGAGGTCGAGATGCCGCTCCTGCCGGTGCTCGCCCGCATGGAGCTGGCTGGTGTGGCCATCGATCGCGACCAGCTGGCTGCCATGAGCGTCGAGTTCGCGGCCACCCTGGCCGATCTCGAGGGGCGCATCTACGGCGCGGTCGGTCACGAGTTCAACATCGGCTCGCCGAAGCAGCTGGAGCAAATCCTCTTCCATGAGCTGGCCCTGCCGGCGACGAAGCGCACGCGGACGGGTTACTCGACCGACGCGTCAGTCCTGGAGGAGCTGCGGGACAAGCACGAGGTCGCCGGGCTGATCCTGGAGCATCGCCAGATTTCCAAGCTGAAGGGAACCTACGTCGACGCGCTGCCCGGGCTGGTAGGCGAGGACGGACGCCTCCACACCACCTACCAGCAGGCGGTGGCTGCCACCGGACGGCTGTCGAGCGTCGATCCAAATCTGCAGAACATCCCCATCCGCTCGGCCCTGGGCCGGCGCATTCGCGCTGCCTTCGTGGCACCGCCGGGCAAGCTGCTGCTCGGCGCGGACTACTCGCAGCAGGAGCTGCGCATCCTGGCCCACGTCTCCGGCGATCCGGGGCTCAAGGCGGACTTCGCGGCGCACTCGGACATCCACCTGGCCGCCGCAGCCCGCGTGCTGGGGCTCGCCCCGGAGCAGGTGGGGCCGCAGGAGCGCAGCGTGGCCAAGATGATCAACTACGGCATCGCCTACGGGTTGTCGGACTTCGGGCTGGCCGATCGGCTGAAGATCCCGCGCGAGGATGCCCAGAAGTTCATTGCGGACTACTTCGCGGCGTATCCGGGGATCCGCCGCTACACGGTCGAGATCCGCATGCTGGCGCGTGACCAGGGCTTCGTCACGACGCTGCTTGGCCGCCGCCGCTACCTGCCGGAGCTGACGGCCAGGAACAGCGCCCTGCGCTCGGCGGGGGAGCGGATGGCCATCAACATGCCGATCCAGGGCACGGCGGCGGACGGGATGAAGATCGCCATGGTGCGCATGGATGCAGCGATGCGCGAGCGCGGCCTGCGATCCCGGATGCTGCTGCAGGTCCACGACGAGCTTGTCTTCGAAACCGATGAAGAGGAGCTTCCCGCCTTGGCGGCACTCGCCACCGAGGTCATGGAGGGGGCCTTGCCCCTCGACCCGCCGCTCGAGGTGGCGCTCAAGGTCGGGACCGACTGGGAGACCATGGATCGCTACGTCCGCGAGAACGAGGCGTGGCGCCGGGTCCCGAAGACCGCGGTGGAGGTCGCGCGGGAAGAGGCCGAGGAAGCCATCGCGGAGCCCCTGAGTGCCTGAGCTTCCCGAGGTCGAGACGGTCGCCCGCGACCTGCAGCGCTGGGTGAGAGGCGCCACCATCACCGACGCCGAGGTCCGCTGGCCGCGCACGATCCGCCATCCTGAGCCGCCGGAACGCTTCGTGGCCGAGATCCGCGGCGCCGGCATCGAGCGCGTCGGCCGCCGGGCGAAGAGCGTGCTCATCCACCTCGCCGATGGGCGGGTGATGACGGTGGCCCTGCGCATGACCGGCGCGCTGATCGTCGCGCCGCCCGGGACGCCGGACGATCCGTATGCCCGCGTCATCTTCAGCCTGGCCGATGGGCGCCAGCTTCGGTATCGCGACGTGCGCAAGTTCGGGCGCATCGGCCTCTGGGAGGGCGGCGGCCTGCGGCGGCGCGCATCGACTCGCGGGCGAGGCAAGGGGAGGCGCACCGCGGAGGCCAGGACGCCCTACCGGGTCGGTGATGTGTTCGGCCGCCACGGGCCGGAGCCGCTGACCAGCACCTTCAGCGCGGCACGGCTGGCGGAACGGCTGAAGGGCCGGAGCGCACGCCTGAAGAGCCTGCTGCTGGACCAATCGTTCATCGCCGGCGTGGGCAACATCTACGCCGACGAGGCGCTGTGGCGAGCGCGGCTGCACCCCCTGCGGCGGGCCGACAGCCTGACGTTCGACGAGGTGCGGCGTCTCCATCGGGCCATTCGGGCGGTCCTGCGCCAGGGCATCAGCAACCGGGGCACCAGCTTCGGCGACTATGTGGGAGCCGATGACCGTCCGGGCGACAACGCCGAGCGGCTGGCCGTCTACCAGCGCACCGGCGAGCCCTGCTATCGCTGCGGGCGCATCATCCAGCGGGCCGTGGTCGGGCAGCGCAGCACCCATTACTGCCCGCACTGCCAACCGGCCCCGGACGGCGAGGCCGCGGCATGAAGGTCATCGGCCTGACGGGCAACATCGGCTGCGGCAAGAGCACGGTGGCGGGCTGGCTGCGGGAGCTGGGCGTGGCCGTGATCGACCTGGACGCGGTGGCCCGCCAGATCCGCAACAACGACGCAGAGGCGCGGCGCCGAATCGAGGGGCGGTTCGGGACGATCGAGGCGGGCAGCCTGGCGAAGATCGTGTTCAACGATCCGCATGCGCTGCGCGACCTCGAGGCGATCCTGCACCCGCTGGTGCGCAACGAGACGCGCGCACGCCTGGCGGAGCTCGAGGCGGCCGGCGTCGATGCGGCCTGCATCGAGGCGATCAAGCTGCTGGAGTCGCCGCTTCACGACCGATGCGACAGCACCTGGGTCGTGCGCTGCGAGGAGGCCGATGCCGTGGCCCGGGTCGCCGCATCGCGTGGCATGAACGAGGGGGAGGCGCGTGCCCGCCTGGCGAACCAGTCGCCACAGGACGCCAAGGTGGCTGCCGCCGACGTCGTGATTGACGGGTCGGCGCCTCTGGATGAGACGCGGCGGCAGGTGGAGGATGCCCTGGCGCACGTCATGACAGCCGACTGATCGGCCGGCGAGCGGGTGTTCCGGTAACATTTCGGGTGTCCCCAGGCCGCCCCGAGAACCTGCTACCAGCATGCCCGATCTGAAGGTCAACGCCCCTTACCAGCCGACCGGCGACCAGCCACAGGCGATCGCCGCGCTGGCCGATGGCGTGAGCTCCGGCCTGAAGCACCAGGTGCTGCTCGGGGCGACCGGAACGGGCAAGACGTACACCGCCGCCAAGGTCATCGAGGCGGTCCAGAAACCCACCCTGGTCATGGCCCATAACAAGACGCTGGCCGCCCAGCTGTACCAGGAGTTCAAGGAGTTCTTCCCGGACAACGCGGTCGAGTACTTCGTGAGCTACTACGACTACTTCCAGCCGGAGGCCTACCTGCCACGGTCCGACACGTATATCGAGAAGGACTCGTCGCGCAACGACGAGATCGACCGGCTGCGGCACAACGCCACGCGCGCGTTGTTCGAGCGGCGCGACGTGGTCATCGTCGCCTCGGTGTCGTGCATCTACGGCATCGGCGCCCCCATCGACTATGGCGCCACCGTGCTCAACCTGAAGGTCGGTGGCCGTTACCGCCGTGACGGCGTGCTGCGCCACCTGGTGGACCTGCAGTACGAGCGGAACGACGCCGTGCTCACGCGCTCGAAGTTCCGGGTGCGCGGCGACGTGCTCGAGTTCGCGCCGGTGTCCGGCGATTACATCGTGCGGGTCGACTTCTTC
>DATBJR010000014.1:0-41529 GCA_036556325.1 Candidatus Limnocylindria bacterium | reverse complement strand
CGCGGGCTGCCATGTACGCCGCGATGGCCTCCCGGGCCGAGTGCCCGCGAGCCAGCGCGACGAGGTCCGCGTCCCGCAGCGACTGCACTCCGAGCGAGATGCGGTTCACGCCGGCGGCCCGCAGCCCGGCCCAATCGGGCCCTTCCCGCGCGCTGGGATTCGCCTCCAGCGTCACTTCGCCCGGGGTCGCGCGCCAGCGCGTCTCCGCCGCGGACAGGAAGCCCGCCACGGCATCGGGCGGCAGCAGGGAGGGCGTGCCGCCACCGAAGTACACCGTCTGCAGCCCGCCGCGCGCCGGGCGCATGGCCAGCTCGCCATGGAGCGCCGCCACGTAACGCGGCATGTCCGCCGCGCGGCCACCGACGGTCACGAAGTCGCAGTACGCGCACACCAGCCGGCAGAACGGGACGTGGACGTAGAGGTGGTGGCTGTCAGTGGTCACGGCATCGGCACCCCGCGGTTGTGCGCGCCCACGGTAGCGGTCGCCCCCTCAGATGGGACGCTGGCGCAGCCTCCCGCCGGCGAAGGCGAACAGCGAGGCAATCACCAGGAAATGGGCGACCATGGCCGGCACCACCGAGTTGGCGGTGATCGTGACCCAGCCGCAGCCGTAGCCGAGCAGCACCGAGCCGATGAGGAAGTACCACTGCCGCTCGCGCAGCAGCCGCCGCTGGGCCACGCCGTACAGCACGGCCTGCAGCACGACCGCCGCGGTGACATCGCCGGGGATGCCGGCGAAGATGAGCAACCCCAGCACGATCGAGCGGAACTGCAGCTCGTCCGCGACCGCGCTCGCCGCCGCCCCCAGCAATCGCGAGGGCAGCAGCGTGGTCGGCAGCGGCGTGATGCCGCCGTACCAGCGGAACGCAAAGGCCACCGCATTCAGGATCCCGACCGCGGCAAAGCCGAGCATCAGCGGCAGCATCGTTCCCGGCTCGGCCGGCGTGAGGAAGAGGTGGCCGCGGCCGTTGGGCAGGATGAAGACGATCCCGATCGCGAACAGGATCACGAGCCCGTAGTAGCTGACCGGTCCCAGCCACGGGTAGCGGTAGCGGAAGTAGTCGGAGCGCATGATCCGCTCCGAGTCGAAGCGCAGCAGAACCAGGAAGATGGTCAGGCCGACGGCGATGGAGAGGCGCAGCGATTCCTCGAAGCTCACCTACGAAGCCTCGTTCATGCGCAGCACCGCCAGAAAGGCCTCCTGCGGGATCTCCACGGATCCGACCCGCTTCATGCGCTGCTTGCCCTCCTTCTGCTTCTCGAGGAGCTTGCGCTTGCGCGTGATGTCGCCGCCATAGCACTTGGCCAGCACGTTCTTGCGCATGGCCCGGATCGTCTCGCGGCTGATGATATGCGAGCCGATGGCCGCCTGGACCGGCACTTCGAACAGCTGGCGCGGGATCAGCTCCTTGAGCTTCTCGACCAGCACCTTGCCCTGGCGCTGGGCGTTGGACCGATGGACGATGAGGGAGAGCGCGTCGACGGGCTCGCCGTTGACCAGGATGTCGAGTTTCACCAGGTCGCCCTGCCGGTAGCCGAGGTACTGGTAATCCAGGCTGGCATACCCCGAGCTGCGGCTCTTGAGCAGATCGTAGAAATCGATGATCAGCTCGGCCAACGGCAGCTCGAAATGCATGTTCACCCGCCGCGGGTCCAGGTACTCCATCTGGCCGAAAATGCCACGGCGGTTGGTGGCCAGCTCCATGATCGGGCCGATGTAGTCGGTGGGCGTGATGATCTGCACCGCCACCCACGGCTCGGAGATCGCCTCGATCTCCCCGGCGTCCGGCATCCTGGCCGGGTTGTCGACGACGGCTTCCTCTGGCCGATGCAGCCGCTTGACCCGGTATTCGACGCTCGGCGCCGAGGCGAGCAGGTCCAGGTCGAACTCGCGCTCCAGGCGCTCCTGGACGATCTCCATGTGCAGCAGCCCCAGGAAGCCGCAGCGGAAGCCGAACCCCAGCGCCACGCTCGACTCGGGCTCGTGCACGAAGCTCGCGTCGTTGAGGTGGAGCTTGTCGAGCGCGTCGCGCAGCAGCGGGTAGTCGTCGCCGCGCACGGGGTAGATGCCAGCGAAGACGAGCGGCAGCGCCTCCTTGTACCCCGCCAGTGCCCGGGGAGCGGGCTTGTCCGCATCGGTCAGGGTGTCGCCCACTCGGGCCTCGGCAATGCTCTTCAGGCCTGACGCCACGTAGCCCACCTCACCCGCGCTCAGGGAGCGGGTCGGCACCGGCTGCGGGCGGAAATAGCCGAGCTCCAAAATCTCGCTCTCCGCCTGCGTGGCCATGAAGCGGATGCGCTCGTGGTCATGGAGCGTGCCGTTCGCCAGCCGCACGTAGGCGACCACGCCCTTGTACTGGTCGTAGTGGCTGTCGAAGACGAGCGCCTGCAACGAGGCCGATGCGTCGCCCCGCGGCGGCGGTATCCGTCCGACGATGGCCTCCAGGATCTCGGGCACCCCGGTCCCCTCCTTGGCGGATGCGAGGATCACCTCTTCGCGGGGAATGGCCAGCGTGTCCTCCAGCTCGGCCATGACCGTCTCGGGATCGGCGCTGGGCAGGTCGATCTTGTTGAGAACCGGGATGATGACCAGGTCCTGGGCGATGGCCAGGTGAACATTGGCCAGCGTCTGCGCCTCGATCCCCTGGCTGGCATCCACGACCAGGATGGCGCCCTCGCAGGCCTGCAGAGATCGGCTCACCTCGTAGCTGAAGTCGACGTGCCCGGGGGTGTCGATCAGGTTGAGTGCGTACGTCTGGCCGTCGGCCGCGTCGTACTGCAGCCGCACGGCCCGGGCCTTGATGGTGATGCCCTTCTCGCGCTCCAGGTCCATGGAGTCGAGGACCTGGCTGGTCATGAGCCGCTTGTCGATCGTGTGGGTCGACTCGAGCAGCCGATCCGCCAGCGTCGACTTGCCGTGGTCGATGTGCGCGACGATGCTGAAGTTGCGGATGCGTTCCTGGGGAATCACCCGCCGGAGTCTACCGGCTGGCCGTCAGGCGGCGGTCGACGGCTTCGGAGCCGTGCTTCCCTAGCTCCGCTTCTTGGGCCCGTACTCGGTGACGCCGTTGACCGTTCGGTAGTGGCTGGTCCAGGTGTCCTGGTGAATGATGTTGCCGTTGGCATCCCTGACCCAGCGGGTCACGACCGCGTCGAACCCGTTATGCGGGTACTCGACGATCCTCGAGGTGCCAGCCGGCAGGCTCGGATTGAAGGCCGTTGTCCAGACCGCCGTGCCGTAGTTGCTGGTGGTCGGCCGCGAGAGGGTGACTGTGCGGCCGTCCGGCACGCCCCAGATGTCGAAACGGACGAAGCCTGATCCCCACGACGAGCGGATCACGATCGGATTGGCCGTGTCGTTGCGGAACGTCATGTCGGTCTCGTACGAATCGGTCTTGAAGACCGTGGCGTCCAGGCCGACCGGGTAGCGGTCGATGTAGTAGGAGTGGTTCGTCCGCTGGCCGATCTGCAGGCCGGCACGCATCGCAGCGTTGAACAGCGTCGTGGACGTCGAGCAGATGCCGCCCGCCAGGGCGCCGTTGGCGACCGATCGCCCACCGATGATGGCTCCGCCGTAGCCATATCCGTGCGCCAGGGTGACGGGGCCGATCCCCTGCCAGAACTCGAACCACTCACCCGGGGCGATCACGCGGCCGTCGATGTCACGGGCCGGGATGGTGATGTTGGCGCCCCAGAAATTGCCCTCGCCGGGCACGAAATAGGTCGTCCAGGTGCCGAGCCGCCGCATCTCCGGCGCCACCTTGCGGGCATCGGCATTGGTGACCGCGGGCTGGATGACGCGAACCGCGAGGGTGGCACTTGCCGCTGCCGCTCCGCCGGCCCGGCGCTCGAGGGCGGCGACCACATGGGCGACGCTGGCGTGCCGGTTGAGCTTGCGACCCGTGGCGCCCGGATAGAAGCCCACCACGCCGTTGGCGCCCCAGGCGAAGGAGGCGTTGCGAGGCGCACTGGCGACCCCCTTGGCGATCGGCACGAGGCGGTGCCAGATGGCCTGCTCGTCGAGCTGCAGGCCCCAGCCGGCGTCCGTCGGCCCGAACCCGACGAAGTCCGCCAGCTCGTCCCGGCTGAGGGTCACCTTCCTGCCGGTACCCTTCAGCACGAACGGCCTGGCAGCCACCGCCGAGGCGGAGGTCGCGGCCGCCGATGCCTGCTCCGTGCTGACCTCCGGGTCCTGCCGGGTGACGAGCACGTCGATGGTTCCGCCCGCATCGGGCGTCCCCAACACCTGGTCGACGGCGTTGCGCAGCGCGTCCTGCGCCACGGTCAGCCCGGTGACGGCGGGAACCTGCACGAAGGTCGGCCCCGCGCGCCGGACCGCTGCGTCCCGTGGATCGCGGTCGAACCGCTTGGCGATGGATGCCACCAGATCGTCGACCGCGGCGTCGTCCTGGACGATTACTGCAGACCCCGCCACCGTGGGGGCGGTCATCGTGCGCAGCCGCCCGATGGCGTCCTGCAGCGGATTCCCGCTGCGGGCCACACCGAAGGCCGCGTCGAGCGTGGCGTCGATGTCGTAGCGGCGGCGCAGATCGCCGAGCGGCACCGTCGTCGTTCGGCCATCGACGGCCAGGGTGAGGTTGCCGGCAGACAGGGAAGGCAGCTCCGCCTCCAGCCTCGCTGCCGCCGCTGCCCGATCCAGGTCGCCAACCTCGACGCCGCCCACCGAGACGCCGGGCATGATCCGGTTGGCGTGGCTGACCGCGATGGCGACGGATGCGCCGATGAGCAGCAGCAGCCCGATGAGCAGCGTCGCCAGAAAGCCGAGCGCGAACCCGCGCCGCGTGCGGAACGCCGCCGGAACGAAGCGGAGGCGGGTGGCTACCGAAGGCGAGGTCATCGGCTCACAGCCCTCTGGCTGCGGCGTGGCGATCGATCAGTCCCATTCCCTCCATGACGCCGTCCCCCCTCCCGGCGCTGCAACGCCGCACTCGGGACGACGGTGCACGCCGGATTCTGCGACCCGTGCCCCATTCTGTCGAGCGGACCATCGGCTCGTGCGGGGGCGCGAGAGCCGTTTGGCCGTGGCCGGCGCGAATGCTATACTCCGCCGCCGAGCTGCCGCGTTTTCGCCGGCGCTCATTTTCGTGCTCAACACGCATTCACTCGAGGTTCGTTCGTGGCTAGAAAAGCTCGCACCTGGAAGGGCGCGCGCACGCCCCAGGCCCTCAAGCGCGTCCGCCAGGAGCAGCGCCGCCGCGCGGTGAACCGCCGCACCCGCAGCGAGGCCAAGACGCTCGTCCAGCGCGCCAGCGCAATCGCGCTCGGCCGCACGCAGGGCGACGGACCGACGGCGATCACCGCCGCCATCAGCGCGCTCGACCGCGCCGCCGAGAAGGGCATCATCCACAAGAACAACGCCGCCCGCCGGAAGAGCCGCCTGATGGCCAAGGCCAACGAGGCGCATCTCCTGGACGGCGCCGTGGCCGAGACCGCACCGAAGAAGAAGTCAGCCGCCACCAAGACCGCGCAGCGCAAGAAGGTGGCGGCGGCGAAGGCATCCAAGGCCGCAGCCGCGAAGGCCGCCGATCGGCCGCGCACCGCGGCCGGCAAGGCCAAGGTCGCCGTCACGCGCGCGACTCGCGAGTCGGCGGCGGCGCGCCGTCGCCAGAAGACCGACGAGGAGCCGGCGCCAGACGCCTGACCGCGCGCCGCGCTCGCTACGCGTTCGTCTGGCGGGCCGGTGACCAGAAGACGAGGACGTCGAGGTCCTGGGCGATCTCGATGAAGCGGTGCTCCACGCCAGCCGCCACGAAAGCGGTGCTCCCCGCCGCCACCGGATGCGGCTCGCCGTCGATCAGCAGGGTCGCGCGACCGGATACCACGAAGTAGACCTCGTCCTCGGTGTGCGGCTGCTGGTCGTCGACCGCGCCCGCCGGCCAGCGCGCCACGGTCAGGCTCAGGGAGCCGGAGGGTGAGCGGAAGAACTCGGCGAAGTCGTGCTGGCCGGGCGCGAGGCGGGCAAGCTCCTCGTCGAACCGGGTGACGTCAGGCATGGGCAGTGCGGTTGGCGGCGAAGGCCTCGGCGCCGGCGTATTCCCCGGCGTCCGCCAGCTCCTCCTCGATGCGCAGCAGCCGGTTGTACTTCGCGATCCGCTCGCCGCGGCTCATGCTGCCGGTCTTGATCTGGCCAGTGTTGAGCGCAACGACGAGGTCGGCCACCGTCGTGTCCTCCGTCTCGCCGGAACGGTGGCTGACGACCGCCGTCCAGCCGGCGCGCTGCGCCATCTCCACCGCCTCGATCGTCTCGGTCACGGTGCCGATCTGGTTGAGCTTGACCAGGATGCTGTTCGCCGCCCGCAGCTCGATCGCTCGGGCGAGGCGCTCGGTGCTCGTCACCAGCAGGTCGTCGCCCACCAGCTGGAGGCGTGATCCGGACCGCTCGGTCAGGGCGCGCCAGGCGTCCCAGTCATCCTCGGCCAGTCCGTCCTCCAGGCTGACGATCGGATAGCGATCGGCCCAGTCCAGCCAGAAGCCGATGAGCTCCTCCGGCGAGAGCGAGCGTCCCTCGCGGGCCAGCACGTAGCTGCCGTCGGCATAGAACTCGGAGGCCGCCGGGTCGAGGGCGATGGCGATCTGCGTGCCCGATGCGTACCCGGCCCGCTCGATGGCTTCCAGCACCACGCTGATGGCGGCCTCGTTGCTGTCCAGGCTGGGCGCGTACCCTCCCTCGTCGCCCACCGTGGTGGCAAAGCCGCGCTCGCGGAGCAGGGCGCCCAGGGCGTGGAAGGTCTCTGCCGCCCAGCGCACCGCCTCGCGGAAGCTCGGCGCACCCAGCGGGGCGATCATGAACTCCTGGAAGTCGGTGGAGTCCAGGGCGTGCTTGCCGCCATTGAGGATGTTCACCAGCGGCACGGGCAGGACCCGCGCGGCCGCGCCGCCGAGGTAGCGGTACAACGGCAGCGCCACCGATTCGGCGGCGGCCCTGGCGACGGCCATCGACACGCCAAGCAGCGCGTTGGCGCCGAGGCGGCCCTTGTTCGGCGTCCCGTCCAGGTCGATCAGGAGCCGATCCACGCTCACCTGGTCGACGGCATCGGCACCGATGAGCTCCGGCCGGATCGCATCGTTCACGTTGCGGACTGCGGTCAGCACCCCTTTGCCGCCGTAGCGCTGCGGATCGCCGTCGCGCAGCTCCACCGCTTCGTGCGCCCCGGTCGATGCGCCGGAGGGCACGATGGCCGAGCCGACCGCCCCGCCGTCCAGGAACACCTCCACCTCGACGGTCGGGTTGCCGCGCGAATCCAGGACCTCGCGCGCGATGACGTCCTCGACCAGGGTCGTCATCGGCGCCGGGCCGTCGGCGGCCGGGTGACCGACCGGGTGGTGGCCTTGAGCCGGATCGGCTCGGCATCGGCATCGAGCAGCGCGGCGACACCGGGCAGCGTCTTGCCCTCCACGAACTCCAGCGATGCTCCCCCGCCGGTGCTGACGTGGCTCATCTGGTCGACCAGGCCCAGCTGCTCCACCGCGGCCACCGAGTCGCCGCCACCAACCACGGTCACCACGCCCGCCTTGCTGCGCTCCGCCAGGAAACGGGCCATGGCGTTGGTGGCCTCCGCAAACGGAGCGATCTCGAAGATGCCCAGCGGGCCGTTCCAGAAGATGGTCTTCGCCTTGGACAGGTGCTCGGTGTAGGCAGCCAGCGTGTCCGGGCCGATGTCGACGATCGTCCAGTCCTTCGGCACGCGGTCCACCGCCGCGACCTGCCGCTGCGAGCGGGGATGGACCTGGGCGGCGATGACCACGTCGGTCGGAAGCATGAAGCGCACCCGCTTGCGGCGCGCCTCCGCCACGATCCGCTCGGCGTTCTCGAGCTGCTCGGTTTCCACCAGGCTCTTGCCCAGGGACAGGCCGCGGGCGGCCAGGAAGGTGTTGGCCATGCCGCCGCCGACCAGGATGGCCTGGCAGCGGGACAGGAGCGACTCGAGAACTTCCAGCTTGCCGGATACCTTCGAGCCGCCGATGACGGTGTGGAACGGCTTCGGCGGCTTCTGCATCAGGTTCGAGAGCGCGGTGACCTCGCGCTCCATCAGCAGGCCGGCCACCGCCGGCAGGTAATGGGTGATGCCCTCGGTCGAGGCGTGGGCCCGATGAGCGGAGCCGAAGGCGTCATCGACGTAGAGGTCGGCCATCTCCGCCAGCGATTTCGCGAACTCGGGGTTGTTCGCCTCTTCCTCGGCATGGAAGCGCAGGTTCTCGAGCAATAGCAGGTCGCCGGGACGCAGCTTCTCGACCGCGGTCATCACCCCCGGACCCAGGGCGTCGCCGGTCATCCGCACCGGGCGGCCCAGCAGCTGGCTGAGCCGATCCGCGACCGGTTTCAGCCGCAACGCGTCATTGACCTTGCCCTTGGGCCGGCCGAGGTGGCTGGCCAGCACCACGCTGGCACCCTGCTCCAGGAGGTAGACCAGGGTGGGCAGGCTGGCCCGGATGCGGGAGTCATCGGTGATCCGCCCGTCGTCGATCGGGACATTCAGGTCGGCACGCAGGAAGACGCGCTTGCCGCTGACGTTCACGTCCCGGACCGTCTTCTTGTTCATGCCCGCCGCGGGCCGCGAGGAGCTCAAAGCCGATCGGCCATGTACTTGGCCAGGTCCGCGACCCGACAGCTGTAGCCCCACTCGTTGTCGTACCAGGCGATGACCTTCAGCAGGTGGTCGCCGGTGACCATGGTCGACGCTGCGTCCACGATGCTCGACCGTTCGTCGCCCTTGAAATCCATGCTGACCAGTGGCTCTTCGGTGTAGCCCAGCAGCCCCTGCAGCGGTCCATCCGCCGCCTCGCGCATGGCCTGGTTGACGCTCTCGGCGGTGACCGGCTGCGTGGTGACGGCCACGAAGTCGATGATGCTGACCGTGGGGGTCGGCACGCGCAGCGAGAAGCCGTCGAACTTGCCCTTGAGCTCCGGGATGACCAGCGCAAGCGCCTTGGCGGCCCCGGTGGTGGTGGGAATGATGTTCTGGCCGGCGCTGCGCGCGCGGCGCAGGTCCTTGTGGACGACATCCAGCACGTTCTGGTCGTTCGTGTACGAGTGGACGGTGGTCATCAGGCCGTGCTCGATGCCGAAGCAGTCCCAGACCACCTTGGCGGGCAGTGCCAGCCCGTTGGTCGTGCAGGAGGCGTTGCTGACGATGTTGTGCTGCTCGGGGTCGTACGTCGCCTCGTTCACGCCCAGGACGACCGTCACGTCCTCGTTCTTGGCCGGCGCGCTGATGATCACCTTGCGCGCGCCGGCAGCGAGGTGCGCCTTGGCCTTCTCGGCATCGGTGAAGATCCCTGTCGACTCGATGACGATGTCGACGCCCAGGTCCTTCCACGGCAGGGCGGCGGGATCCTTCTCGCTGTACGCCCTGATGTGGTGGCCGTCGATGGTGATCTCGCCGTCGCCGGCGGTGACCTCGCCATCGTAGCGGCCGTAGGTCGAGTCGTACTTGAACAGGTGCGCGTTGGTGGCAGTCGGGGCCAGGTCGTTGATGGCCACCACCTCGAGCTCGTTCGGATGACGCTCGAGCATGGCCTTGAGCGACTGGCGGCCGATGCGGCCGAAGCCGTTGATGCCGATGCGGGTCACTGACTTGTCCTCATGCGTGCGCGGGATTCCTGAAGGCAGGGTCTTGCAGGCGTTGATTGACGATGGGCAGCGAGCCGATGAGCGACACGTCATCGCCGAGCTGCGCGGCCACGATCCGTACCCGGCGTGCCGGGATCGGAAAGGCACGGCGCCCCAGCTCGCGGCGAACGACCTCGAACAGCTCCGGCCGATGGGCGGCAATGCTGCCGCCAAGGATGATGACCTCCGGATTGAGCAGGTTCACCAGGCTGGCGCAGAGCGCCCCGATGGCAACCCACGCCCGGTCCAGGATCGCGCGGCAGGCCTCGTCCCCCTCGTCGGCGGCCTGGGCGACGTGCTCGGCACCGAGCTCCTCGGCGCCGGAGGCGCGGAAGATCTCGGCCAGCTGCGGGGAGGCATCGGCCTCGAGCAGCGCCCGCCCCTCGCGCGCGATGGCCGTTCCCGAGCCGATGGCCTCGACGTGCCCGGGCATGCCGTCACCGCACAGCGGGCCATCGATGTCCACCGTGAGATGGCCGACCTCGCCGGCGTCGCCGTCCTTGCCGATGAGCGGCCGGCCCCCGACGATCACGCCGCCGCCAATGCCGGTCGACACGGTGATGTAAATGGCGTCATCGACGCCCTGGGCGGCCCCGTGACGCCACTCCGCCATCACGGCCACGTTCGTGTCGCGCTCCAGGAATGTCGGCAGGCCGAGGCGTTCGGCCACCTCCCCGGCCAGCGGCACGTCATGCCAGCCGGCCAGGTTCGGCGGCGAGATGACGACACCGGTCCATGGATTCAGCGGGCCCGGCGCCGCGATGCCGACGCCCACCGGATCAGGCAGCCCGGCGTCCCGCCCGGCCCCCATCACCTCGCGCGCGAGGCTGCAGATGCGCTCGATGACGGCATCCACGCCCTCCCAATCATTGGTCGCGACCGCGCGCCGCTGTGCAACGACAAGGCCTGGGCTGACGTGCGCGGCGCGGATCTGGGTGCCGCCCAAATCGATCGCCAGGATCGGCTGGCCGGCTGCCTCATCCACCAGGCTGCCATTGTATCGCGAGCTGGCCGACGTTCCCGGGGCGGGGTCCGGAAGACGGCGAACCGCCCGGCGCGGCGGCCACCGGATGGCTCCGGGGTCGCGCGGCCGGGCGGCCGGATCGCGTAAGTGGCGCGATGCAGATGCGTCCGAGGGCTGTCCTCAGCCGCCGATCTTGAACATCTTGGTCCCGCACACCGGGCAGCGGCCCTCGGTGGCGGGCTTTCCGTTCTTCATGGTGATCTTCTGCTCGTTCTGCATATCGCGCTTAGCCTTGCACTTGACGCAGTAGGCATTGGTCGCCATCGGTCGGTTGCCTCCTTACTCCGGCTGATCGCGCCGGTTTGCGGTTACTGCTCCCCGCCTCGCACGCCGGTCAACGACGACCCGCGTCGGGGATCTCCGTCCTGCTCCTGGTCCTTCTGCCAGAGCAGGTGGATACCGGTGAGCCCGGCATCGATGCAACGTGCCTCCGCGGCCTCCTTTGCCGCACCTTCCAGGAACGTCCCGTCGACTCGCTGTGCGTAGGCCGCACAGACCGTTCCCGCGCGGAGCCCCGCGAGGGCCGTCAGCACGAACAGGGCTGACGATTCCATCTCAAGGTTCGCGACGCGCTGGCGTCGCAGCTCCTCCGCGAGCTGAGGATAGCGAACTGGGAGCGTGCGCATCTGCCTTCCCTGCGGAGCGTAGAAGCCGCTCGCGGTGGCGGTCAGCCCCAGGTGGTGGGCATAGCCCAGCTCCTGGCAGGCCGCCTCGAGGGCCGCGACCACGTCGCGATGGGCGATGGCGGGGTAGCCGGGATGCACGTAGAAGTCGGTGGTGTTCTCCAATCGCACGGCGCCGATGGACACCACCAGGTCCCCCAGCCCGATCTCCGGCTGCAGCGCACCGGATGAGCCGATGCGGATGAAGGCCGGTGCATCGGTCACCTCCATCACCTCGGCCAGCACGATCTCCACGTTGTCGGTGCCCATCCCGGTGGACATGGCGGAGAGGCGCATGCCCCGGTAGGTGCCGGTCGCGGTGGTGATCTCCCGGTTGCTGCGTTCCAGCTCGATCGAGTCGAAATGGCGGCTGACCTTGGCGACTCGGCCGGGGTCGCCGACCAGCAGGATGTACTCCGCCAGCTCGCCCCGCTCCAGGGCGATGTGGTACTGGCGAGCGCCGGTCATCGGCCGGTCTGCGCTCGAGACCTCCGTCACGTGGTGGCCGCACCTCCCGATCGAACGTGGATTGAGCGTGATCCGAGCGTGAGCCGCGCTCGGCGCTCAGGTCCGCGGGAGTATACGCTCGCGGTCCTCGTGGATTGAGCGTGGCGTGCGGGGCGGTACCGCCTCCCCACCCTCCACGATCGGAACTGGGACGAGGTGGGGCATGCCGACGGGCAACACGCCATCATCCGCGCCCGCCTCCTCCTCGTCGGCGTGGTTGCCAGGTCGGCGGCCAATCCGCTCACGCAGCCACGTCACCCACCGCGCCGGCAGGTCGGTGTCCCAGGCCGTCACAGCCGAGCCGAGGAGCAGCAACCCGCCGAGCAGCAGCAGTCCCGCCGCCACCGGCTGGCCGCCGGGTCGAGGCAGGCCGGCGTCAGCGCTCGCGGCCGGCGCGGGCTGCTCCTCGGGCGTCGCCGCCGGGACGACCGCCAGCTGCAACCGTGGACGCGCCTGCTGCGGGTGCTGGGGCCCGTCGACGACCGCCGGGCCGATACCGTTCCCAGCTGCCCCGGTGCCGCCTCCCGGCGCGCCACCGCCGCTCGTCGAGTTCCCGCCTCCTCCAGCGCTGGTGCCACCGGCCCCGGCCGGCTGCGACACGATGCGGATGTCCGCGGCGCGCCGCGGCCAGAGCCGATAGCCGCTGGTGGGGAGGCTGCCCGTTGTCTCCTGGCCGAGCACGCCGACCACGTCGACCTGCGTGCCCGACAAGAGGTGCTCGGTATCGACGCCGGCATCCGGCGCGACGAAGACGCGGACCGGTCCCGAGCCGTCATCCACGTCGAAGTAGACGTTGTCGGCGCTCGTCCGCCGCGGAGTGGCCGAGACCGCGCCACGGATCGAGACCAGCACCGCCTCATCCGCCTCCCCGAGCGCGCCGGTGCCCCGCTGGCGCGGCTCGGGCAGCCCCTGGGTTCCGAGCCGACGCGGCGGGGCCACCACCCGCAGCGTCTCCATGCCCGACTTGGTGGAGCGGGTGCCGGCCACCTGGACCAGCTCGCCCAGCCGGAGGGGTCCGGCCTCGTCGCTCAGCCGGAGCACGATGGCCCCTGTCGCATCCTGGATCGCCGCCGTGCCCTGCTCGACCAGGTCGGACGGCAGCGTCACCACGCCACGGACGGTCACGCGGGTGTTGAACGGCGTGCCGCGAGCCACCGCGATGCTGATCGCGCTGGGATTGGCACTGGGTGAGGCGCTCGGCGTCGCGCTCGGTGGCGCGGACGGGCTGGGGCTCGGAGTGGGGGCCGCGATGGCCCCGACGTCGCCGGCATCTCGCGGCTGCAGTCGATACCCGGCGGTGCCGCTGCCCGACGAGTCTCGCTGGCCCACGACTCCCAGGAGGCTGATCCGGCTGCCCCGCGTCCACAATCCGAGGTCGATCCTGGACCCCGTGCCCACCAGGACGCGGACCGGTCCGCTGCCGTCGTCGACGTCAAACGCGACGGCCGTGGTGAGCGAGATCGGCCCGCTGGCGACCGTGCCGTTGATCGTGACCAGCTCCCCCTCGTCGGCCTCGGCGATGGCGCCCGTCGCGCGATCCTGCGCCCCGGGTTCGGAGGCGCTGCCCAGCAGGTCGATCCCAGATGCATCGGCGCGGATCGTCCGCTGGCTGAAGCGATCGTCGAGCTCCCCGCTGACGCGGATCCGCGAGCCGCGCGCGAACGAGCCGCCGCTGACGAGGACCGCAATCCCCGCCGTGCCGTCGGTGATGTAGCCGCCGCCGTCGGTGAAGGCCGCATCGGTCAACGCCACGCCCTCCACCGTGACCGTGGCGCCGTCGGGTTGAGCGCGGGCCTCGGCAATGGCGAGGGCCGCAGTCGGGCTCGGAGTCGGCGCGGATGGGGTGGCCGTCGGGGTGGCCGTCTGGCTCGGCGCTGGCATCGGCGTGGGGGTCGCCTTTGGCGGCGGCGGACTCGGCGTAGAGGTCGCGGTCATCGTGGGCGTGGGGCTCGCACCAACGGACTGGCTGGGGGCGGCGCTGGTCGATGGCACCCCGGTCGACGAAGAGCTTGGCGTGGCGCTGTCCGTCGGAACCGCAATGGGCGGCGAGATGCTGCTCTGCGGGTCGGGCACCGGTTGATCGACGAAGTCGACGGCATTCTCGTCGGTGTCCTGCCCGGACCCGGCAGGACCGCCGGGCAGCCGCTCGAGGGAATGGCCGGCGCTGACCGCCAGCGCCGCGGCGCCCTCGAGCCAGGTGCTGGTGGCGTTGCCCCAGCCGATGGCATCGATCGCCGTCGCCGCGCCGACGATCCGGATCGCCACGCTGCCGCCCGTCGCTGCCAATCCGCCGGTATACGCCTGATCCGCGCCGCCGTCGTACGCGCCGGCGCTGTTGGCGATCAGCTGATGCGCTCCGGCGGGCAGCGCCGCGGCACCCGCCGGCCACGACGCCTTGCGCGTCACCGTCCCACCCGAGGCCGTGACGTACACCACCTCGAGGCCCTCCAGCGGAAGGGCCGACGGCGCCGGGTTGTAGATCTCGATGAATTCGTCCGACGCGCTGGCGCCGCCCGTCATCACCTCGCTGACCACGAGGTGCGTCATCGGCGCGCCGTCAGCCGTCAGCGCTCCGTCCGCCGTCGAGTCGTGAAAGGCAAGGACGGTTCGCAGTCCGGCGAACACGATCAACAGGCTGGCCACCAGGGCGGCACCGCCACGGGCCCGCGGTTGGCGATGGAAGCGGCCGGAACGATTCGCGATCACTGAGCACCTCCGGGTGGGAGGCGACAGGCGGACGTCGAGTCGAGGACGCCGATGGTGGCAGATGGCCGCTTACGGGACGCTTAGCGGGCGCTTATCGTCCACATCGGTCAGCGCTGGGCGGGTCGCGTACAATCCGCCGGCCATGCCGAAGACCACCCGCCGCGATACGCAATCACGCGCCGACGCGCGCCGCCGGAGCCGCCAGGTCGACCGCGGCGAGGAGGTGGCCGAAGAGGAGTCGGCCGAGGCCGGGGTCGCCGCTGAGCAGACGAGACCGCCGCGCCCGGGCCTGCTGAGCTCCATTTTTCCGCCCGCGCCGCCGCTCCCGAACAAGCCCGACCCACTGGCCGGCTTCGACTACCACGGTCCGCTGCGCAACCAGGTCGGCTGGCTCTACCTGCTGGCCAACAACCCGCGCGCATGGCTCCTCCCCGCCATCCCGTGGGCGATGGCCCAGACGCTCTCGATGTTCACGCTGATCGTGGTCCCGCGGCTGATCTTCCAGATGGTCGGCGTGCTGGCCGCGCTGGCCGCCGGCTGGATCGGCTGGCAGAAGCCGTGGCTGTTCGGCCTGGTCACGGCCCTGGCCGGCAGCGTGATCCAGGGCATCTTCCTGGCACTCGTTCCAGGCAACCTCGAGCGCGGTGCCGCGCCGCAGTGGTTCGGCTACGCGATCGTGGTCGCGATTGCGCAGCTCAGCCTGCTGTACGCCGCCCTCATGGGCTGGTATGCCGGCTACTTCCGCCGCCGGCTCGCCGCCCAGCGCGGTCCGGGAGGCGCTCGCCAGCGCCGGCGCTGACCCGCCGACGACGGTCGGCACGGTTCTTGCACATGGATCGGTCGAGGACGTCGGCGAGCGTGTTCCGCCCGACCGGCACCCACGGGACCTGGACCGTCGCCAATGGAAGCTCGGGCCGGCGGTGACAACGTAAGGTCCGTCCCGTCGGCCGTGGCGATGAGCTCGCCCGACGTCTGATCTGGGGGCCGTCGCGGTCCGGGACCCTCCGTACCGGAGCCGCGATGGCCCCCTAACCCTGCCCCGCGACTGCGGCCCGAAGGCGCGCGTCGTCCGCTGGCAGCGGAACGGTCGGCGTCGCTCCCGGCAGCAGGTGCGCCATCTCGGCCTCGCGCGCGGCGGCCAGGGCCGCGGCGTACGAGGATGCCAGCCCCAGCACCTCGCCGGTCGACCGCATCTCGGGTCCCAGCGCTGCATCCACGCCCGGCAGCCGCCACAGCGAGCCGATGGGTGCCTTGACGGCGACGAGCGGCGCATCGGGGGCCAGGCCCGGCGCCAGCCCGACATCATCCAGCCGGGCGCCCAGCGCGCAGCGAACCGCATCGGCAACGATGTCGTGGCCAGTGGCCTTGGCGACGATCGGGACCGTGCGGCTGGCCCGGGGATTCGCCTCGATGACGACGACCCGCTCACCGGCCACGATCATCTGCACGTTGAGGATGCCGCGCAGCCCCAGCGCCAGGGCGATCCGGCCGGCGGCCGCCGCCGCCGATTCCTGCTGGAAGCGGCTGAGCGTCTGGGGCGGCACCACGGCCACCGAATCACCGGAGTGGACGCCGGGCGGATCCAGCTGCTCCAGGATGCCGGGCACGCACCAGTCGGTGCCGTCGCTGATGGCGTCCACGTCCAGCTCGACGCCGTCCACCAGCTCATCGACACGCAGCGGCCAGCCGATGTCGGTGCGCAGCAGGGCATGCACGTCAGCCGGCTCGCGCAGCACGGCGATGCCCCGCCCGCCGATCACCCAGGACGGCCGCACGATGACCGGCAGCCCAAGCTCGTCGATGGCCCGTCGCAGCCCGGCCTCGTCGGCCGCGAGCTGTCCGCGGGGACCGGACAGGCCCAGCGCGTCCAGCAGCTGCGCGAAGCGCTCGCGGTCCTCGGTCGTCTCGATGGCCTCCGCGCTGAGGCCGGCGATCGGCACGTCGGCGTAGGCCAGGTCCTTCGCCAGGTCGATGGCCGTCTGCCCGCCGAAGGTCAGCACCACGTGCGGCGGCTCGCCGGTGAGCGCCCGTTCATGGTCGATCACGTCCAGCACCGCCTCGGTGTCAAGCGGCTCGAAGTAGAGGCGGCTGCAGGCGTCGTAGTCGGTCGACACCGTCTCGGGATTGTTATTGATGACGACCGCATCCAGGCCCATGTCCCGGATGGCCCAGGCCGCCCGGACGCTGCAGTAGTCGAACTCGATCCCCTGCCCGATGCGGATCGGGCCCGAGCCCACCACGATCACGCTGCGGCGGTCGGTGGGTGGCGGAACCTCGCCGGTCGCGTACGAGCTGTAGAAGTAGGGCGTTTCGGCCGGGAACTCGCCGGCGCAGGTGTCCACGCGCCGGTAGGCCGGAGCGATCCCCGCCCGCGCGCGGGCGCGGCGCACGGCAACCGCCGGCACGCCCGACAGGATGCCGATGTCCGCATCGCCGAAGCCGAGCTGCTTGGCATCGACCAGCGGCGCGCCGACGATCCCGCCCTCGGCCGCGACCAGCTCGGCCAGGCGCTCGGTGAACCACGGCGAGATCGCGGTGGCGGCCGACAGCGCGGAGGCATCGGCCCAGCCATGGCGCAGGAGTGCGACCATCCGCCAGAGGCGCGTGTCAGATGGGGCCAGGAAGGCCTCGAGGTCGTCCGGGCGCCGATGCGTGAGGTTCCAGGCCGGGTCCTCCCAGGTCCATCCGCGCCCGCGCGGCTCCAGCGACCGGATCGCCTTCAGCAACGCCGAGCCGAACTCGCGGTCGATCGCCATGGCCTCGCCGGTGGCCTTCATCTGGACGCCGAGGCTGCGATCGGCGGCCGGGAACTTGTCGAACGGCCAGCGTGGCAGCTTGACGACGACGTAGTCCACGGCGGGCTCGAAGGCGGCGGAGCCGATGCCCGTCGCCGGGTTCGGCAGCTCGTCCAGCCGCTTGCCCAGGCCGACCAGTGCCGCCACGCGCGCGATCGGGTAGCCGGTGGCCTTGGAGGCCAGGGCGCTGGAGCGGCTGACCCGCGGGTTGACCTCGATCACCCGGTAGTCGCTGCCGTCCGGCGACACGGCCAGCTGCACGTTGCAGCCGCCCTCCAGGCGCAGCGCGCGCACGATCTTCAGCGCGCAGCGGCGGAGGCGCTGGACCACCGGGTCGGGCAGCGTCTGGATCGGCGCGACCACGATGGAGTCGCCGGTGTGCACCCCCATCGGGTCCAGGTTCTCCATGCCACAGATGGCGATGGTCGTGTCGGCGCTGTCGCGAATGACCTCGAACTCGATCTCGTACCAGCCCAGCAGGCTGCGCTCGACCAGGACCTGGTGGATTGGGCTTGCCGCCAGCCCGTGCGCGATCCGCTCGGTCGCCTCCTCTTCGTCCATCGCGAAGCCGCCACCGCCCCCGCCCAGGGTGAAGGCTGGGCGGACCACGACCGGGGCGTTGAGATGGCGCACGAAGCGCAGGCCGTCCTCGAGCGATTCGACCACGGCGCTTTCCGGGACCGGCTCGCCGATTCCCGTCACCAGGGTGCGAAAGCCACCACGATCCTCCGCTGCGCGCACTGCCGCCAGCGGCGTTCCGAGCACCCGCACGGCATGCCGCTGCAGGATGCCGGCGTCGTCCAACGCCACCGCCAGGTTCAGCCCGGTCTGCCCGCCGAGCGTCGGCAAGAGTGCATCTGGCCGGTGCTCGGCGATGACCCGCTCGAGGTAAGCCACCGATAAGGGGCCGATAAGCACCGTCCCGCCAACATCAGGGTCGGTCATGACCGTCGCCGGGTTGGAGTTGACGAGGATCGTGTCCACGCCCTCGGCACGCAGGGCCAGGCAGGCCTGCACGCCCGCGTAGTCGAACTCTGCCGCCTGGCCGATAACGATCGGGCCCGAGCCGATCACCAGGACGCGACGGGGCGGCGTCACGCGCTGCGCGCCATGCCGGCGACGGCCAGGTCGAAGACGCGCTCGGCGTCGATGGGCCCGGGCGCCCCCTCGGGGTGGAACTGGACCGAGGCAATCCGGCCCGACGCGTGGACGAGCCCTTCGACCGTGCCGTCGTTCAGGTCACGGTGGCTGACCCGGTAGCCCGCGGCTGCCAGCTGCGGCGCGTCCTGGACCGCCACCTCGTGGTTGTGCGCGCCGATGTCGACACGTCCCGTCGCGGTGTCGATCACGGCGTGGTTGCCGCCGTGATGGCCGACGGGCAAGCGGCGGGTCGGTGCGCCGGCAGCCAGGGCCAGCAGCTGGTGTCCCAGGCAGATGCCGAGCACCGGCGCGCCTCCGGCCACGGCCGCCGCGGCCAGCTCTCGCACCGTTGCGATCTGCGGCGCCATCCGGGATGGATCGCCGGGTCCCGGCGAGAGGACGACGAGGTCCGGGGCGTGCGAACGGACATCGGCAGCGGTCGCGTCGTGCGGCAGGACGCTGATGGCGAGGCCGCGGCTGGCCAGGGCGCGGAGCAGCGAGCGCTTGACGCCGTAGTCGACCAGGACCGCCCGACCTCGAGCCGGGCCGGCTGCGGGAATCTCCTGCGGCGCATGGCACGAGACGGCCGCCACGTGGTCGACGCTTTCCCAGGTCGGCGTGCGCCCTGCGTCGGTCACGGCCGTCTCGTCGAGCGAGCCCTCAGCCGGCCGGATGATGGCCCGGCGCGCGGCTCCACGGCGCAGCGCCAGGGTCACGGCTCGCGTATCGATGGCCTCGAGTGCCGGAATGCCGGCCTCCAGCAGCAGCTCCTCCAGCGCCGTGCCCGGGCCGGCGGGCGGGGTCAGCAGCCGGGTGACCACCAGTCCCCGAGCGTGGACCCGGCTCGATTCGAGCTCGGAGGGATCAATCCGGTAGTTGCCGGCCATCGGGTGGGTGAGGACCACGATCTGGCCCTCGTAGGAGGGATCCGTCAGGATCTCGCCCCAGCCGGTGGCGGCCGTAGTGAAGATGAGGTCGCCCTCCGCCGGGACCGGCGCCCCGCGCAGCGTGCCCCGCAACAGCAGGCCGCCTTCGAGGGCGAGCAGGCCGGGGGCAAAAAGAGACGCCGTCCGCGTGGCGGCGGATGGCGTCAGGTCGGTTCGGCTCAGGGTCTGCACGCTGCTCCTTTCCGGCCTCACCGGGCCGGGCTTAAAGGACCGCGGGCAGTCTATCGCAGGACCACGAGCCGATGCGGCCGCTTACCGCGCGGTCTAGTGGTCGGCAGGCGGCGTCGGGCGCGGCGACCCAGCGAGCCGTCGCGCCAGCGGCCGGAAGCGCAGCGCCAGCCACGCCACCACGGCGAGCACCAGCAGGATCGGCAGCCCGACGATCAGGAGCCAGATGCCCACATCAGCCAGCGCCTGGCCAGCGGAGACCAGTGCGGCAACGGCGTTGCCGAGGGTTGAGCTTGGATCCCATCCCTGCGCCGCGTCCTCGACCGGCGTGCTGGCCGGCAGGAGCGTCACCGTGATGGTCGACAGCGTGGCCAGGCCGTTGAGCTGCTTGAGCTGGGCGCTGAGCTGCTCGATCTGCCCGCGGACCTCGTCCAGTCGCGACTGGACGGCGAGGATGTCGTCGATCTTCTGCGCCCGACCGAGGAGGACGCGGTACTGCTCCTCGGAGGCCTGCAGGTTCCGAATCCGAGCCTCGAGGTCCACGATCGAAGACGTGACGTCCTCGTCCTTGGTGGCCTCGACCCGCACCTCGCCAGCCATGCCGCGCAGCCGGCTGAGGGCCTCGTCGAAGCGCTCGGCCGGGATGCGCAGGGTGACGGTTGCCGGGTCGTGTTCGCCGCCGGTTCGCGAATCAGAAACGTAGCCGTCGAGCTGGAGCGCGACCGCCCGCAGCTCCCCGACGGCCGCGCTCACGGACGGCACCTGCAGCGTCAGCTCACCGGTCTTCACGATCTTGCGCTCGGCCAGATCCGCGAGCGGAGTGCCGCCAGAGTCGCCGTCGAGCTGGCCCTTTCCCTGGTTGCCTCCGGCCGATGCGACCGGTTCGTCGATCGGCTCACCGGCGGCATCGCGGGCGCTGGCCGCCGGTGCGGCGGCCTGTCCACATGCAGCCAGGCCGAGGACCAGGGCAGACAGGACTGTGAGAGTGGCAAGCACCGCGACCCAGCGCGGTGCCCGAACGTTGGACGGGGCTGCTGGCGCGGACATGGCGCGACCTCCGGATCGAGTGCTCATCATTCGCAGGACGTTACGAACCGCCGAATGGTGCCCCTGTGCTCGACCCGGTTCATACGTCTCGCGCGGTCGCTGGGCTAGGATCAGGTCATGGCTGACGATCGACTGGCCGTGCTGAATGACGAGGCCGCCCGCGCCGGGCTTGCCGCCAGCGAGTTCGATCGCGGATGGCTGGCCGCCCACCTGGCCGAGGAGCGCCGCAAGGCGAGCCTGCTGGGCGAGATCCGGGAGGCGATCTTCGGCGCGCAGGACGGCCTGGTCAGCACGCTGGCAGCGGTCACCATCGCCGCCGGCGCGTTCAGCGACCAGTTCCCGGTGCTCGTGGCGGGGATCGCGGTCGGGCTCGGCGGCGTCTTCAGCATGGCCGCCGGCGAGTACATGTCCAGCAAGAGCCAGCACGAGATCTTCGAGGCGCAGATCGTCGGTGAGCGCGAGGAGGTCGCCGAGCGGCCGGGCGAGGCGGAGGCGGAGATGGCCTTCATGTTCGAGGAGGACGGCCTGCCGGCGGACGCATCGGCCTCGATGGCGCGCGCGATCGCGCAGCACCCGGACGTGCTCCTCAAGACAATGGTCGAGAAGGAGCTGGGCCTGACCCACCGGACGGCGGAGGGCAGCCCGCTGCAGGGCGCCCTCATCATGGGCGCTTCCTTCGGCATCGGCGCCGCGGTGCCGATAGTGCCGTACCTGCTGCTGGACCTGAGCATCGCCACCATTGCGTCCGTCCTCGCCACGGCCGCGCTCCTGTTCGGCATCGGCGTGGTGAAGTCGCGCTGGACGCAGCGCAGCTGGCTGCGGTCCGGGGCCGAGATCCTCGTCCTCGGGGCCGTGGCCGGGATTGCCGGCTACTTCTTCGGCAACCTGCTGCCGGGGATGCTCGGCGTGCCGGCCGTCGGCGGCTGAGGAGCGCGGCGGATCAGGTGATCGTCAACGTGCCGACCATGCCGTACGCCTCGTGCCCCGGCAGGTGGCAGATGTAGAGCAGCGTGCCGGGGTAGGCGAGGGTCCCCGGTCGATCGAAGGTCAGCGTCGTCTCGACGGTGCTGAGCGGCGGGATCGAGATCTCGTTGGGTCGTGCCCCGTGGTGCGCCTCCGTCCCGAGACGATGCCGCTCGTGAAAGGCTGCGTCACCGATCAGCCACTCGTGCTCGATGGGATCCTGGTTGACGATGACGAACGTGACCGGCACGCCGTGCGGCACGCTGATGGCGGTCGGGTCGAAGTGGGTGTAGTGGATCGTGATCTGCCGCGTGAGCGGCCCGGTCGCACCCTCTGCCCGACAGGCGGCAGCCGCGGTCACCAGGACCGTGGCCACCACCAGTATTCGGGCGACGCGCATCGGCTCAGGCGCCGGCCAGCGGACGTCCGCCACCGCCCCCACGTGCCGCGACGGTGATCAGGCCGACGGCGCCAAGCGGCAGCATGACCGCGACCGCCACCAGCATCACCCAGATCAGGGTGCTGGGCGGAGGCGCGGGCAGCGGACCGAAGGGCGCGAAGCCGGCGTCCCGCAGGGACGGCAGGCCTCGCCCGGAGGCGTCGATGGCGAGGTCAAAGCGCAGGTCCGGCGCCTTGGCGTCAATGCCGATCTTCGTCAGCCAGGCATTGTCCGGCACCCAGCCCATGCCCTTGTCGGAACGCAGGTCGGCCAGCAGCTGCGACGAGGCCGGGGCCGCATGCTCGAGTGACAGGCCGGGCGTCCCGAGCAGCCCATTCGGGTCCGGCAGCATCGCCGGCTGCTCGTCGGTCAGCAGGAAGACATCGGCCTGCACCGTCTCCGCCGCCGACTTGCCCAGCGCCAGGATCCGCAGCGGGACCCATGGGTTGGCGGTCGGGATGGTGAGGTGCACCGGCGTGCCGTCGCCGACGTTCTGGCCGCGGGCGCGGGCCGCGTCCGCGTCGAAGCGGGCGGCCATGAAGATCGGCGAGCGATCGGCGTAGAAATCGAGGACCTCGGGTGCGTCCGGCGGGAGCCGGAAGCCGTGGTCCACGGCCCAGAGGCCGACCTCGTCGCCGCCTCCCTTCAGGATCGTGATCTCGAGCGCGTCGATCTTCGTCTGGAGCAGCACCTGCGCCGACCGGGCGGCCGCTCCGGCAGCGACGTCGAACAGGGCGGCCTCGCGGGCCGGCTGCGTCTCGAGCACCAGGCGCTGCAGCGTCCAGTCGCCACCGCGCTCCACGTCGCTCGGCACGCCGGGCAGCGGCACGATGCTGCCGAACTCCCCCTCCCCGCCGGCGAACTCGAAGCTGGTGACGTAGTGCTCGATGCCATCGTGATAGCCGGCGAAGGTGGTCGTCCGCAGCAGGTTGACCGCGCCGTTGGGGCCGATCAGCCCGCCGCAGGCCAGGGTGGGCGCGGCGAAGAGGAGGATGGCGGCCACCGCCAGGGACAGTGATGCGAGTCGCTTCATGGTTGTGCACCTTCCGTGCGCTCGGCGTATTGCCGGGCAGGACGGCACGTCACCGGAAACGGTTCCGCGAATTCTTGGCCGGCAATCGCCGCGGACGCTCGCTAGCGGTCCACGCCTCGGGTGCGAAGTCGCCTGGGCGCGACCGCGCGGTAGCTCTCTTCGATCCAGTCCATCAGCATCTCGGCCGGCCAGTCGGCCGGCGCGTGAATCGTCACCCAGCCGCCGCGGTCCAGCCCGTAGCCGGTCGGCTCGGTGAAGGGCAGTGCCAGCGCCTCCTCGTGCGAATCCGGCAGCTTCACGCTCAGGTGGACCGGTGCGTCAACCGTCGCAGCGTCGCCATCGTCCGCATCGGCTCCGAAGAAGACGAACACCTTCTTGCCGACCTTGGCGACCGATTCGCCCCAGGGGTGATCCTCCCAGGCATCGGGCAGGCCCAGGGCGAACGTGCGAAGCCGCGCGGCCAGGGGGGACACCGCCACGGGGTCAGGCGGCGAGTGGCTTGCCGCAGCTGTCGCAGAACTGTGCGCCGGCGTCGTTGTCGGCACCACACGACGGGCAGCTTCGGCTCAGCGGCTTGCCGCACGAATTGCAGAAGCGCGAATCGGCGTCGTTGCGGTGGCCGCAGGCAGCACAGACCCGTTCCGCCTGGCCGAGGCCCAGCGATCCCAGCGTGTCGCGAATGGTCGGCGTCACCTCCCCCGCCACGTAGCGGCTGGCGGGACCCAGGTAGGCAGCCCTGGTCAGCGCAGCGCCGACGGCGATCAAGGGTAGGCCGATGAAGGCGAGCCAGAAGTTGCTCGGCATCCCGGCGTCGGGATTGTTGAAGGCGCCGAAGAAGTCGGCGAAGGCAATCACCGTCAGGACCAGACCGATCCCCAGGAGCAGGGGGCCCGCCACGCGCAGGGCGCTGCGGACGCTGGCCTGCTGGCGAAGGCTTGGGTCGGGCCGGGTCATGGCTGCCAGAGTATAGGTGGCGAGCTCAACGGAACATGCGCTGCTGTTTGGCGAGCGGCAGGCGGGTGTCGCGGCTGTCCTCGTTGACCACCGCGTCGACGGGATGCAGCTGCGTGGCGACGACGTTGAGCACCTCGCCCTCGACCTGGAGCCGCCCGTCGACCACCAGCAGCGGGTGGCGGTGCAGCACCGCCCGGTTGGCCTGGTAGATCTCCGGCCGCACCGTCACGTTGATCATCCCGGTCTCGTCCTCCAGCGCAATGAAGACGAAGTTCTTGGCGGTCATCGGGTGTTGGATGCTGACCGCCAGGCCCGCCAGGCGGACGGTGGACCGATCGCGCAGCCGGGCAGCCTCGGCAATCGGCCGCACGCCCCGCCCGGCCAGGCGCTGGCGGAACAGCTCGACTGCGTGGGCCGTGGGCGACAGGCCCAGCTCCCGGTAGTCGGCGGCCACCTTCTCGGCGAAGGTCATGGCCGGCAGCGAGGCGCCCAGGGCGCGCTGGGCGTCATCGGTCAAGCCCAGCGCGGGACGCGCCGGGTTGGCGTCCTCCATGGTCGTGCGCAGCTGCCAGAGGAGCTCGCGGCGAGGCGTATCGGTCCAGTCGAAGGCGCCGATTGCGATCAGGCGCTCGACCACCTGCTCGCCGAGGCCGGTACGCGCCACGAAGTCGCGCACGCCGGCGTAGGGGCCGATGGCACGCTCGCGCTCCAGCAGCTCACGCGATGACTCGTCGATGCCCTTCACCTGGCGCATCCCCAGCCGCAGGGCATAGCCGGAGCCGTCGGCGTGCGGCCGCGTGTCGTGCTCCCAGGCTGACTCGTTGACGTCCACCGGCAGCACCTTGATGCCGTGGCGTTTGGCGTCGCCCACGATCACGGCCGGCGAGTAGAAGCCCATCGGCTGGTTGTTCAGCACCCCGGCGTAGTAGTGCGCCGGCCAGTACTGGCGCAGCCAGGCGGTGTCGTAGGTGATCTTGGCGAAGGCCGCCGCGTGGGCGCGCGCGAAGCCGAACTCGGCGAAGGCCGAGCACTTGGCGAACAGCTCGTCCGCGGCCTTCTCGGTCAGGCCGGTGCGCATGGCGCCCGCCACGAACTTGCCGCGCTCGGCCTGCATCTTCTGGTGGCTGCGGTGCGAGCCCATGGCCTTGCGGAAGATGTCGGCCTCCAGCGGCGTGTAGCCGCAGACGTCGATGGCCACCTGCATCACCTGCTCCTGGTAGAGGATCACCCCCAGCGTGTCCTCCAGGATCGGCTTCAGCGAGTCGTGGAGGTAAGTGACCGGCTCCTGCCCGGCCCGCCGTCGCAGGTACGGGTGGACCGCGTTGCCCTGGACCGGGCCGGGCCGGATGATCGCGACCTGGACCACCAGGTCCTCGAAGCGCTCCGGCCGGGCCTTGGGCAGGGCCTGCATCTGGGCGCGGCTCTCGATCTGGAACATGCCCACCGTGTCGGCCACCTGGATGGTGCGGAACACGTCCGGGTCGTCGTGCGGGAGGCTGTCCAGGTCCGGCCTGGTTCCGGTGTCGCGCTCGATCCGGTCCAGGCATTCGCTGACCACGCCCAGGGTGCGCAGGGAGAGGAGGTCGATCTTGACCAGGCCCAGCGCCTCGATATCCTCCTTGTCGTACTGGCTCACCACCCGCCCGGGCATCGTGGCGCGCTCGATGGGGACGAGGTCGATCAGCGGCGTCCGCGTGACCAGCATCCCGCCGACGTGGATGCCCAGGTGGCGCGGGAAGCCGTCGATCTCGCCGCAGAGCTGCAGGAGCCACTGCCAGCGGTTGCGGGGAGCGGCATGGACGGCGTGGTCCGGGGAACCGGCCCAAACGGCATGCCCGGGGGGACGTATGACGTCCGGTGCGGCAGGTCGAGCTGTCGTCGGCAGGACGTTGGGGCGCGGCCGCTCCTCCACCGGCATGCCGCTCTCCGAATCCACGCGCACCACCGCCGGCCGATCGCTCGAGGGCCCCGGTGTGCCGTTGTCACGCGGCTCGGGAACGGCCAGTGCCTCACCCCGCAGGCCGCCTGGCCCGTAGCGCTTCTGCTCCCAGCCCTCGTGCTTGACGCTGACCACCGACTGGTCGAGGACCCGCGGCCGCCGGGGCGGCACCCAGCCGGATTCGCTGTACGGCCGCCCGTCGTGGTCGCCGGCGGCGTCCCGCGCACGCGCCTCGGCAGCGGCCAGATCCGCTCGCAGCGGCAGCGGCTGCGATGCGGAACCGCCGGGGGCCAGCACCGGCCGCGGGCGGTGGTTCCACGAGGAGTCCGACTCGCGGCCGACCAGCGCTCCGCCATCGGTCCGGCGCCCGTCGCGACCCGGCGGCGCCGCCTCCGCCGCCATGTCCAGGCCGATCTCGTCGAACAGCCAGCCAAAGCTGCCGTCCAGCGCCAGGTCGCGGGCGACGTCGCTGGCGTCGCGGGTGTCGAGCGCCTTGGCCACCCGATCCACGGCCTCGAGCGGGAAGCCGAGCGCCTTGGCGACCTCGCGCACCGCCGAGCGGGCGCGGTAGGTGATCACGGTGCAGACCATGGCCGAGTGGTCCTCGCCGTAGCGGTCGTAGAGGTACTGGATGACCTCCTCGCGGCGGTTGACGTCGAAGTCGATGTCGATGTCCGGCAGCGTCCGCGCCTCGTTGATGAAGCGCTCGAACAGCAGCTTGTGCGCGATCGGGTCGACCTTGGTGATGCCCAGGCAGTAGGCCACGATCGAGTCGCCCGCGCTGCCTCGGCCCTGGCCGATGATCCCGCCCCGCCGCGCGAACTCCATCAGGTCCCAGACGATCAGGAAGAACTCCGCCAGGTTGGTGCGCTCGATGATGTCAAGCTCGTGCGCCAGCTGGTTGACCGCCTGCTTGGTAATGGGCCGATAACGGCGGCGTAAGCCCTCGTGCGCAAGCTGGTACAGGTATGAGAACGGCGTCTCGCCCTCGGGGACCGTGAAGCCCGGGAACCGGTAGCGCTCGAAGTCCAGGTCCAGCCGGCACTCCGCGCCGACGGCTGCCGCGCGCGCCATGCCGGCGGCCCAGGCACGGCGGCTGCCTTCGTCCGGCAGTGCCCGCCCGATGCGCGCGAGCTCGGCCCCCGATTTCAGCCGGTACTCGGCGTTGGGGAGGAGCAGCTCGCGCGCCTCGTCCAGCGTGGCGCCGTGGCGGATGCAGACGAGGATGTCCTGGAGCCGATGGCTGCCGGGGTCGGCGTAGTGCACCTCGTTGGTGACGACGGTCGGCAGCCCGGCGCGCTTGGCCAGATTGGCCAGCTGCGCCACCAGCCAATCGTCGTCCGGCTCCAGGTGGTGGCTCAGCTCCACCACGAAGCTGCCCTCCGGGAAGTGGCTGGCCCAGCGTTGCGCCGCGGCCAATGCGGCATCCGGGTCGCCGGCCAGCAGGTGGCGCGGCACCTCCCCGTTGCGGCAGCCGCTGAGGCCGACGAGGTGGCCGCGCCCGGCGTCGAGCGCCTCGTCGACGAGCGCGCGCTCGAAGACCGGGAACTGCTTCTCCCCCGCCAGGTGGCCGCGGGACACGAGGCGCGACAGCGCCGCGTAGCCGGCCGCGTCTCGCGCCAGCAGGACCAGGTGGTCGCCGGGGATCGGGCCGGCGTGGAATTCGCCGGGCCAGCCGCGGCTGGCCTTCGCGCCGCGCAGTGGGTCGTTCAGCTTCCGGCCACGGTGGGCGAGGCGCAGCTCGCGCTCGTCGCGTGGGATGGCCAGCTCCAGGCCGATCAGCGCGGTGACCGGTGACAGCCCTGCCGCGCGGGCGGCGTCGGTGCGGGTCTGGCCGGCGGCCTTCCAGAGGCGAACCGCGGCGTAGAGGCCGGCATGGTCGGTGACCGCCACGGCCGGCAGGCCGAGCAGGGCCGCGCGACCGATCAGCTCCTCGGGGTGGCTGGCCCCGTCCAAAAAGCTGAAGTTGGAGTGTGCATGGAGCTCGCAGTAGTCGTCCGGCGTGCCCATCGGACGGTCCAGTATAGAACTGATGTTCTACTATGAACAGCCCAAAACGTGAGAGCCGCCGCGGCCCCAATCGGCGCATCATCCGCGCCATGACCGAGCAGCCGCGCGCACTCACGCCGGGGGAAGGCCGGGTGACCGGCCACGACGGCGTCCGCCTCCATTACCGCGTCAGCGGCAGCGGGCCGCCACTGATCGCCCACCCCGGCGGGCCTGGAACCTCGGCCGCCTACCTCGGCGACCTGGCGGGACTCGACGAGGTTGCCACCATCATCTGGCTCGACCCGCGCGGGACCGGCGGCTCGACCGCGCCGGATGATCCCGCTGCATACAAGCTGGCGCACTACGCGGCCGACGTCGAGGCGCTGTGCGACGGCCTGGGGCTCGACCGGGTTGCCCTGCTGGGATTCTCGCACGGCGGCATGGTCGCCATGCGCCTTGCCATCGACCACCCGGCGCGCCTGACGCGGCTCATCCTGCTCGACACCGCGCCCGCGTTGGACGAGGCGGCAGGAGTCCGCATCGCGGCCGCCATGGACCGACGCCAGGGCGAGCCGTGGTATGCGGAGGCGCGACGGCTGATCGACGCCGACGAGACCGCCGCGGACGACATCCAGGCGACGGCCGAGATGCTGGCGATCATGCCGATGTACTTCCATCGCTGGGATGCGGTTGGGCAGGCCTTCATCGGCTCACTGGCCGGTTCCATCTTTCACTCCCGGACCGGACCGAGCTGGGCCGAGGAGCAGCCGGCCATGGACCTCCGCCCGGAGCTGGACCGCATTCGGACGCCGACCCTGGTGGTCGTGGGCGACGACGACTTCATCTGCGACGTGACCGCGGCCCACGAGATGGCGGACGGCATTCCCGGCGCGGACCTGGCGGTCATCGCCGAGGCCGGGCACTTCCCGTGGGTCGAGCAGCCGGGCGCATTCCGGCGCGTGGTGGATGAATTCCTGACAGGGCGCTGACCCGAAATCCCACCTACCATGGGCCGATGGGAACGACGACCAGGATCGAGACCCCGGACGGCGGCTGCGACGCCTACCTGTCCACTCCATCCTCCCCGCCCGGCCCGCCGGTGGTGGCGCTGCATGCCTGGTGGGGTTTGAACCAGGACTTCCGCAACTTCGGCGACCGGCTGGCCGGCGACGGCTTCACCGTGATCGCCCCGGACCTGTTCGACGGGACGGTGGTGGACACCGTCGAGGCTGCCGAGAAGTTCGGCGAGCAGCTCGACGAGGAGCACAACGCCGAGCGGCTGCTGGGGCGGGCGGCGGCCGCGCTCGACGAGGTGCTGCGCCTGCCCCAGACGCGGGGAACTCGCGCCGCGGTGCTCGGGTTCAGCTTCGGCGCCGTCTATGCCCGCTGGCTCGCCAAGCAGCGGCCCGAGATCGCCGCCATCGTCACGTACTACGGCGGCGCCTGGGACCCGCCGGGTGACCCGTCCAGCGCGCCGTGGCTCAGCCACTGGGCGGCGGAAGACCCGTACGAGGATCCCGATGACGCGCGCGCGGCAGTGGCCGCGGTCGCGGACGCCGGCGCCATCAGCCACTCGTACGAGGGGACCCGGCACTGGTTTGCCGAGCCGAGCCGGCCCGAGTTCGTCGCGGCGGCCAGCGACCTCGCCTATCGACGGACCGTCGACTTGCTGCGCCAGGCGTTGAACGGCAGCTCGTCCTGAGCGTGGCGCCGGACATCCCGACGCTCACCACCGAGCGCCTCATCCTGCGCGCCTTCGCCGAGCCGCATGTCGAGCCGATGCATCGGCTCATGCAGGACCCCGAGGTGATGCAGTTCGTCGGCGACCGCAAGGTGCCGACCGCCCAGGACAGCTGGCGCGCCGTGGCCGGCTGGATCGGCCACTGGGCGCTGCGCGGCTACGGGCAATGGGCCGTTGTCGAGCGGGCGGGCGGCCAGCTGGTCGGGCGCGCCGGGCTGATCAACCCGGAGGGCTGGCCGGGCGTGGAGGTGGGCTACCTGCTCGGCAAGCGCTGGTGGGGACGCGGCTACGCGACCGAAGCGGCGCAGGCCGCGCTCGACTGGGCCTTCGGCGAGCACGACTTCGACCGCATCCTGAGCCTCATCGACCCGTCCAACGCTGCCTCCATCCGCGTTGCCGAGCGGCTGGGCGAGACGCTGCGCGGCGAGACGCAGCTCTGGGAGCACACGGTGCTGATGTACGCCATCGACCGCGCAGAATGGGAGGGGCGGCAAGGCCGCCGCTAGTCGCCGGCCATCGCCTCCAGCACGGCCAGGTTCTCGGTCACGCCCTCCGGCGACAGCGGGATCAGCGCCACGTGGTCCGCGCCGGCGGCCACCAGCTCGGCGGTGCGGTCGCGCAGCGTCTCGACGTCGCCCCAGGCGACCATCGCGTCCACCAGGCGGTCGCTGCCCGGCTGCTCCCAATCGGCCTCCTCGAAGCCCTGCAGCGCCCAGCCGGCCTGGTAGGCCGGGGTGCGGAGGTAGGGCGCCAGGTAGCCGCGCGCCGCGGAGCGCGCGGCGCCGGCATTGGTCTCCACGACGGCCGGCAGGCTGACGGCCAGCAGCGGACGCCGCTCGGCGTTTGCCGCATCCAGCACGGAACGCATCCAGGCCAGGCGGTTGGGGCCGACCAGGTACGGGAAGGCGCCATCGGCCGCCGTCGCGGCCAGCGTCAGCATCCGTTCGCGGAGCGCCGCCAGCAGGATCGGCGGCTCGGGCGCCTTCGGGGCCGTCGGGCCCTTGTAGACCG
Source organism: Candidatus Limnocylindria bacterium (assembly GCA_036556325.1). Taxonomy (GTDB): domain Bacteria; phylum Chloroflexota; class Limnocylindria; order QHBO01; family QHBO01; genus DASSCW01. The sequence continues at coordinate 10,833 of DATBJR010000014.1, read as the reverse complement.
CCGCCCGATAGGCGGTGAGGTACTCGCGCATGTGGCTCAGCGGCCGCTCGAAGGTGTGGCCCCGCAGCCGCTGGGCGAGGTGTGGATGCGAGACGCCCAGCCCCAGCACGAACCGGCCGGCGGTGGCTTCCTGGAGGGTGAGGGCGGCCATCCGCGTGGTCTGCGCGTCGTGGCCCCAGATCGCCACGATGCTGGTCCCCAGCAGCAGGCTCGACGTCTCGCCAGCCAGCATCCCCAGCAGCGCGAACGGCTCGCGGCCGACGGTCTCCGGCACCCACAGCGTCCCGTAGCCCAGCCCCTCGGCGCGACGGACGTACGCGCGCGCCTCGTCCGCCGTGAGCGAGTCCAAGTGTCCCCACACCCCCAACCGTCCGAGCTCGATCATCCGGCTGCCTCGCCGATGCGGTAGCGCAGGTACAGCTCGTCCCCGGCTCGGTGCACGCTCACCAGGCTGGCCGGGATGGGCTCGTGCGCCAAAGGTAGCGAGGTGATCATGGGCAGGGCGTCTGCCGCGACCACGCGCGCACCGACCGTCCAGTACAGCTCGTCGACCGCGCCCGCCGCCAGGAAGGCGGCGTTGACGGTGGGCCCGCCCTCGATCAACAGCGACCGCACACCGCGCGCCGCCAGCCGGCCAAGCAACCAGCGCGGCTCGGGCTGATCGGTCGGCGCGACCCACGTCTCGACCTCGGGCAGCCGCGCCTCGGCGGCGTGGGGACTGCCCCGGCCGACGACGACCGCTCGCGGCTGCTCACCGGCGGCAAAGAAGCGCCGGTCGACGGGCAGCCGACCGGCGCCACCGATGAGCAGGGCGAGGGGCTGGGGCGGGCGTCCCGCCGCGCGTCGCCGCTCCGCCAGGTCCGCGGGCAGGGCGGAGTAGAAGTCATCGGCGCGCAGCGTGCCCGACCCGCTGGCCACGGCGTCGTAGGCGGCGCGGTACAGCCGCATCAGCCGCCGATCCTCGCGGGAGCCAAGGCCATCGGCCGTGCCGCCCAGCTGGGCGCGACCATCGATGCTGGTGATCATGTTCACGCCGACCAGCGGTCGTCCGGCCGGGCCATCGGGCAGGCGCAGGGAGGCGAAGGCGTCGTCCAGTGACAAGTCGGACGCGGGATCCGGCCAGACGCGATCCACGCGGTGCTCGGGTGCCATCGGCTCCCGATGGTACCCGTTGGGTGCGCAGCCGTGACCGGGTCAGCCGGCCGTCAGCGTCTCGTCGTAGTCGGGCAGGCGCTCGGCCTCGTCCACGCTCAGCTGCACCTGGACCTCGGACGGCGTCAGCGACGAGACCACGTCCGAAGGAATGACGCGGGTGGCACCGCCGTTGGCCGGTCGCAGCGCGATACCGTGGAAGATGCCCTCGGCCTCGGTGCCCAGCATCAGCTCGACGGTGCCGATTCGCACCCCCTCGCGACCGGTGATCGGCGTCCCGGCCTCCACGTAGCTCCACGCCACCGGATCATCGGGACCCGGCAGGTCAAGCTCGGCAGCCACCGGCTCGCCGACGGCCCCCGCCTCGCCGGTGTCGTCCGCCGTGTCGCCCGGCGGCAGCGGCTCGAGATCCGGTTCGGTGCCCCCCTTCATGCCGGGATCGTCGATGGCCCCGGGGTTGCCCTGGAAGTCACTCATGCTCCCCCCGCCCTGCACGGGCGGTGCCACGCGGGCAAGTCGCCCTACAGGACGAAGGGCGGCGCGAAGCCGATGAAGCGGTCGAACCGCCCGAAGGGCCGGCTCGCCATCAGCAGGGTGATGAACGTGTCGAACTTCAGGCCCCGGCTCAGCAGGTGGCGGATGGCCGCCTCGTTCGGGCCCGGCACGTCGGCCGTGATCTCGTCGATCCCGAGCTCCGCGGCGCGGCGCTCCAGGTGGTCCAGGATGGCCGGCAGGTCCGCGGCATCATCGGCGGCCACGGGGCCGATGCCGCCGCGCGGCGCCAGGAAGCCGTATCCGACGGACCGCCCGGCGCGGCGGTAGAGATAGCCGTTGCGCTCCTCGACCAGCCAGCGCATCTCCTCGCCGCGATCGAACTCGATGGCGTTCCGCTCCAGCTCGAGCAGCTGTGGAAGCAGGTCCGGCGTCGCCGCCAGCGCTTCGAGCGCGCGGTCCAGCGGCGCGCCGCCGGTCCGCGCCCCGGGCGGGCCGATGAGCGACAGGATCGGGAAGCGGGCGGCCGTCCCGCTGCGGTAATAGCTGGCCTGGGCGCGCGGGTCGATGGTGGCGATGATGGCCCGCACCTCGCCGCGACCCGCGGGGAAGGCACGCGCCAGCAGCTCGCGGCCGACCCCGCCGGACTGGTGGCCGGGGCGCACGAAGAACTCGGACAGCTCGAACAGGCCGCCGCGTTCCACCGAGCGCGCATAGCCCAGCAGCCTGCCGTCGCCACCCTCGGCGACCCACCACTCGGCGGCGTGCGCGGCGAGCAGCCCGAGCAGCGGCTCCAGCCGCGGCCACATCTCCTCGGGCTTGGGGTCCCATGGCGCGCCGAGCCGTGCCGCCAGGTCGACGATCGCATCGAGGAAGACGTCGAACGCCTGGCGCGAATCGGCCAGCGTGCCGGGGCGGATGACGGAAACGGGCTCGGTCACGGGTGGCAGGGTAGCCACGGGCGGCGCATCGGTCAGTCGAATATGCGCTCCAGGTGCCAGGTGCCGGTCATCTCGTCGAGGTAGACCGTGCAGAGCAGGCCGTCACGGGTGACGAGCTTGTAGTAGGCACGCGCCACGGGCGTCCGCCACCAGTCGTCGTCCAGTCGCCAGCGGTTGCAGATCCCCACCTCACCGTGGGTTTCGCCGTCCATGCGCAGCCGCACCGGCGTGCCATCGACGCCGGTCTCCACCTGCACCAGCGGGTGGCCCTCGAGCAGGCGGGTCATGGGACGGATGGACCGATGTCCACGAGGCGCGACCGCCGCTCGGCCAGCGACGCATGCGGCCGGTCGTGCACGGCCCGCCACAGGCGGCCCTCGCCGAACCGCGCGGCCAGCCGCTCCAGCGACCAGCGCAGCTCCTCCCAGCGCCCGGCCTGGGCCTCGAAGGCCGGCAGCTGCCGGCTGGCCGGATCGCTGAGCCGGTCGAAGACGAGGCCGATGGCGCCCACCCGCGGCTCCTCGCCGAACCGCCGCTCACGGCTGGCCGCCTCCACTCGGCCGATGAGCAGCCGCGCGATCCAGTCCGGCTCGAGCGCCGGCGCCGGGAAGGCCAGCTCCACGCCGAGCGCGGGTGCATCCTCGAGCAGCAGCCGCAGGCGAGCGCGGCCCGGCGCCAGGTGGCGGGCGCGCAGGACGTCACACAGCTCGGCGCAGGCGCGGCGCAGGGCCAGCGCGATGGAGCCGACGCCATCCAGCGGCGGCTCGAAGGTCACGCGGCGGGCCAGGCGCTCCGGGCGGCGCCGGGGAACGAGCGGCCGCGCGTCCTCGCCGCGGGCCAGGGCCTGCAGCCGCTCCCCGAGGAGTCCGAACTGGGCGCCGACCGCGGAGCGGGGCAGCGCGGCCAGCTGGCCCATGGCGGTCAACCCGAACAGCGCGAAGCGCTGGCGCGTGGCGGGATCGGCGGGCAGCAGGTCGATGGGCAGGGCGGCCAGCTCGCTGCGCTCCAGGGAGCGGAACGCGGCCGGCGCGTCGGGACGCTCCGGGCGCGCCAGGCGGGCGGCCAGCGCGGCCAGCCAGCGGTTCTCCCCCGCCCCGACCCGGACGGGGAGCGGTGCCACGCCCCGCGCCAGCGCCACGGCCCGTGCGGCGATCCGGCGCTCACTGCCGAGCAGCGGCCCCAGGCCCGTCACGTCGAGGAGCGCCACCCCCACGTCCACCGCCTCGATGCGCGGGGAGAGGTCGTCCAGCCGGTCGAGCATCGGCCCGAAGGGAGCGGGATCGACATCGGGCAGGCGCAGGTCCGGCCAGACCAGGGCCAGCAGCCGGGTCACGCGCCCACCACCCGAAGCATGGCCGCCTCCCGCTCCTCGCGGAAAGGAGCCGCCACGTCGCGCAGCAGCGCGTCCACCCGGCGACCCTCGGCGAAGAACAGGTCCAGCTCGGCGCGCCCCCCGGCGAGCGCCCAGCGTTGCCGGGTGACGGTGGCCTCCACCCGCTGCCCCACCAGGTCACGCCCGACGCCCAGCCACGCCCGGCGCTGGAGCGCCACCCGGACGCTGGCCAGCCGTCCCACCAGCTCACGCCCGCCGCCGGCGAGCAGCAGGGTCACGCAGCCGGCCCGGACCAGGAGCTCGGCCAGGCGATCGAGGCCGCGCATCAGCCCGCGCGGCAGGGCGCTGCCGGCCAGGTCGAGCACCAGTGCGTCGATCCTTCCCTCCCGCGCCAGCCAGCCGGCGAGCTCCACCGCCTCGGCGGCATCGACCGGGCGAACGATCAGCAGCCACTCCGGGTTGACGCCCAGCCGGCTGGCGGTGGCCGGGTCCAGGCTGTGAGCCGGATCGAGGTAGGCGACCACGCCACCCGCTGCCTGGCAGGCGGCCAGCGTGCCGAGCGCCAGGCTGGTGGCTCCGCTGCCGAGCGGTGCGTCCAGCAGGGCCAGCGCCCCACGCGGCCAGCCACCGGTCCCCAGCGCGGCGTCGAGCCGTGGCTGGCCGGTGGGCAGGGACGCCTTGGCCGGCATCGGTCCCGAGGTGGCAATCCCGCGTCGCAGCCCGCGGTCATGCAGCGCCTCGAGGAGCTCGGGGAGGGGTCGGACGGGTCGGGAGACATCGGCCAGTGGGGATGTCATGGCCCAACCGATGATAGAACAAACGTTCTAGTTTGAGAAGCCCGAACTTCGCCCCTGCTATACTCGCCGCCGGCCGCCGCGCCGACCCCGTGGGGATGTAGCTCAGCTGGGAGAGCACTGCGTTCGCATCGCAGGGGTCAGGGGTTCGAGTCCCCTCATCTCCACCACGCTTCTTCCCGTGGCACGGCCCGTGCATCGCCCACGCCGGCTGATGAAGCTGTTCCGCGACTACGGCCTCAGCATCGTGCTGGCCGTCCTCTTCCTGGTGAGCTGGCTGCTGCAGAGCGCCACCGGCTGGGTGGAGTTCGTGGGCGAGCAGCAGGCGCACGGGCAGGCGGCGCAGCTCTTCGGCTCGTCCGGCTACGTCTGGTCCTGGATGCAGTCGACCTTCGAGAACTGGCAGTCCGAGTTCCTGCAGCTGTTCACCATGGTCGTGCTGGTCTCGTTCCTGATCCACCGCGGCAGCCAGCAATCCAAGGATTCGGACGAGCAGCTGCGGGCGCAGCTGGACGAGATGGAGGAGCGCCTGCTGCGAATCGAGGCTGCGGTCGTGAAGGAGGCGCGCTGATGCCCACGACCGCCGATCAGCAGGCCACGGACGAGCTCCGCGAGCTCCGCCGGACCCGCCAGGCGCGCGTCGACCGGATGCTGCACGACGAGATGGTCAGCCAGGCGCCCGGGAACGCCGCCTACTGGATCGCGATGGTCGCCGGCTCGTTCCTCGTGAACCTGCTGTTCCTGATCGTCATCGCGCGCTGAGCGTCAGAGGCCCAAGCCACCGCCTTCGGTGACCTGGTCGGACGGCGGCGGGCTGACGTGGACCGCCTCGTTGTACTTCGACAGCGTCAGCGAGAGGCCGAACGTGCCGACTTCGCCCGCGTCGATGTCGGTGGCCACGCTGCTCAGCCGGAGCGACTGGCGATCGAACTGGAGGTTCAGCACCAGCGAGTCACCCACGAACTGGCCGATGTCGACGCCGCTGCTGCTGCCAGCGTCCGCCAGCAGGCTGCTCGGCACCGTCAGGCTGACCGAGTAGCACTTCGCGTCGCCGCAGTCGACGTCATCGTGCTTGGCCGTCTCCACCCCTTCCTTGTCGAGGAAGCCGCTAACCTGGGTGAACAGCTCGTCCGGGTTCGTCTGCACGCCATCGGCCGCGGTGGTGGTCGATTTCTGGTACTGGGTGCCGGTAAGGCTCGTCTTGACGTAGCTGTCCTTGCCGATCTGGATCACCTCGCCGGTCAGCCCCATGAGCCCCGGAGCGCTGAAGGTCAGGCGCGCCAGCTTGCCGGGCACGTCGAAGTCGCCGGCGGCGGTCGTGCCGTCCAGGTTGAATGTGCCGCCCGTCTGCTGGAGGTTCACGGTGCCGGTCACCTGCACGTCGACATGGAAGCTGGTGGCCTGGCTGGTCGCCTTCATGCCCTGGCTGATGATCTCGTCGGGGTCAGCGAGGGCCGGGGCCGCCGTCCCGCACGCGACGAGCATGCCGGCCAGGACGAGCGCCAGCGACACTGCCGGCAGGAATCTGCGCATGGAATGGTTCCCTCCGTTCGCACCCAAGGATAGCGCGGATCGATTAGGGTTTTGCCGATGCGACGGGTCGACGCGAGCCGGCAGCTTCCCGCCGAGCCGCGGCGCGCCTTCGACTTCGTGGCGGATCTGGCGAACCTGCCGCACTGGCAGAGTGGCATCGTGTCCGCCGAGCTCACCTCCCCGCCGCCGGTCGGCATCGGCTCCACGGCGCACGTCATCCGCGAGCTCATGGGGCAGCGGCTGGCGGTGGACGTGACCGTCACCGCCTATGACCCGGGCCGCCGAATCGGGCTCAGCAGCGCGGCCAGCGGAATCGGGATCGAGGCAATGCTCGAGCTGGAGCCGTCTGCCACCGGCTGCCTGGCCCGCTTCACCATGGAGATTCGAGCGCAGAGCGTCTTCATGAAGCCGCTGGAGGGTGCCGTCGCGGGCGCGGCGTCCAGCGACCTGGCGACGAGCCTCGACCGGCTGGCAGGCGCGCTCGGTCCCTGATGAGGGCGCTGGTCACCGGGGCACGCGGCTTCATCGGTGGTGCCCTGGTGCGGCAGCTGCTCGTCCGCGGCGACTCCGTGACGGCAGTAGTTCGCCGTTCAGGCGAAGCTGCCGATCTGGCGAGCGCCGGCTGCACGCTGGTCGAGCTCGACCTGGCGCGCGGCCAGCCATCGTCGGTGGTCGACGCCATGCGCGACGTGGACGTCGTCTTCCATGTGGCCGGCGCATACCGAATCGGGATCGCGCGCCGCGAGCGGGCGGCGATGTACGCGGCAAACGTCGGCGCCACGCGGGTCGTGCTTGACGCCGCCCAGGCGGCGAACGTGCCGTTGACCGTCTACACCTCCACGGCCAACGTGCTCGGCGATACGGGCGGGCAGGCACCCGACGAGACGTATCGGCGGTCGCAGCCGCCCCGGTTCCTGTCGTGGTACGACGAGACGAAGTACGTCGCCCACCAGCTGACCGAGGAGCGGATGAGCGCCGGCGCTCGGGTACGGATCGCGATGCCGGGGATGGTGTACGGGCCGGGCGACCACTCCCAGGCCGGCGGGCAGATCCTGGCGGCGATGCGTGGCACGCTAAAGGTGGCAATGGCCACCGGGCTCGGCGGCAACCTGGTGCACGTCGACGATGTGGCCCTCGGGCACCTGCTGATCGCTGATCGCGGACGGGACGCGCGGTCCTACCTGCTGGGTGGGCAGCGTGCACGGCTGGACGAGGTCCTGGGCCGCGCGGCAGCCCTGGGCGGCCAGCCGATCCCCCGCCTCCATCTCCCGGGGTGGCTGCTGCGCGGCATCGTGCCGCTTGGCGAGGTGGCCGCCTCGCTGTCCGACCGGATCCCGAACATGGCCGAGCTCGTGCGGGCGGGCGTCGGCGTCACGTACTGGTTCTCGGATGCTCGGGCCAGAACGGAGCTGGGTTACGCGCCGCGTGACCTCGACGCGGGGCTTCGCACGCTGCTCGTCGCCTGACTCAGGCCGGCTCGACGTTTCCGCTGGAGCCGTCGACGGTGACCCGCAGGCCGGTGCGCAATCGGGCGGTGGCGTCACCGCAGCCCACCACGGCGGGAATCCCGAACTCCCGGGCAATGATCGAGGCATGGGCGGCCGGGCTGCCGACGTCGGTGACGACGGCCGCGGCGCGCCGGAACAGTGGCGTCCAGGCGGGCGCGGTGATCGGCGCCACCAGGATCTCGCCATCCTCGAGCTGATCGAACTCATCGGCCACCCGGATGACGCGCACTCGGCCGGTGGCACGCCCGGCCGAGGCCGGCGTGCCGGACACGATGGCGGTCGGCGATCTCGCTGCGCCCAGCGTACGGGCGTAGCCGTCGAGCATGCGCCGGATCATCGGGCTCAGCCGTCCGACGACGGCCGGTGGCACGAGGCGCCCCTGCTGCGCGCGCAGCTCGCGACGCGCCCGCACGTCGATGTGGATGGCGACGTCGGAGGAGCCGATGGCTCCCGTCACCTCGTCCCTCGACAGGAAGAAGACGTCGTCCACCTCGCCGATGACGCCGCGCTCGGCCAGGCGTTCGCCGATGCGCTGCACCGCGCGGCGCATGACCGGCCACGCGATGGTCAGCTCGGCGACCTGTTCCTCGCGGATGGGGACCAGGTGCTGGGCATCGGCCAGCAGCCGGCGAAAGGTCGCCAGCCGCCGTGGACGGGATGCGAGGACCTCGTCGGCGGCGCGCTCCGCAGCCTGGCGGGCGCGCACGACGCGATCTCGATCCTGCCCCTCGCCGCCATTCGCCGGCATCTCGACCGGCGGGTACCACCAGTCCAGGGACGAGATGGCGTGGCCGGGATCGGGCGCGAGGTCGAACCCCGCCAGCAGCGACAGGTGGCTGCCGCCGAGCGTGGGTGCCAGGTGGCGACGGTAGAACTGCGCCAGGCTGATCTCGGTCTTGTAGGCGGCACCGCCCAGCGCCATGATCCAGAGGAAGTACTCGCCGGCCAGATCGGCGAGCTCGTCCACGAGCTTCGGCAGCTCGGTGACCGGCAGCGACTCGACCGTCTGTGCCGCACGGCTGACAGCGGCCCGATAGCGCGGCTGGACCTCCTCACGCCACTCCGGCTCCATGATCGGGTACGCGTGCCGCACCGTCTGCGGCAGGATGCCGGCGAGCTTCTTCGGCTCACGCACCAGGTGCGACACCATGCCGGGCAGGCTGCGCAGCAGCGCGCGGCCGGACAGGAAGTTGACCGAGTAGAAGTACCAGCCATTGACGATGACGTGGTACGGGCGCGGCGCGCGCTGCCCGACGAGCTCCCGGAGGAGGGCGTGCATCCGGTCCTCCATGGCTGGGAGCAGCCACGACTCGAACAGCGGCGTGACCGGCTGGCCGATCCATTCACCCAGGCGCAGGTGGCGCGTGTAGGCGCCCGGCGCCGGTGCCTGCCAGGAGACGAGCGGCGGGAGCCCGGTCATCGGCCGGGCCTGAAGGATCCACAGTGCGCCGGCACCGTCGATCGCCCACTCGACGTCCTGGGGGGCGCCCCGCAGGTCCGCGATGCGACGGGCTTCTCCGGCGATCCGGCTGGCCGCGACGGCATCCAGCGCGCCCTCGACGACCCGTCGTGGGTTGGCCGCAGTCGGGGTCAGTTCCCACTCGTCGCCGGCGGCTTCGCCGCTCACCAGCCGTTCGGCGAGGCCGCGCACCGCGGTGACGACGCAGGTGTCCCGGTCGCCGGTCACGGGATCAGCGGTCAGTGCCACGCCCGCGGCCACGGGCGCCACCATGCGCTGCACGATGACCGCCATCCTGCCGGCGTCCCCGTTGCCGTAGGCCGTCACCCGCGCGGCAGCCGCGCTGTCCACGATGCGGCCACTGGCCGCGACGACCTCGTCGGCGGGCACGCCGAGCAGCGTCTCGTACATGCCGGCGAACGACCGCTCCGCGCCGTCCTCGGCGATGCCACTGGAGCGGACCGCGAAGGGCCCTGTGCCCAGTGCGGCAGCCCGCTCGGCCAGCAGCCCGACACGCGCGTCGTCACGCTCCCCGTTGACGGTGGCCGTCAGGACCACGCCCTCCGGGACGTTGGCCCCATCGGCGAAGAGCTGGCCCAGCCCGGCTGCCTTGCCGCCCACCTGGGGGGCGTCGACCAGGCGAAGGTCGCGCAGGGGTCGGACGCTCTCTGGGTTCACGGCCGGGTTCTCGTGCTGGCGGCAACCGCCGCCCGGACGATGAAGTCGATGTCATCGGCTGCCTGCTCGGCGCTGACTCCCAGGTGGTCGCGCCACATCCGCAGGGAGCCGGAGGTGGTCAGCACCGCCAGCAGTCGGGCGATGCGGGCACGGTCGGCATCCGCGAGATCACCGGGCAGGCCGTCCGCCCAGCGCCCGATCCGGGCCAGCCGACCGGGCATGGTGGCCCGACGTACCTCTTCCCCGCCGGGGCTCGCCATGGCCGCCCGCGCCAGCTCGTCCAACGCATCGGTGCGTTCGAAGATGCGCCGCAGGCTGTCGCGCAGGTCGTCGAGCGAGGTGGGGTCGGGCAGCCGATCGAGGCCCGACTTGCGCGCGACGTAGGGATAAACGGCGGTCAGCAGCTCGCCCTTGGTGCCGAAATGGCGATACACGGTCGGGACCGATACCGCGGCTTCCCTGGCGATGGCGGGCATCGACACGCTGGCGATCCCCCCGGCCATGACCCGGATCGCCGCCTCCAGGATGCGAGCCCGAGTCTCCTCGACCTGCTCGGCGCGCAGCGGGCTGTCGTAGGGCCGCGGCTCCGGTTTGGCGATACGGATCATCTTGTGAATATACGGTTCGTGTCAACCCATCGCCGAAGGTGGCCGGCTGAGCACGATGTGCTACCCTGCCCCGGAACGCGTTGACGCGGGAGCAGTAGGCGCTGCCTGCCGACCTCAGCGAGCCGGGGATGGTGCAAGCCGGCGATCGGAAGCCGCCGAACTCGCCCGCCGAGCAGCCGGGAAACCGGCCGGGATGGCGTCCGATATCGCGCCGATGAGTGGACCGATCGTGGGGTTGTAGCTCAGCTGGGAGAGCACCTGCATGGCATGCAGGGGGTCGGGGGTTCGAGTCCCCCCAGCTCCACCACCTCCATCGGTCAAGTCATGGTGGTACC
>DATBJR010000013.1:0-11781 GCA_036556325.1 Candidatus Limnocylindria bacterium | reverse complement strand
TCCCAGGCGGACACCGCCGAGGTCGGTGACGTGATCGTGGCCAGCGTCAAGCAGGCGCTGCCGAACTCCGGCGTGAAGAAGGGCGACGTGGTGCGCGCCGTGGTGGTGCGCACGGCCAAGGAGTACGGGCGGCCGGACGGCAGCCACATCCGCTTCGACGAGAACGCGGCGGTCCTGATCACCCCGCAGGGCAGCCCGCGTGGCACTCGCATCTTCGGCCCGGTGGCTCGCGAGCTGCGCGAACGCAACTACATGAAGATCGTGTCCCTGGCCCCGGAGGTGCTGTAGCCATGACCGTCAGGAAGGGCGACACCGTGCTGGTGCTCGCCGGCAAGGACCGCGGCAAGCGCGGCACCGTGGAGCGCGTCGAGGAGACGAAGCGCGGCCTGGGCGTGGTCGTGCAGGGTTTGAACATGGCCAAGCGCCACCAGCGCCCCCGCTCGCGCACCCAGAGCGCCGGCATCCTGGATCTGCCGGTGCCGATCCATGTCAGCAACGTGCAGGTCGTCTGCCCGCGCTGTGACAAGCCGACCCGGGTAGCCATCGCCGTCCGCGACGATGGGACGAAGGTGCGCGCCTGCAAGCAATGCGGCGAGCAGATCGAGACGGTGGGCCGATGAGCGACGAGACGACGAAGCCGAAGCGCCCGACCCGCAAGGCGGCGACGAAGGCCGCCAGCGGGGCGACCGACGGCAGGGGCAGGGGCAGGGGCAGCGGCTTCACGCCGCCAAGCTACGCGGGGCTGCGCCAGCGCTATCACGACGAAGTCGTGCCGGCGCTGCAGCGCGACTTCAGTTACGCCAACGCCATGCAGATCCCTCGCCTGGAGAAGGTCGTCGTGAACATCGGCCTTGGCGAGGCGATCGCCAATGCCAAGGCCCTGGATGCCGCCGTCGGCGACCTCGCCACGATCACCGGCCAGAAGCCGATCGTGACGCGCGCCAAGCGCTCGATCGCGCAGTTCCGGCTGCGCACCGGGATGCCCATCGGCGCCAAGGTCACGCTGCGCGGCCAGCGGATGTACGACTTCCTGGAGCGGACGATGCGGCTGGCCCTGCCCCGCATTCGCGACTTCCGGGGCATCGCCACCCGCTCGTTCGACGGCCGCGGCAATTTCAGCCTGGGGCTGCGTGAGCAGCTCGTCTACCCGGAGATCGACTACGACAAGATCGACCGCCTGCGCGGGCTCGAGATCAGCATCGTGACGACCGCCAAGACCGACGAGGAGGGGCGCAGGCTGCTGCAGCTCCTCGGCATGCCGTTCCAGGCCAGCTAGGAGAGAACGTGGCAAAGAAGTCGATGATCGCGAAGGCATCGCGCCCGCCGCGGCACAAGGTCCAGCAGCACAACCGCTGCTCGATCTGCGGCCGCCCGCGTGGCTACATGCGCCGCTTCGCGATGTGCCGAATCTGCTTCCGTGAGCGGGCCCTGGACGGGCACCTCCCGGGAGTCACCAAGTCGAGCTGGTAGCTCGACGCCGAACGGCCGAGGGATCGGCCTGTCAGCGGCAGGCGCCAACCACGCTGCGGCGTGGCGCGAACCACCGCCGAGGAGAACGAACCGAACCATGAACACATCCGATCCGATCGCCGACATGCTGACCCGGATCCGCAACGCCAGCCAGGCCCGGCACCGGGAGCTGACCCTCCCGTCGTCGAAGATGAAGCGCGAGATCGCGCGGATCCTGGTCGATGAGGGCTTCATCGAGTCGTTCGCGACCCAGCAGGACGGCGTGCAGGAGACGCTGACCATCGAGCTGAAGTACGTCGAGGGGCGCACCCCGGTGGTGAGCGGCCTGAAGCGCATCAGCAAGCCGGGGCTGCGGGTCTACGCCCGCAAGACCGAGATCCCGCGCGTCCTGGGCGGCCTCGGCCTGGCGATCCTCTCCACGTCGCACGGGGTGATGACCGGGTCGCAGGCCCGCAAGCTCAACCTGGGCGGCGAAGTCCTGTGCTACGTCTGGTAGGGGGACGCTGATGTCGAGAATCGGGCGCATGCCCATCAAGCTTCCCGCCAACGTGGAGCTGACCCAGGAGGGCCGGCTGCTGCGGGTCAAGGGCCCGCTGGGGACGTTGGAGCGCGAGATCCATCCGGAGATGCAGATCGAGCGCAGCGACGGCGAGGTCCGGGTGATCCGGCCGACCGACGAGCCGCGGCACCGCGCGCTGCACGGCCTGACGCGCACCCTGGTGAACAACATGGTCGTCGGCGTGACCGACGGCTTCACCCGCGGGCTGGAGATCAGCGGCGTCGGCTACCGCGCACAGCTGCAGGGCCAGAAGCTGGTCCTGGCACTCGGCTACTCGCACCCGGTCGAGGTCGAGCCGCCGGCTGGGGTCGAGTTCCGGGTGGAGACGCCGACGCGCCTGGCGGTGTTCGGTCCCGACAAGGAGCTGGTTGGCCAGACCGCCGCGTACATCCGGTCCCGGCGCAAGCCCGAACCGTACAAGGGCAAGGGCATCCGCTACGCCGGCGAGCAGATCCTGCGCAAGGCCGGCAAGGCCGGGAAGGTCGGAGGCGCCAAGTGATCAAGAAGCAGAGCCGCGACGCGCTGCGTCGCAAGCGGCACTCGCGCCTGCGCCTCCACCTGGAGGGGACGCCCGAGCGGCCGCGCCTGTCGGTGTTCCGCTCGACGCGGTTCATCTACGCGCAGGTCATCGACGATGCCAGCGGCCGGACCCTGGCCGCCGCCTCCAGCCGCGAGCGCGACCTGGCGACGGAAGCCGGCAAGCTGGACGCGGCCCGCGCCGTCGGCAAGGCCCTGGCCGAGCGGGCGAAGGCCGCAGGCGTGACCTCGGTCGTGCTCGACCGGGCCGGCTACCAGTACCACGGGCGGGTTCGCTCGCTCGCCGAGGGCGCCCGCGAGGGCGGCCTCGACCTGTAGAGCGAGGAGCAGACCAATGGCAAGAATCGATCCGACCAAGCTCAACCTCGAGGAGAAGGTCGTCCAGATCAACCGGGTGGCGAAGGTCGTCAAGGGCGGCCGCCGCTTCAGCTTCAGCGCGGTCGTCGTGGTCGGGGACCGCAATGGCGTGGTGGGCGCGGGCCTGGGCAAGTCCAACGAGGTGCCCGAGGCCATCAGGAAGGGCGTCGAGGATGCGAAGAAGCACCTCATCCGCGTGCCGCTGGTGGGTTCCACCATCCCGCACGAGGTGCGCCTGGACTATGGCGCCTCGCACATCATGCTCAAGCCGGCCTCGGCGGGGACCGGCGTCATCGCCGGCGGCTCCGTGCGCTCGGTGGTCGAGGCCGCGGGCGTGCGCGACCTGCTGTCGAAGTCGATGGGCAGCACCAACCCGGTGAACGTCGTGCGCGCCACCATGCAGGCGCTGTCCAGCCTCCGTTCCGCGGATGCCATCGCCACGCGCCGCGGCAAGACCGCCGAGGAGCTGCTCGGCAAGCGCGCCGCCGAGGCGGCCCGTCGCCCGCACGAGTACGTCGAGCGGCCGGCGCCCGCCTTCCCGCAGGGAGGCGGCCGTGGCCGATAAGACGATCCGGGTGACCTGGGTGAAGTCCACCATCGGTCACAAGGCCGGAGCGCGGGGGACCATTCGCGCCCTCGGGCTGCATCGGCTCAACCAGACCATCGAGATCGCCGACACGCCCGCCAATCGCGGGATGCTCCGCCGCGTGGCGTTCCTGCTGCGCGTCGAGGAGCCGGCAAAGGAAGGGGGCACCGAGTGAAGCTCCATGACCTGCAGCCGCCGAGCGGCTCGCACAAGCCGCCGCGTCGCATCGGGCGCGGCCATGGCTCCGGGCGGGGCAAGACCGGCGGCCGCGGCACGAAGGGGCAGAAGTCCCGTGCCGGGTCCAGCATCCCGGCGTGGTTCGAGGGTGGCCAGACACCGCTGCACGTCCGCACGCCGAAGCTGCACGGCTTCAAGAACCGCTTCCGGGTCGAATACGCGCCGATCAACCTGGCCAAGTTGGCCGAGGTGCCGGCCGGCACCCTGATCACGCCGGACGTCCTGCGCCACGACGGGCTGCTGCGCAGCTCGAAGACGAAGCCGCTGCCGGTCAAGGTCCTTGGCACCGGCGATGCGCCGAAGGGCGTGACGATCCATGCCCACGCCTTCACCCGCTCGGCGCTCGACAAGCTGGCGGCGGCGGGCAGCACCGCCCAGCGCATCAGCTGGCCCGATGGGTTGCCGGTCGACGAGGCCGAGGAGGCTCGTGACGCGGCCGCTGCCGAGGCCGAGGCCGAGGAGAAGGCAGCGCAGCGGGCCGCGAAGGCGGAGGCCCGGGCCGAGGCGGCCGAAGAAGAGGCAACCGCCGAAGGCGCAAGCGGCGAGGCGGTCGAGCAGGCAGCGGCCGATGCCGCCGAGCCGGCGGCCGAGGCCGCGCCCGACGCGACGACGGCCGATGGCGACGAGAGCGAGGCCTAGGTGATCGACTCGCTGGTCACGGCGTTCCGGGCGCCGGACATCCGGCGGAAGATCCTCTTCACGCTCGGGATCCTGCTGATCTTCCGGGTGCTGACCAACGTGCCGGTGCCCGGCGTCGACCAGCAGCGGCTGGCCACGCTGTTCAACTCGAACCAGCTGCTCGGCCTGCTCGACCTGTTCTCGGGCGGCGGGCTGGCAACGGCCTCGATCATCGGCATGGGCGTCAACCCGTACATCAACGCCAGCATCATCATGCAGCTGATGCAGGGGGTGATCCCCAGCCTCGGCGAGCTGGCCCGCGAGGGGGAGTACGGCCGCAATCGGCTCAACCAGTACACCCGCCTGCTGACGGTGCCGATGGCCTTCGCCCAGGGCTACGGTTTCAGCGTGCTGCTCTCCTCGAACCAGGTCATCACCGCGCACCCGTTCTTCAGCATCGAGACCTTCTCGCTGCTGCTGAGCTTCACCGCCGGCACCATCCTGCTGATGTGGCTGGGCGAGCTGATCAGCGAGCGCGGCCTGGGCAACGGCATCAGCTTCATCATCTTCGCCGGCATCGTGGGCCGCATCCCGCACCAGGCGTCGGGCGTGGTGACCGGTCCGGACGGGCTGGCCCGGATCATCCCGTTCATCATCATCGCCATCATCGTCATCGCCGGTGTGGTGTTCATCAACGAGGGCCAGCGTCGCATCCCGGTGCAGTACGCGAGCCGCGTCCGTGGTCGGCGCATGTACCAGGGCCAGACCCAGTACCTGCCCCTGAAGGTCACCATGGCGGGCGTGATCCCGATCATCTTCGCCATCAGCATCCTGCTGTTCCCGGCCCAGATCGCCCAGTACTTCACCGCCAGCGACATCGGCTGGGTCAAGAGCACGGCCGAGTTCATCGTGCGCAACCTGTCCCAGAACAACGTCGTCGTCTACGGGATCCTCTACTTCGTGCTGGTCGTGTTCTTCACGTACTTCTACACGGCCTTCCAGTTCCGGCCCGACCAGACGGCGGACTACCTGCGCAAGAACGGCGGCTTCATTCCCGGGATCCGGCCCGGGCGGCCGACGGAGGACTTCCTGGCGCGCGTCACCAACCGGATCACGCTGGGCGGTGCGCTGTTCCTGGCCTCGCTGGCCGTGCTGCCGCTGGTCGTGTCGGCCGTTATTCCCGGCACCAGCGCGCTGCAACTCGGCGGCACCAGCATCCTGATCGTGGTCAGCGTGGTGGTGGAGACCATGAAGCAGCTCGAGGCCCAGATGCTGATGCGCCACTACGAGGGCTTCATCCGGTGACCGAGCCGGGCGCTGCCCAGCCGGCGCCCGATGGGCGCCTGATCCTGCTCCTGATCGGGGCGGTCGGTGCCGGCAAGGGGACCCAGGCGGAGCGCCTGGAGGATCGGCTCGGCATCCCGCACCTCGCCTCTGGCGACCTGTTCCGCGCCGCCTTGCGCGACGGCACGTCGCTCGGGGAGCGCGCCAGGGCCTACATGGACCGCGGCGACCTGGTGCCGGACGACATCACGATTGCGATGTTCATGGAGCGCCTGTCCCAGGCCGATGCGGCCCGCGGCGCCATCCTGGACGGCTTCCCGCGCACGGTCGGCCAGGCGGCCGCCCTGGACGCGACGCTGGCCGAGCGCGGCGAGCGGATCGCGCGCGCCATCTACATCGCGGTGCCGACCGAGGACCTCATCGCGCGCGTGGCGGGCCGCTCGGTGTGCCCCGTCTGCGGCACGCCGTACCATGACGTCACGGATCCGCCCCGCCAACCAGGCATCTGCGACAAGGACGGCACACGGCTCGTGCGACGTGATGACGATGCGGCCGAGGTCGTGCGCGCCCGACTGGAGAAGCAGGTACCGCCCATGCTGGAAGTGGTCGCGCATTACCGCGACGGCGGCGTCCTGACCGAGGTGGACGGCCGGCGGCCGATCGACGAGGTGCTGGCCGAGATCCTCGGAGCGCTCCCCTGATGGGCATGCCCTCGCGGATGGCCATGGTCACCATCAAGCGGCCCGACGAGATCGCGCGGATGCGGCACGCCGGCCTGATCCTGGTCGACGTGCTGGCGGCGCTCCGCGACGCGCTGCGACCCGGAGTCACCACCGGCGAGCTGGACCGGATCGCGGATGACATCATCAGGCGCGCTGGCGCCATTCCCTCGTTCAAGGGCTACGGCTCGGACCCGCCCTTCCCGGGCAGCATCTGCGCCTCGCTCAACGACGAGGTGGTGCACGGCATCCCGTCGCGCAGGCGACACGTCCGCGAGGGCGACCTGGTCAGCCTGGACGTGGGCTGCATCTGGCAAGGCTGGCACGCCGACTGCGCCCGCACCTGGTCGGTGGGTCCCGCGACGCCGCGCGTGCAGGAGCTGATCGATGCCACGCGACGGGGGATGGAAGCCGGAATCGCCGCAGCCGTGCCCGGCAACCGGCTGGGCGACGTGGGCGCCGCCATCGAGGCGGTGGCGCACGAGCACGGGTACGGGATCGTCCGGCCGTTCGTCGGTCACGGCATCGGCCAGTCGATGCACGAGGACCCGCAGGTCCCGAACTACGGCCGGCCGGGGACCGGCCTGCGGATCGAGGCCGGCATGTGCTTCGCCATTGAGCCGATGTACAACCTGGGCGGCGATGAGGTCGCGATGCTGCGCGACGGCTGGACGGTCGTCACCGCCGACGGCAGCCTGTCGGCCCACTTCGAGAACACGATCGCCGTCACGGACGACGGGCCGCAGGTCCTGACCGAGCCGTAGGCCGCTCGCCCTAGGCGCGGACCTCCTGGCGCAGGAAGGCAACGTAGGCCGCCACGAAGCACGCGACCGTCAGCGCGACCAGGATCACGAGCTGTGGCCAGGCCACCAGCAGGCTCTGCTCGAGCGACAGCTGGGTGGGAATCTGCTGGCTGAGCTGGATGAGCTGTGCAATGCCCGGCAGCGTGACGCTGGTCGCGCTGGGCGTCAGCAGGGCGGTCGTGGCCTGGGAATAGAGCGTGCCGGGGTTGATGACCGACAGCTGCTGCTCCAGCTGGGCGTGGCCGACCTGCGCGGCCAGCGAACCGGTGGCGCCGCTCGGATCCAGGAAGCCGGCCACCAGCCGCGCCAGCAGGACGCCGAACAGGCTGAGCGCCAGCCATACGCCGAGCGCCACCAGCGCCGAGGTGGCCGCGCGCCGGAAGAGCACCGAGCAGAGCGTGGCGAACGCCAGCCACACCGAGACGTAGACGATGGTGACCACCAGCCACACCGTCAGCCGCAGCACCTCGGCCACCGAGGGCGCGATGCCCAGGCGCAGGAGCCCGATGCCCGCCACCAGCAGCATGGTCGCCACCAGCGCGACGGCGATGGTGCCGATGCCCGCGGCGAACTTGCCGTTGACCACGTCGTCCCGGTGGATCGGCTGGGAGAGGAGCCGCGGCAGCGTGCCCTGCGCGCGCTCGCCGTTGATCGCGTCGAAGCCGAAGGCGATGCCCAGCAGCGGAGCCAGGAAGCCGACGAGGGCGACGAAGGAGGGGACCGGGTCCGCCCCGATGGTGAACAGCGCCAGGAACACGGCCACGGCGCCGCTGGCCTGCTCGGCGGCGTCGCGGATTGCGCCCGAGGCGGCGTAGACCGGCCCGGCGGCAGCCAGCGCCATGAGCCCCAGCAGCACCAGGAAGCGGAGGCTGGTCAGCCCCTCGCCGAACTCCTTGCCGGCGACCACCAGCCAGCCGGGACCTCGCCGCTGCAGCCAGCCCGCGGTGACCGGGACGGCCGTGGCGAGCTCAGGCGCCGTGGTCATCGGCTGCCTCGGCGGCCAGTTCCAGGCGGCGGTAGACCTCGTCCAGCGGCAGGTCGACGTCGCCGGCTCGCCGCGCCAGCTCCGTCAGTGTCCCTTCCGCGATCAATCGGCCTCGGGCAAAGATCCCCACCCGGTCACAGAGCTTCTGGACCTGGCTGAGCAGGTGGCTGGACAGCAGGATGGCCAGGCCGCGCTCATCGGCCAGGCGCCGGATGAGGGCGAGCAGCTCGGCCACGCCAGAGGGATCGATCGACGCCGTCGGCTCGTCCAGGATCAGGACGTCAGGCTCCTTGATGAGCGCATCGGCCACCCCCAGGCGCTGCAGCATTCCGCGCGAGTACGCGTCGGCCGGCCGGTCACCGGCCTCCAGGAGATTGACCTGGCCGAGCAGCCGGTCGATGCGATGCTCGATCCCCACCGGGTCGAGGCCGTTGAGCCGCGCGGTGTAGGCCAGGTTCTCGCGACCGGAGAGGCGCCCGTAGAAGCCGACCGCATCCGGCAGGTAGCCGACACGACGCTTGACTTCGAGTGGCTCGCGCGCCGGGTCCAGTCCCACCACACGGGCGCTGCCGGCGGTCGGCTCGGAGAGGCCCAGCAGCATCAGGATGGTGGTCGTCTTGCCTGCTCCATTGGGCCCGAGCAGTCCGTAGATCTCGCCCGGCCCGACGCGAAAGGTGAGGTCATCGACCGCCACCACCGTCTCGTAGCGCTTGGTCAGGCCAGTGGCCTCGATGGCTGCCGCGGGCTGCATCGGCTTACCGGCGCCCGAAGCGGCGGAAGACCCAGACCATGCCCGCCAGGGTGGCGAGGATGAGGCCGATGCCCAGCAGTCCCCAGATGGGCGGCGTCTCGACGGTGACGCGGATGTCCATGCTCTCATCGGCGCCTTCCGTCTTGGCCGTGAGCGACACTTGGTAGTCGCCGGCCACGGCACTGTCCGAGGGCGTGATGTGGGCAGTGGCCGTCACCGAGTCATTGGGTGCCACGGCATCGATCGTGGCCGGCTCGAAGGTCACCTTCCAGTCGCTGGGTCCGCTGCCGGCCAGGCTCACGTTGCGCAGCGGGGTGGTGCCGTCGTTGAGGACGACCACCTGCAGGTCGCTGGCCGATCCGGCGCTGGCGGTGGTGTTCAGCCGCTGGTCCGGAGTCGAGAACGTCATCTGCACCTTGCCGGTGACGATGGCCGTCAGGTCGGCGGTGGCCTGGTACTGCCCCGAGGCGACGGCGACGCCGATGGGATACTCGCCGGCGGCGGCATCGGTAGGAGCGGTGGCGGTCACCTCCAGCCGCTGGCTGCCGTGGGCGTCGACCGTCACGCTGGCCGCATTCGCCTCACCGGAGGGCTGGATCGAGACGGTCCAGCCAGACGGACCCTGCGCCTGGAGCCCGTACGTCAGCTGCTGCGGCGTGTCGTTCGAGAGGGTGAGGTTGAACTTGAAGTCCTGGTCCGCTGGGCCCTGCAGCGACGGATAGTCGGACTCCAGCTTCGCGCTCCCCCCGGCCGCGCTGGCGACCTGCAGCTGCAGCGCGAGTCGCGACTGCTCTCCAGCGGCGGCGCCGACGACGGCGATGGTGTGGCTGCCGCGAGCGGCCTTTGGCACGTCGACGGTCAGCGTGACATCGAGCGGCGTCCCCGCCCGGACGTAGACCGCGTGGATCTCGTTGCCGCCCCCGGTGAGCTGCGCCTGCCAGCCCTGTGGCAGTCCGGCCAGCGAGAGCGCGACGCGCGCCGACTGCTGGACACGCACGGTGACCGTCATGCTCAGCGTCGCCCCGGGCTGGACCGCCACCGATGGGTAGGGGGTCGTGACCTGGAGCCCGACGGCTGCGACGGCCGGCGCCAAGCCCCCGGACAATGCGAGAAGCAGCAGGACGACCAGCAGGCTGCGGACGAGGGCGCGGGCCATGGGCACCTCCGGTTGACGAGGCGGCGCAAACGGCGCAAACCTAGTCCCGGACGCTAAAGCGGCAACTGCGCGCAGGTTGAAGATTCTTCACCCTCGAACGTCCTTGCACCGGACGCTCGGCGCGCGTATACTGCTCGTTCCGTGGGTCGCCCTGTGCGGCGGCCTTTCCGTGTGTTTCCAACATGGGTCAGACAGCTCTTACGAGGGTGCGTGGCGCTTGCCGAAGAAGGATGCAATCGAGGTCGAGGGTGAGGTGGTCCTGCCCTTGCCGAACGCGATGTTCAAGGTGCGGCTGGAGAACGGGCACGAAGTCCTGGCCCATATCTCCGGAAAGCTCCGCCAGAACTTCATTCGCATCCTGCCCGGCGACACCGTCCGCGTCGAGCTGAGTCCCTATGACCTCAGTCGAGGTCGCATCACGTACAGGATGAGATGAAGGTTTCTGCGTCCGTGAAGCCCCGCTGCGAGCGCTGCAAGGTGATCAAGCGCTCCGGCGTGGTCATGGTCATCTGCGTCATTCCCAAGCACAAGCAGCGACAGGGGTAGCCAAGAAGCGTGGCACGCATCGCCGGCGTCGACATCCCGCGCGAGAAGCGCGCGGTCGTCTCGCTGACCTACATCTACGGCATCGGGCCGACCTCCGCGCGCCAGATCCTGGCCGGGGCCGGGATCGCCGAGGATCGTCGCGTCCGTGACCTCACCGAGGACGAGGTCAACCGGCTGCGCGAGCTCGTCGAGCGCCGCTACAAGGTGGAGGGCGACCTCCGCCGCGAAGTGAGCATGAACGTCAAGCGGTTGATGGAGATCGGCTCCTACCGAGGCCTGCGCCACCGCCGCAACCTGCCCGTCCGCGGGCAGCGCACCAAGACCAACGCACGCCAGCGTCGCGGTCCGCGTCGGACCGTTGGCATTCGGCGCAAGAAGTAGCACGGGAGTTCCATGGCAGAGCGGAAGCGCGCGGCGCGCACCAAGAAGCGCGAGAAGAAGAACGTGCCGACTGGGCACGCGCACATCCAGTCGACGTTCAACAACACGATCGTCACCATCACCGACACGAGCGGGAACGTCATCAGCTGGGGCAGCGCCGGGCTGGTCGGGTTCAAGGGCTCGCGCAAGAGCACGCCCTTCGCTGCCAGCCAGACCGCGGATCTTGCCGCGCGGCGCGCAATGGAGAATGGCATGCGCCAGATCGAGGTCTTCGTGAAGGGACCCGGCGCTGGCCGCGAGCAGGCGATTCGCTCCCTCCAGACCGCCGGCCTGGAGGTCACCGCCATCACCGACG
This sequence comes from Candidatus Limnocylindria bacterium, assembly GCA_036556325.1. Taxonomy (GTDB): domain Bacteria; phylum Chloroflexota; class Limnocylindria; order QHBO01; family QHBO01; genus DASSCW01. The sequence continues at coordinate 437 of DATBJR010000013.1, read as the reverse complement.
TGACGCCCATCCCGCACAACGGCTGCCGCCCGCCGAAGCGGCGTCGGGTCTAGGGGAGCGTCATGGCCCGATACACCGATCCCGTCTGCCGCATCTGCCGGCGCGAGGGGCTGAAGCTCTTCCTCAAGGGCTCGCGCTGCTATAGCCGCAAGTGCTCGTTCGAGCGCCGCAGCACCCCGCCGGGCATGAACACCCAGCGCCGCCGCAAGGTGAGCGAGTTCGGGCTGCAGCTCCGCGAGAAGCAGAAGGTGCGCAAGACCTACTCGATCATGGAGAAGCAGTTCCGCAACTACTTCGCGAAGGCCTCGAAGCGCAAGGGGATGACCGGCGAAGAGCTGCTGCGCATGCTCGAGATGCGGCTGGACAACGTCGTCTACCGCATGGGCCTGGCCCGGTCACGGGCCGAGGCGCGCCAGCTGGTCAGCCATGGCCACTTC
>DATBJR010000012.1:0-11819 GCA_036556325.1 Candidatus Limnocylindria bacterium | reverse complement strand
GACCCCGGTCGCAGCCGTCCGCCTGGTCCGATGCCCGGTCGCCTCCCCGTGCTGCGTGGAGGTCAGCGCCGCACCGCCGCCCGTGTGCGTCTCCGGTCGCAGCTCGTAGCTCAGCGGGCCGACCGCGATCGCGCGCGGCCGGATGGTCACCGATGCGGCGGGCAGCACCGCGCCGAGCGCGGCCCCCACGACCATGAGCAGGAGCAGCGCCGTCGCGGCCAGCAACCAGGCAGGGCGCCGGCGCACCTCCCGTGCAGCCCGCGGCGCGACCGGTGCGCGCTGGTGCCGGCCACGGCCAACCTGCCGCTGCACCGGGACCGGCTGTGTCTCGTCCAGGCCGCGCGGCGCGACGGGCGCGGCCCCCAGCTCCGCCGCCGGCAGGTCCGGCGCGGCTGGCTCGGGCTCGCCGCGCACGACGTGGATCGGCGCTCGCTGGGGAGCGGCCGGTTCGAGCGGGACGGCGCCTTCGGCATTCGCGTCCGCAACGGAGGCGAAGGCGGGGATGCCCGCCTCCGCGGCCAGCGCGCGAGCTGCACCATCAGCCACCAGGGCGACCTCGCGGCCCTCATCGGCGGCCACCTGGGCCAGCAGCCGCAGCGCGACCGCGCTGGTCGTCGCCTTCGTGCGACCGGAGGCGACCAGCACCACCCGGGGCGCATCGGCCTCGCGCAGGCGGCGCACGACCGTGGTGATCTCGTCGTCCGGCTCCAGGTAAAGCAGCTGGGTGGCGTCCGCCATTGGCTCAGAGCTCCAGGGCGCGGACGGCTCGGCGCATGGCGCGCTCGGCAGCGGTCGCCTGCGAATCGATGACCAGCGCCTGGTGGGCCAGGGCCAGCGGCGTGACGTCCTGGCGCGTGACCAGGGTGCCCGTGGCGTCGCGCTGGCCGGCGACTTCGTCGGGCCGCAGGGCAAGCACCTGCGGCCGGCGCGCGAACGGCAGCCGGCGCCACCAGGCATCGTCGGCCAGCGCCTCGGCGATCTGCGGCAGCTCGGCGCCGCCGCCGCACAGGTAGACGCGCGCCGGCAGCAGCTCGCCCTCCGCCAGATCCGAGATCATGAGCTCCACCCCGCGCCGCCAGACGGCCGCATCCTCGGCCAGCGCACGTCGGAGCTCGTCGGACGGAACCTCATCGGGCAGCGCATCGGCGGCGGCGGCCAGCTTCAGCGTCTCGGCGCGCGTGAACGACAGCCCGAAGCGCTCCGCCAGGCCCCTGGTGAAGGCCCGGCCGCCGAGGGCCAGCATCTTCGTGCCGGCGATCCCGCCGTGGCGCACCACGGCGACGTCGGTCGTGCCCCCGCCGATGTCCACGAACACCGCCCCGGCGTCGCCGAGCTCGCCGGGGTCGAGGCAGGTGGCGACCGCGTAGGGCTCGGCGATCACGCCCAGCAGCTGCAGGCCGAGCCCGTTGGCGACGGACTGCAGCGCGCCAAGGTGCACCATCGGCGCGAAGGCGTTGAACACCGCGAGCTCGACCTGGCTGCCGGTGAAGCCGATGGGGTTGCTGACCTGGTAGCCGTCGATCTTCATCTCCACGATCGCGGCGTGCACCAGGCGCACCTCCAGCCGCTCGACACCGGACTCCCAGGCGATCCGCGCCTCGGCCTCGTCGAGTGCCTCGGACTGCGCGCGCTGGACGATGCGTTCCAGCTCGCCATCCGTCAGCGGGCGTTGCGGCTGGTCGCGGCGGAGGGTGCGCACGCTGGTCGTGCCCTTGACGAGCTCGCCGGCGATGGCGATCACCGCCGAGCCGGGGCGCAGGCCGGCCATGGCCTCGGCCTCGTCGAGCGCCTCACGGCAGTTCGCCACCACCGCGTCGATATCGCTCACCGTGCCCGACTGCATGTGCGCCAGGCCCTGGCGCCGTCGCCCGGCGCCGCGCACCACGCCGGTCAGGACGCCGTCGTGATCCTCCAGGCCCACCACCAGCGCCTTGGCGAACTCCGTGCCCACATCCAGCGCGGTGAGCGCCCGGGGAGCCGGGCGCTGGCGAGCTTCCGTTCGTCCGGAACCGCTCCGAATGCGCTCGACCACTCCGCCGATGAGCTGCTGCACGCCGCCTCCGTCTCGCCTCGCTCAGCCCGACTCGATGGGCGACAGCGCCTCCAGCGCCAGCCGCGCGGCTTCGGCGAGCGCGTCCTGCAGTCGGGCGCCGCTCCTCCCGCCCGCCTGCGCGAGCTCCGCGCGTCCCCCACCGCCACCATCGATCAGCGGGCCGATCTGGCGGATGATGGCCACGGCGTCGAAGCCCTCGGCCACCAGGTCGCGGCTCGCGGCCACCACCACCGCGGGACCGCGGCTCTCCCCAGCGCCGATCGCGACGAAACGGCCGGTCATGCCCCGCAGGTCGTCCGCCCACTGCCGCAGCGCCGCCGCATCCGCGCCGGGGTAATGCTGGACGATGACCTTCACCTCGCCCGCCTGCTGGGCGCCGGCCAGGGCGGCGGCCGCGTCCAGCCGCACGCCGCGCTCGGTCGGCTGGCGCATCCCCTTCTCCGCCTCCCGCAGCCGTGCCGTCAACGCCTCCACGCGCGCCGCCACCTGGTCCTCCGGGACGCCGAGCTGTGCGGCGACGGCGTGCAGCGTCGCCAGGCGCTCGGCGACCAGCTCATCCGCGGCCTCGCCGGTCACGGCCTCGATCCGGCGCAGGCCGGCGCCGATGCTCGCTTCGCCAGTGATCCGGAACGAGCCGATCTGCCCGGTGGACGCCACGTGCGTCCCGCCGCACAGCTCCCTGCTGAATCCATCGACCTGGACCACGCGCACGTTCTCCGGCACGTACTTCTCGCCGAAGAACATGTCGGCGCCGAGCTGCTGCGCTTCGCCCAGGCTCATCCAGGCCGGCTCCACCGTCGCGTTGCGCAGGATCTGCTCGTTGACCCGCCGCTCCACCTCGCGCAGCTGCTCACGCGGCGTCGCCGAGGACGCCGGGAAATCGAAGCGCAGCCCTTCCGGGCCGACCCAGCTCCCCGCCTGCTTGGCCTGCTCTCCCAGCACGTCACGTAGCGCACGATGCAGGAGGTGCGTGGCGGTATGGTTGCGGGCCGCCGCCCAGCGCCGCCCCTCGTCGACCCGGGCCTCGATCGGCTCGCCGATCTCCAGCTCGCCCTCGAGCCGGCCGACGTGCACGATCGCGTCACCGACGCGCTGCACGTCCTCCACGTGCACCGTCCCCCGTGGCCCGACCAGCTCGCCCCGATCGCCGATCTGCCCGCCGCCCTCCGCGTAGAACGGCGTGCGATCCAGCACGACCTGGACGGTCTCACCGCGGGCCAGACCGGTCACCGCCAATCCGTCGGCGCGGGTCTGGTTGGGGTAGCCGATGAACTCGCTCGTCAGCTCCGACAACGCCGGATCCGCCGCGAATCGTCCGCTCCTGCCGCCGCGCGAGCGCTCGCGCTGCTCGGCCATCGCTCGGTCGAAGCCCTCGCGGTCCACCGTCACGCCGCTCTCGGCGGCGATCTCCACGGTGAGGTCGATCGGGAAGCCGAAGGTGTCATGCAGGCGAAAGGCCTCGTCGCCGGGAATCAGCCGGTTCCCACCGGCCGCCTCGACCAGCGCCAGCAGCTTCTCGCTCCCCGCCTCCAGGGTGCGTGCGAACTTGCCCTCCTCGGCCTCGACCTCCGCCAGGATGCGATCGCGCCCATCGGCCAGGTGTGCGTAGGCCCCGCCCATGATGTCGATCACCACTGCGCAGGTCTCGCGCAGGAAGGGCCGGGTGATGCCCATCAGCCGCCCGTGGCGCACGGCGCGCCGCATGATCCGGCGCAGCACGTAACCGGCGCCCTCGTTGGACGGGGTCACGCCCTCGGCCAGCAGGAAGGTCATCGCCCGCGAGTGGTCGGCAACCACCTGGTAGCTGAACCGCTCGCTCTCGACCGTCTGCGGGTCATGGCCGATGAACTGCGCCAAGCGCTCGATGATCGGCACGAACAGATCGGTCCGGTAGTTCGAGTCCACGCCCTGCAGCGCCGAGGCGATGCGCTCGAGCCCCATGCCGGTGTCCACGCTCTTGAACGGCAGCGGTGTCAGGGAGCCGTCCGTGGCGCGATCGAACTCCATGAAGACCAGGTTCCAGACCTCGAGCCAGCGCGGGCAGTGCTCGGAGTGGTCCGGCACGCAGCCCTCGCCCTCGCTGAGCTCCACCCCACGGTCGTAATGGATCTCGCTGCACGGGCCGCAGGGGCCGGTGTCGCCCATCGCCCAGAAGTTCTTCTCGTCGCCGGCGGCGATGTTCCCCCAGCGGACCAGCCGCTCGGACGGGAGGCCGATCTCCTCCGACCAGATCCGATGCGCCTCGTCGTCGTCGGTGTACACGGTCGCGGCCAGCCGCTCCGGCGGCAGGCCGAGCGCATCGGTCAGGAACTCCCAGGCCCAGTGGATGGCCTCGCGCTTGAAATAGTCGCCGAAGCTCCAGTTGCCGAGCATCTCGAACAGCGTGTGGTGGCGGGGCGTGCGACCGACCTCCTCGAAGTCGTTGTGCTTGCCCGCCACCCGCAGGCACGGCTGCGCATCGACCGCCCGCACGTAGTCCCGCTTCTCCTCGCCGGTCAGCACCCGCTTGAACGGCGCCATCCCGGAGTTGACGAACAGCAGGGTCGGATCGTCGCGGGCCAGCAGCGGGGCCGGCGGCACGCGGGTATGGCCGCGCTCCTCGAAGAAGCGCAGGTAGTGCTCGCGAAGTTCCGCGGCCGTCATCGGCTCCATCTCGTCCATCCTCACCCTGCTGGTCGCGCGGCGCCACGCACGGCGAGAGCCGGCATTTCCACCGGCTCTCGAAGGTGCCCGGGCGTCGGTGGTGGTGCGATCAGGCGGCGCCCTCCGGCGCAGCTCCGCCCTGCGGAGCGGCCTCGCCCGGGGCATCGGCATCGTACGCGCCCAGCATCTCGGCGCGCGCCATCTGGGCGGCGGCTCGTCCCTCGCTCACGGCATCGCCGAAGGCTGCCCGCCGCCCGTCGACGAAGTCACCCACCTGCTCGCGAATCTCCTCGCCGCTCGTGGGCGCCATGAGCAGGCCAATGGCCGCGCCGATCAACCCGCCGATGGCGACGCCGGCCATGAAGCTTCCGATCCCCGAGTCCTTCATGCGATCCGCTCGTCCTCCGTTGCGTCGGGCGATTGTACCGGGGGAATGGTCTCCGGGCTCATGCCGCCGGCAACCGCCGGGGCGACCGTCAGGGACGGTTGAGCCGTCACTCGCTCCTCCAGCTCTCCGGCCTCGCGCTGCAGCCTGGCCAGCCGCCCTTCCAGGTCTTCGGTCAGCACCTCGGTGTCGCGGGTCAGCTGCCGGGCGCCGTCGATCAGCTCCGAGAGCTCGCGCTCCGCCAGGTTGGCCAACCGGCGGGCGTCATTGGCCAGCGCCCGCGCGTCACGTGCGAGCGGCCGCAGCGAGATGGCGATGAGGATCACGCCCAGCCCGACCAGGACCGCCCCGACGCCGACCCCGATGCGGAAGATCGTGATGGCGACATCCATGTCAGCGTTCCCCGCTCAGCGGTCCGCCGCGTGCCCGGGCAGCAGAGCCGCCAGCAGCAGCGTGGCGAGCATGGCCAGCTGCGCGCCGACCGAGGCCGCCACGACGTGGTAATCGCCCAGCCGCAGCAGCTCCAGACCGGTGAGCGCGCCAACGGCGTTGCCCAGTGCCGTCCCGAGCAGCGCCGCCATGGCCAGCGCCAGCACCATGCGTCCCCATCGGCCCAGGATGGCCAGCAGCCCAAGGAGGTTGATGCCGGCGAGGAGGACGGTGATCAGCAGCCATGGCGTCACTGCGCCCGGGCGATGCGCCCGCCACCCAGGCAGATGTCGCCCTGGTAAAGCACGGCCGCCTGGCCCGGGGCCGGCGCCCAGACCGGCTCCCCCGTCTCGACGGCAAAGCGGTCGTCGCCGATCAGCGTGATCTCGGCTGCGACGGCCGTGGCGCGATGCCGGATGCGCACCAGCGCGTCGAACCGCTCGGCAGGCGGCTCGCCCGCCACGAACCGCCGCCTGTCGACGACGAACGTGCGCGCAGCCACCTCGTCGCGGCGGCCGATCACCACCGTATTGGTGGCGGCTCGCACCTCCCGCACGTACACCGGCTCGCCCAGCGCGACCCCCAGCCCGTGGCGCTGCCCGACGGTGTAGTGCGCGTAGCCCGAATGCGTTCCCAGGCGCGTCCCGTCGGCGTCCACGATCGGCCCCGGCTCCCCCTCGTAGCCTCGCCGTTCGGCGAGGAGGGCGCGGTAGTCGCCGGCGGGCACGAAGCAGATCTCCTGGCTCTCCGGCTTCTGCGCGGTCGGCAGCTCCAGCTCGGCGGCGATGTCGCGCACCTGCGGCTTGGTGAGCTCGCCGAGCGGGAAGACGGTGTGTGCCAGCTGCGCCTGGTCCAGGACCCACAGGAAGTAGGTCTGGTCCTTGTCGGCGTCGGCGGCGGTCCGCAGCAGGTAGCGCTCGCCCATCCGCTCGACCCGGGCGTAGTGGCCGGTCGCGACGCGATCGGCGCCATAGGCGGCGAGGCCGCGGCGCAGCAGCTCGTCGAACTTGATGTACTGGTTGCAGGCCTGGCACGGGTTCGGCGTCGCCCCATCCAGGTAACCGTCCGCGAACGCATCGATGACTCGCGCCCCGAACTCCCGCTCCAGGTTCAGGACGAAGAACGGGATGCCAGCGATCTGGGCGACCCGCCGAGCATCATCGGCCGCGTCGGGCGAGCAGCAGCTGCGCGAGCTCTCCCAGCCTTCGCCACCGTCGGGGTGGAGGCGCATCCAGACGCCGATGACCTCCTCGCCGGTCGTGGCCGCCTCACGTGCCAGCAGGGCGGCCGCCACGCTCGAGTCGACCCCGCCGCTCATGGCGGCAACCGTGCGGCCCATCAGACCGATGCGACCTCGGGACGACCCTGGCCGACGCCGCGCATCCGCTCGAGCAGGCGGCGCATGGCCTCGACGGTGAGGCGCACTTCGTCCTCGGAGCTGCCACGACCCAGCGTCAGTCGCAGCGACCCGTGGGCCGCCTGCGGCTCGATGCCCATGGCCAGCAGCACGTGGCTGGGGTCCGTCGAGCCGGTTGTGCAGGCACTGCCCGTCGACGCGGCAATCCCCTCCAGGTCCAGCGCGGCGACCAGGTCGCCGCCCTCCACGCCGTCGATCAGGAAGCTGGCCGAGTTCGGCAGCCGTTCGACCGGGTGCCCGGTCAGGGCCACGCCCGGTAGTGATCCAAGCCCGGCGATCAGCTGGTCGCGCAGCGCGGCCAGCCGCCCTTTCGCTTCGACACGCCCGGCCTGGGCCAGCTCCAGGGCCCGCGCGAAGCCCACGATGCCTGCCACGTTCTCCGTCCCGGCCCGTCGCTGCCGCTCCTGGGACCCACCGGACAGCTGGGCCAACAGGGCCGTCCCCTGTCGCACGAACAGCGCGCCGACCCCCTTGGGGCCGTACAGCTTGTGGCCGGAAAGGGTGAGCAGGTCGACGTTCAGCGCGTCGACGTCCAGCGGCAGGTAGGCCGCCGCCTGGATGGCGTCCACGTGGAACAGCACGCCGCGCTCACGACAGATGGCCCCGATCTCCGCCACCGGCTGGATGGTCCCCACCTCGTTGTTGGCGAACATCACGCTGACCAAGGTCGTGTGGTCGCCGATCGCAGCCTCCACGTCGGCCGGGTCCACCCGGCCGTAGCGGTCCACCGGCAGCCAGGTCACCCCGAACCCGAACCGCTCCATGACCGCCGCCGAATGAATGACCGCCTTGTGCTCGACGGCGCTGATCACGATCTCGCGGCCGCGCGCGCTGGCGGCCCAGGCGGCGCCCTTGATGGCCAGGTTGTCGGCCTCGGTGCCGCCGCCGGTGAAGACGATCTCCCGCGGCTTGGCGCCCAGGATCCGGGCGACGGTTTCGCGTGCCTCGTCCAGCCCCAGCCGCGCCCGCCGGCCGGTGCCGTGGATGCTCGACGGGTTCCCGAAGTGCTCAACCAGGTAGGGCTGCATAGCATCGAGCACCTCGGGCCGCAGGGGCGTGGTGGCGGCGTGGTCGAGGTAGACGCTCATGGGACCCTGAATTATGCCGCAGGAACGCGCTACCCTAGCCCACGCACGGTCCCGCGCCTGCTCGCACACATCGCCGTCGAGCGGAACATCGCCGGCGGGCACCGGGGCGCGTGCGGTTGCCCATGAACTACGGAGGCGAATGAAATGGTTCGTGCCTACCGCGCTCGCTGGCTGGCGGTCGTCATGCTCGCCGTGGCGCCGACTCTCTTTATCCAGGTCGCGCCGGCCATCGCGCTTGTTCGCGCACCAATGGCAACCTCGGGCAAGGTGGCCGCCGCGTCGTCATCGATAGCCGGATACGGCTCGAAGACCGTCGGCGGCAGCGGGGGCCGCGTCATTGTGGTGCGGAATCGCAACGATTCTGGACCGGGCTCGCTGCGGAGCGCAGTCGAGAACGCACGGGGCCGGCGGATTGTGAGGTTTGGCGTTCACGGAACGATCACGCTGCACTCGCCGCTGCGCATCAAGTGGCCGTACGTCACCGTGAAGGGCGGCAAGGCGCCGGGGAAGGGCATCCAGATCAAGGGCCACACCATCATCGTCGTCACCCATGACGTCATCCTGCGCAATCTGCGCGTTCGCCCCGGCGACGGGCTGATGAGCTCCACAGAAGCCCGTGATGAGGACGGCCTGACCATCAACGGCGTCGGCAAGGACGTCTACAACATCGTCCTGGACAATCTCAGCATGTTGTGGGGGCCAGACATCGGGGGCCTTGCGATCCTCGGCAACGTTCACGACGTGACGGTGCAGGACAGCATCATGGGCGAAGGGCTATACCACTCGCGCCATCCCGACGGAGGGGCCGGCGGCGACGGGCACAGCAAGGGCGTCAACCTGACCCGGCTGAGCGATAGCACCGGGGCACAGCGCATCACGTTCTTCCGCAACCTCATCACCACGTCAGACAACCGGATGCCGCGCTTCGAGGGGGCGTCCTGCGTCGATCTCGTGAACAACCTGATCTACAACTGGGGGCATCTCGCGGGCAGCGGGAACCCGCGCTCGGCGAACCTCGTGAACAACTGGTTCCGTTGGGGACCACGTTCCGTGACTCACTACTGGTGGAGGCCGCAGACCAGCAGCCGGGAGAAGTCGAAGTACCGTGACTCCGTCTATACCCGCGGCAACAAGCTCGACGGCTTCCGCGGCCGGCGGGCGCCTGATTCGGTCGTCTATGCCTCGACGCCACGCTGCGGCGGGCTGTCGAAGCATCCCAACCGGGTCAGCAGCGTATGGTGGAGCGTGCTGAGCAACGCTGGCGCCCGTCTGCCGGCAGTCGACGCGGTGGATCGACGCATCCTCAGCAACGTCCGCCATCGGCTCGGCAAGTGGGTCAATGGCGCGGGCTTTTTGCCACCGAACCCCATCTGGCCGCTGCTGTAGCTGCGCACCATGATCCTGCGTTCCCTCGATGACGTGATCGGCACCGAGCGCGATGTCGTTGGCGAAGGCTGGCGCAGCCGTAGAGTCCTGCTGCACGACGATGGCATGGGCTTCTCCCTGCACGACACGGTGGTCGAGGCTGGCGCCGAGCTCGAGATGGAGTACCGCCACCACCTCGAAGCGTGCTACTGCCTGGAGGGGGAGGCCGAGATCGAGGACCTGGCCAGTGGACAGCGCCACGCCGTCCGCCCGGGCGTCGTGTATGCGTTGAATGCGCACGACCGCCATGTGGTCCGTGTGCGTCGAACGCTCAGGCTGGTCTGCGTCTTCAATCCCGCACTGATTGGCGCCGAGACGCATGACGCGACCGGGGCATTTCCCGCGGCGGGGTCGAGCTAGCGCTCGGGGCTCGGCTCCTCGATCCGCAGGTGCAGGTCGTCCAGCTGCCCGCGGCTGATGGGCGACGGCGCGCCGAGCATCAGGTCGCTGCCGGACTGGGTCTTCGGGAAGGCCATCACCTCGCGGATGTTGTCCTGGTCGGCGAACAGCGCGGCCCAGCGGTCCAGCCCGAAGGCGATCCCGCCGTGCGGTGGCGCGCCGTACTCCAGCGCGTCGAGCAGGGCGCCGAACTCGTCGCGCATTCCCTCCAGGGTGTGGCCCATCAGCGCAAAGGCCCGCTCCAGCAGATCGCGCCGGTGGATGCGGATCCCGCCGCCACCCAGCTCCCAGCCGTTCAGGGCCAGGTCGTACTGCTGGGCCAGGACGGCGCCGGGGTCGCGCTCCATGCCGTCCGCCTCTTCCCAGACCGGGGCGGTGAACGGGTTGTGCGTCGCGTCCCAGCGCTGATGCTCGTCATCCCAGCCGAACATCGGGAAACGGTGGACCCAGACATATGACAGCACGCCCGGCGTGCGCAGGCCCAGGCGGGTGCCCATCTCGAGCCGGAGCCGGCCCAGGACCTCGGCCCCGCTGACCGGATCGGGATCGGCCACGATCAGCAGCAGGTCGCCAGGTGCCGCCCCAGTGGCCGCCAGCAGCTCGGTCTCGTGACCCTCGACGAAGCGGGCGGCGGACCCATGCAGGCTGCCGTCGTCCTGGACGGCCAGGTGCACCAGCCCCGCGGCGCCGTGGCGCCTGGCCAGCTCGGTCAGCTCGTCCAGCTGCTTGCGCGAGTAGGCGCCGCAGCCCGGCGCGGTGATCCCGCACACGCGGCCACCGGCCGCGATCGGCTCGGCGAAGACCCGGAAGTCCAGACCGCGCACGGTATCGGTGAGGTCGACCAGCTCCATCCCGAAGCGGATGTCGGGCTTGTCGGAGCCGTACCGCTCGATCGCCTCGGCGTAGGTCAGGCGCGGGAACGGATCATTCAGCAAGGGACGATCCGGCAGGATCTCGTGGCTGACCCGCTTCACCATGCGCTCGACCGTGTCCATGACGTCCGCCTCGGCGACGAAGGCCATTTCCAGGTCGAGCTGCGTGAACTCCGGCCCCCGGTCGGCGCGGAAGTCCTCGTCGCGGTAGCAGCGCGCGAGCTGGTAGTAGCGGTCGTAGCCGGCCACCATCAGCAGCTGCTTCATGACCTGCGGGGACTGCGGCAGCGCGTAGAACGACCCCGGCTGCAGGCGGCTGGGCACGACGAAGTCCCGCGCGCCCTCCGGCGTGGAGCGGATGAGCGTTGGCGTCTCGATGTCGACGAAGCCGTCGTCCTCCAGCGCCCGCCGGATGGCACCCGACAGCCTGGCCCGCAGCAGGATGCGCTGCTGGAGCGGCGGGCGCCGCAGGTCCAGGTACCGGTACTCGAACCGGAGCGTCTCGTCCAGGCCCGGCTGCGCCTCGTTGATGTAGAACGGCGGCACCTTGCTCGGGTTCAGGACGCTGAACCGATCCACCCCGACCTCGATGGCGCCGGTCGCCAGCTCGTCGTTGGTCGTGCCCTCCGGGCGCGCCCGCACCACGCCCTCGACCTGCACCACCCATTCGGGTCGTGCCGCCTCGGCGGCCTGGTGCGCCTCCGGCGCCTCGTCAGCGCTTGTCACCACCTGGGTGATGCCATAGCGGTCGCGGAGGTCGAGGAAGGTCAGGTGCCCGTGATCGCGACGGCGATGCACCCAGCCGGCCAGCGTCACCCGCTGTCCGATGTCCTCGGGGCGTACCTCGCCGCAGGTGTGGCTTCGAAATGCCTGTGCCATGGGAGCCTGAATGGTAGCCGCTCGGCCGAGTCCCTAAACGTGCTTACCAGCGCTATCATGTTTCTCGACCATGAACATCCCGCCGAGCTGGGCCATCGCCTTGACGGTGGCCGGCGTGCTGGCCGTCGTCATCACGGTCGCGATACGGGTGGACGCCCAGCAGCACTGGCTCGCGCGCGCCGCGTACCTTGTGGGGGGAGGACTGGCCGGGTTTCTTGCCGTCGCGTTT
>DATBJR010000011.1:0-1630 GCA_036556325.1 Candidatus Limnocylindria bacterium | reverse complement strand
TCCGGGCAACGTCCTGGGCACCAAGGGCCTCTCGCTGGAGCACGCGGCGCCGGCCAGCGACCAGCTGCTGGCCGACCTGCGCTCGGACAAGGGCATGGAGTGGGTCCCGCAGTCGGCATTCCTGACCAAGGTGGCGATCGATGCCGCGGCCCCGGAGCTGCGCTTCGACCTGGCGATCGACGCCTCCGGGCTGGGGCAGCCGTCGCTCGAGGACGCCGGCTTCGCGCCGTTCGGTCCGGCGCCCGCTCCGCCGTCGACCACCCTGGTGTGGGTGCTACTGGTGGCCTTCACCCTGATGCTGCCGCTGGGCGGCGTGGCGCTGGTCGCCTGGGCCGGCCGATCCGGAGGCTTCGGCGGCGGACGGCCGCTGGCCGGCGCGTGAGCCACGGTCCACGGTTGTGCTGAAGCTGGCGCGCTTGGTCCTGGCAGTCGCGGTCCTGGTGGCCGCGGCTGCCGGCTGCACCGCGCGGGCGGCGGAGGATGACGGGCCGGTAACCCGCCAAATCACGATCCACTACTCCCAGTTCGAGGAGACGCAGTTGACCGTGCCGCACGGCGTGCCGGTGACCTTCGTGCTCGTCAACGAGGACCCGATCGCGCACGAGTGGCTGATCGGCGACGCGGCCTTCCACGAGCGTCACCGCCACGGGACGGAGGGCCACCATGGCGCACGTCCCAACGAGATCTCCATCCCGCCGCTGGCCACGGTGCGCACCACCATCACCTTCCCGTCAGCCGGGCCCCAGCTCTACATCTGCCACCTGCCCGGCCATGAGGCGTATGGCATGGTCGGCACGCTGACCATCACCTGACCTAGCATCCGCTGCGTGCTGACCGCCGCAGACGTCAAGGCCGCCGCCGAGCGCATCAGAGGCGTGGTGCATCGCACGCCGATGCTGCGCTCCACCTCGCTGGGCGAGCTGCTGGGCGGCGTCGAGCTGCATCTCAAGGCGGAGCTCTTCCAGCGCACCGGCTCCTTCAAGCCGCGTGGTGTGGCGAACAAGCTCCTCTCGCTGTCGGACGAGGAGAAGGCGCGCGGCTTCGCAACCATCAGCCGCGGCAACCACGCCCAGGCGCTGGCCTACGCGGCCACCGCCATCGGCACGAAGGCGACCATCGTCATGGCGGCCGATGCGGTGCCCTCCAAGGTGAATGCCACGCGCGCATACGGCGGCGAGGTGGTGCTGACCGACGGCGACATCTGGGAACTGTGCCAGCGTCTCATAACCGAACGGGGGCTCACCCTGGTGCATCCCTTCGACGACGACGCGGTGATGGCCGGGCAAGGAACCGTTGGCCTGGAGATCGTCCAGGATGTGCCCGACGTCGAGACGGTGATCGTGCCCATCGGCGGCGGTGGGCTGATCGGCGGGATCGCCACGGCGGTCAAGGACGTGCTGCCCCGGGCGCGGGTGATCGGCGTGGAGGCCGCCGCCTCGGACGCCATGCGCCAGGCGCTGGCGGCGGGCGAATCGGTCCAGATCGGCAATCGCAAGACCATCGCCGATGGCATCAACGCGCCCTACGCCGGCGCGCGCTGCCTGGAGGTGGTGCAGGCGCGGGTCGACGACCTGGTCACCGTCGAGGAGGACGAGATCGCGGCCGGCCTTCGGCTCCTGCTCGAGCGCTC
>DATBJR010000010.1:0-10391 GCA_036556325.1 Candidatus Limnocylindria bacterium | reverse complement strand
AGCAGCCCCAGTGAGACGCAGACCATGACGGCGAGCACCACCACGGCCAGGTCAAGGATGGGTGCCACGGGCAGCGAAGGGTAGCAGAGAGCCGCCGGATCGGCCCATGCAGAGCCCGGGCGTCACGCTCGCCGACGCATGCGCAGGAGCGCGTCGATCGGCGCCCGCTCGCCCTCGGGGACGGACCGTCGCACGGTGGCCGCTTCCTCGACCTCCAGGTCCGGCACCGCCGCCGTCAGCTCGGCTGCGAGCTCGCCCGCGGTGAAGAGGCGCTCGGGATCCTGCGGACCCCCGGCACCGGCGGTGAGGTTCGTCCGGTCGTGTCCGATGACGAGCAGCCGGCCGCCCGGCGCCACGGCCCGCGCCGCGCCCGCGTACATGGGCCGCCGCTCGTCCGGCCACGCGTGAAGGAAGACCAGCACCACGAGGTCGAACGTGCCGCTGGGTGGCGACCAGTTGAGGAGGTCGGCCATCACCCACTCGACGCTCACCCCCGCGGCTTCCGTATGGGAGCGTGCCTTGGCCAGGGCCACGCCCGACCAGTCGACGCCGGTCACCCGCCAGCCCTGGCGGGCCAGCCAGATGGCGTTCGCTCCGTCGCCGCAGCCGAGGTCGAGCGCCGAACCCGGCATCAGGTCGGCGGTGCGCGAAACGAGCAGCGGGTTGGGATCGGCCGACTCGATGTGGCCGGCCGCATGGCGCTCGTCCCATTTCCGGCGGCGCGCATCACGGTCTTCCGGCGGGATCTGGTGGTCAGTGGTGGACACGTCTGCGCGTCAGGATATCGAGCCGATGCCGCGGGCTCCGCTGCGGGGTCAACGGAAGGACCGGCGCGGTGCGCACTGCCCGGATGGCACGGACCAGCTCGTCGGCGGTGAAGGGCAACCCCAGGATGGATGCCGGCTGTAGGTCCCCAATGGTGGGGAGGAGCTCGCGCTCGGCCGCGAGGACGATCATCGGCCTGGTGCCCAGCGCGGGATGGCGCCGGATCGCGTTCGCCACCTTGAAGTGGGGCTTGGACGCGCCGTCGCCGTCAATCGGGTCGATGACGATGACCTCGGGACCCCAGCGGGCCAGTGCACGGAGCTTGACCGAGCTTCGCTCGGCGACGTAGACGTCCATGTCGGCGGCGGGCAGAAGCTCCAGCACGAGCCGTCGCATTGGCTCGTAGTCGTGGATGAACGCGACGCGCGGCCGCTGGGTCATGGATGGATCCGTCCTCTCTTTGCGTCAGGGCGCGCCGCACCGAGGAGCGGAAGCATCCCGTTCGCCTCGACCTCAGGCGGTTCCCAGGATTGCAGCCAGATGAAGAAGAGCGCCGCGACCACGACGTTGACCAGCAGGACGGCCGCGAAGAGGCCCGCCGCCCGCACGACGTCGCCAAGGGCGATGGCGTCCGCCCAGTCACGATCCGGTCGCCGATCGGTGTCTGGACCGCTCCGGTGAAAGCTCGTCATGCCAGGTACCTGATCCAGACGTAGGCCGTGGAGATGACGAGCGACACGACAACGATCACGGCGCCGTACCGGACGAACTCCATGAAGCGGATGGGATGGCCGGCGCGGCCCGCCATGTTGGCGACGACCACGTTCGCGGATGCGCCGACGATCGTCAGGTTGCCGCCCAGGCAGGCGCCCAGGGCCAGCGACCACCACAGCGGCTCCGCCGCCAGTCCGGCAGCGACCAGGCGGTCCACCACGGGGATGGCGGTGGCTGTGTACGGGATGTTGTCGACCAGGGCCGATGCGATGGCCGAGAACCACAGCAGCCCGATGCTCGCCAGGCCGACATTGCCGTGGGTCGCATCGGCCAGGGCGTCGGCCACCCCGCCCACGATGCCGACGTGCACGATGGACTCGACCAGGACGAAGAGGCCGACGAAGAAGAACAGCGTCGACCACTCGACCTCGCGTAGCGCCTGGTGCGGCTCGATGCCGCCGATGAGCAGCAGGACGGTCGCGCCCAGCAGCGCCACGGTGGCGGCCTCCAGCCCCAGGGCTGAGTGCAGCAGGAAGCCGACCATGGTCAGCCCCACCACCACGAGGCTGCGGATCAGCAGCGGCCCATCCGTGATGGTGGTGGCTTCCGTGCCCTCCAGCGCGGCCTCTCGCCGGTCGCTCGGCACCTGGAGCGCGCCGCGGAAGGCGAAGCGCATGACCACCACGAACGCCAGGAAGACCAGCACCGTGACCGGCCCCAGGTTCGCCAGGAAGGCCGCGAAGTCCAGCCCTGCCGCCGAGCCGATGAGGATGTTCGGCGGGTCCCCGATGAGCGTGGCGGTGCCGCCGATGTTCGACGCCAGGATCTGGGCGATGAGATACGGCATGGGCGAGATGCCCAACCGGGCGGCCACGGACAGGGTGATGGGCGTGGTCAGCACCACCGTGGTCACGTTGTCCAGGAAGGCGGAGAGCACCGCCGTGACCACGCACAGCACGATGAGGAGCCGGAACGGTTCGCCGTGCGCGATCCGCACGGACCGGATGGCCAGCCAGTCGAAGAAGCCGGTCCGGGCGAGCGTGGAGGCGATGACCATCATCCCGGCCAGCAGGAAGATGACGTTCAGGTCGATGGCCGCGAACGCTTCGTGCTGGTCGATGATCCCGAGCGCGATGACCAGCAGCCCGGCCAGCAGCGCCACGAGCGTGCGGTCCAGGCGGTCGAGCGCGATCAACGCGTACGCGGCGACGAAGACGCCGCCGGCGATCCAGACGTCCATCAGCAGATTCCGGGGCGTGGCGAACCGTCAGTCGGTCGCGGCTCAGCTGCGGGTGGGCGGGAGGAGAAGGATCGAGTGAGTCGGCGGCTCAACCAGACGGCCCGTCGCTGGCCGCCACCACCAGCGACGCGGGCCGGAGAGCCATCGCGTTCATCGTCTCGATCGCTTGCACGCCCCAATCTTACCGGGGCTCCGAGGACCGCGGTATTGGCACAGGGGCTGCAACCGATCCCGCCCCGAGGCTCCAAGCGTACATGGGACTTCGCTTGGGGCCTTTCCGTATCCGAGCGACTGGCAGGTGAGGACCATGGACCGATCGCCGTGGGCACGCTCCTGGCCGGAGAGCTAGGGCCGCTTCCCCTGGAGCAGCCCGTCGTGGATCACCGTCGCGTCGAGAACGAGCATGGTGTCGAGCGTTTCGGCATCCGAGCCCGGTGGGCCCAGCGAGTCGGTGTAGAGCACGCCATCCGCGACCTGCGCACCGGACTCCTGGGCGATCGCCCGCGCCAGCTTCGGATTCACGGCCGATTCGCTGAAGATGGCCGTCACATGGTTCGCGCGGATGGTTTCGACGAGCTGGGCCAGCTGCTGCGGGTTCGGGTCAGCGGAGACGTCCAGGCTCGAGAAGATGGAGCCGACGAACCGGAGGCCGTACTCATCGATGAAGTAGCCGAGCGCGTCGTGGTTGGTCACGATGCCGCGATCCTCCTGCGGCACGTCAGCGATCAGCGCCCGGACGCGCTTGTCCGCGGTTTCCAGCCGGGCCAGGTAGGCATCGGCCCGGGCCGCGATGGCGTCCGCCGCCGAGGGTGCGGCGGCTGCCAGGGCGTCGCGGACGTTGCGGACCATGATCATGGCGTTCGGGCCGGTGAGCCAGTAGTGCGGATCGGTCTCCTGTGAGCCGGCCTCGTCGGTCATGCGCAGTGCCACGCCGTGGCTCATGTCACGGACCTTGTCCTGGCCGCCAATGGTGTGCAGCGTGTCGTCCAGCCACGTCTCGAGTCCGGCGCCACTGACGAGGATGACGTCCGCGTCCTCGATGGCTGCCGCCTGGGCCGGCGTGATCTCGAGCTCGTGGGCCTCAGCCCCGGGGGAGAGCAGCGTCGTCAGCTGCATGTCGCTGCCCCCGAGCTCTGCGGCCACCTGCCCGACCTGCGTGGTCGTGGCCACCACCCGCAGCGTGCCGCTGCCGCTGGCGGTGGCGGGTGGCCCGCTGCAGGCGCTCCATCCCAGCGCGGTGATCAGGAGGGCGGCGGCCGTCAGGCCTGGGCGTCGACGCATGCTGAGCATCCTCCGTAGAAATCAAGGCGGGCGTCGTCCACGACGAAGCCCCGGTCGTGGAGCAGCCGCTCGGCGAGGCCCGACACATAGCTCTCCGGAACGGGCTCCACGCGTCCGCAGGAGGTGCACAGCAGATGGTGGTGATGATCCGGTTCGCACGTGACGTAGCCGTACACGTGACCATCCATCTCCAGCCGCCTGGCGAGTCCTGCCTCGACGAAGCGGTCCAGCGTGCGGAAGACGGTGGCGCGTCCGATGCGGCGGTCCTGGCGACGGAGCCGGCGCAGCACCTCCTCCGCGGTGCGGGGACGATCCGCGCTGAGCACATCGGCCACCATCAAGCGGCTGCCGGTGACGCGCTCGCCCGCTCCGCGCAGGCGGTCGGCAATGGTGGGGGTGCTCACATTCTGCAGCCTACCACATGACGATACCGAGTATCATCTAGCGCCATGGTGCAGGGTGCGGATCTCGTCATTCGGCAGCTCAACGCCGGCTATGGGGCCGGCGATGCGATCCAGGACGTGAACCTGGATCTGCCGGCCGGGTCGGTGACGGCCGTCATCGGCCCCAACGGCTCCGGCAAGAGCACGCTGCTGAAGGCGATCCTTGGCCTGACACCGGTCGTTCGGGGGCAGGTCACGCTCGGCGGTCGCCCGCTGGACGAGCAGCGGGAGCGGGTCGGCTACGTGCCCCAGCGCGAGCTGGTCGACTGGACGTTCCCGGTCTCGGCCGAGCAGGTGGTGATGATGGGTCGCTACCGGCGAATCGGCTGGGTGCGCCGCGCGAGCCAGGCGGACCGGCTGGCGGTGGTCGACGCGCTGCGGACGGTGGACATGGAAGCGCACCGCAACCGCCAGATCGGAGCGCTGTCCGGGGGCCAGCAGCAGCGCGTCTTCCTGGCGCGGGCGCTGGTGCAGGATGCGGCCGTGCTGCTCCTGGATGAGCCGATGACCGGGGTCGATCTGACGACCGAGCGGCTCATCAACGAGCTGTTCGATGCGTTTCGCGCCTCCGGTGGCAGCGTCCTCTACGCGACGCATGATCTCGAGACGGCCGCCGATACCGCCGACTACCTCTGCTTCCTGAATCGCCGGGTCATTCGCTTCGGACCACCGAAGGAGACGTTCACGCCACATGCCCTGCACGAGACGTTCGGCGGCGAGCTCCTGATCGTGGCCGAAGGCGGTGATCACGTCCATCTCGGGGGTCACCACGGTGCCGGCCACGACCACGAGGCGGAGCGATGAGCTGGCTGACCGATCCGCTGGGCTATGGCTTCGTGGTCCGGGCGCTGGTGGAGGTGGCCATCGTTGGGGTGAGCTGCGGCGCCATCGGCGCGTACGTCATCGTGCGACGGCTCGCCTTCATCGGTGATGCGATCTCGCACTCGGTCTTCCCGGGGATCGTCATTGCCTACCTGGTGGGCGCCAGCATCCTGGGCGGGGCGCTCGTCGCCGGCGTTGTCACCGCCCTGGCCATCGTGGCGGTGGCGCGAGGCACGCGGATCCGCGAGGACGCGGCCATTGGCATCTTCTTCGCGGCGGCCTTCGCGCTGGGCATCGTGCTCATCAGCACGCATCGGTCCTTCCAGGGCGACCTGACCGCCTTCCTCATCGGCAACCTGCAGGGCGTCTCCATCGGCGACCTGTGGCTGAGCATGGCAACTGCTGCGGTCGTCCTGGTGCTGCTCATGGCCTTCCACAAGGAGCTGCTGCTGACGTCCTTTGACAGGACCCTCGCCGCGGCCATGGGCTACCCGATCACCGCCCTGGACGCGCTGCTCCTCATCCTGCTGACGGTCACCATCGTCATTGGCATCCAGGCGGTCGGCATCATCCTGGTGCTCGCCATGCTCGTCACCCCGGCGGCGACGGCACGCCTGATCGTTGACCGCTTCGTGCCGATGATGCTGGTCGGGGCGCTCATTGGCTGCCTGGTCGGCCTGGTCGGCTACTACGTCTCCTTCTATGCGGGCATTGCCTCCGGTGGAACAATCGTGCTGGTCAACACCGCATTGTTCCTGGTCATGTACGTCGCCAGCCCGTCGCACGGCGTCCTCGCCCACCGACGCCGGTCGCATCCGCAGCACTCGGCCCTCGACGCCGCGGTGGATCACCACGGCGCCGAAGGCCCGGACCCGACGTGAGGGCAACCCGGCTGCGGGACGGCACCGTTCTCGTCCGCCTCCATCCGAACGACCTCATCTCGGCGCCCTGGTCGATCGTGGACCATTGGAGCAACGTCTACGCCTCGGGCGAGGTGGTGGAACGCGCGTATCCCGATGGCACCCGCCAGCGGCTCTGGGTCCTGCGCGACGCCGCCCAGGAGCCGATCCCGACCCATCTGGTCGGTGACCAGCTGGCGGCCGCCACGGCAGCCAGAACCGCCCCCGCGCCGGCGGCCGCCCAGGCAGAGGCTCACCCGGCGCGGGCCGACGAGCGCGGGCCGTGGCGGCTGTCCGGTGGGGTGGTGGTGCCGGTCCTCATCTGCCTGCTGGCGGTGATCGGGCTCTGGCAGCTTCCCGACCTCTCGCCGCGTGACGACCTGCCGGACATCGGCTACACCACCACCCGCGCCCTCGTCCTGGAGACGGGACTCAAGGACGACGCCGGCCAGGACGCCATGCGGGTCCGCGTGCTCGATGGGCCCGATGCGGGCAAGGTCGTGATCGCCGCCGGCCAGAGCTCGCTGCCCGGCACCAGCGCCGGACCCACCATGAACGTCGGTGACGAAGTCGCCCTCACCCAGTACAGCGGGGCCGCCGGCGGCTTCAGCGTGGTCAACGAGGTCTGGCGCCTGCCGGTGCTGCTCATCCTGCTCGGGGCATGGGCCCTGTTCGTGACGCTGGTCGGTGGGTGGCAGGGCGTTCGATCGCTGCTGGCCCTGGCGCTGACGCTGCTGGTGGTGGCGAAGGTCGTCGTGCCGCTCCTGCTGCGCGGCTTTGACCCGATTCCACTCGCCGTCGGAGCGGCCGCGATCGTGACCGTGCTGACGCTTGCCCTGACGGAGGGCTTGCGACGCACCACCCTGGCCGCGAGCCTCGGCACCATCGTGGCGCTGCTGATCACCGCCGGCATTGCCGCAGTCGCCACCGGCGCCGCCCGCTTCAGCGCCGCCCAGGGCAGCGAGGACATCATCTACCTCTTTCCCATCCTCGGCGATCGGCTGGACCTGGGCGCCCTGCTGCTGGCGGCCACCATCCTCGGAGCGCTGGGCGTTCTCGACGACGTGACGGTCACCCAGGCGGCGGCGGTGGTCGCGCTCCGCGAGTCGGACGCTGCATCTCCGCGAACGACGATCTTCCGGCGGGCCATGGCCGTCGGCCGCAGCCACATCGCGGCCACGGTCAACACCCTGGTGCTTGCCTACCTCGGCGCTGGCCTGCCGCTGCTGCTGCTGTTCGCGATCGGCGGCGACTCGCCCTCGGTCGTCGCTAACGGCGAGATCGTCGCGGTGGAGATCGTCCGCAGCCTGGCCGGGAGCTTCGGAATCGTGGCGGCGGTGCCGCTCACCACCGCCATCGCGGCCTTCCTGCTGCCGGCGGACCGGAAGCTGTTGGCCGCAGGCGGTGGCGTCTCGAGCTGACGGGACGACCTAGCGCGCGTTGCGCATGGCTGGCACGAAGATGCCGATGACGCCCGCGGCCGCAATCAGCCCCCCGCCGAGCATGAGCACTTCGGCGGAGCCGATGATCCCCGCCAGGTAGCCGGCCAGCCCCTGCGAAACGGCCATGGCCCCGAAGGTGAGCGCCTGCCGGCTGGAGACCACCCGCCCGAACAGGCGCTGCGGGGTGCGCTCCTGGAAGAGGGTGATGGTCGGCACCAGGTACAGCATGTTGGCCACGCCCACCATGAAGAAGAGGCCAATCGCCGCGTAGGGGTTGCGGACCAGCCCGGCGGCCAGCAGCGAGATGCCGAGCAGAATGAAGCCACCGATCGTCATCGGGCCCTTGGGAGTCCGCCTGGCAACTGAGCCGATGACCAGGCCCCCCACCACGCTGCCGAGCCCGAGCGCGCTCGCCATCCAGCCGTAGTTCTCCGGGAAGGGCAGGAAGCTCTGGTCCAGGACGTCCTTGGCGTACAGGAAGGAGCAGACGATCTCCGCGCCGAAGGCGAGCTGGGCGATCGTGCTGACCACCGTGTTGGCCAGCAGCTCGGCCTGGCGGGTGAGGAAGTTCCAGCCCTCCACCATCTCGCGCCAGATGGCCCGGGCACTGAACCTCGCGACGTTCAGCTCCTGCCTGGGGACGGTCATGCCCCAGATCAGCACGGCAGAGACGAGGTAGGTGCCGGCATCCAGGACGAACGCCGCGCCGAGGAGGCTGGCCAGGCTGGCCACGATGACTGCCGCCAGCGGATAGCCCAGCAGGTCGGCCAGCGTCTCGCTCAGGCTGGCGGCGGAGTTGGCGGTGACCAGCTGCTCCTCGTTCACGATGGCGGGCACCACCGCCGCCTTGGCCGGCCGGAAGAGCAGGCCGACGGTGGCGACCAGGAAGGCGAGGACGTAGACCATCCACATCGAGATGGTGACGACCACCGGCACCAGCAGCACCAGCCCGGCGCGAACGACGTCGCAGACCAGCATGGTGCGGCGGCGATCCCAGCGGTCCACCAGCGCACCCGCCAGCGGACCGAGGATCACGTTCGGCACGGCCGTGGCGCCCAGGGTGATGCCAAGGTCCAGCGCCGTCCCGAACTGGGTGACCAGCACGCCCAGCGCCACCAGGTGCACCCGATCACCGAAGAAGCTGATCAGCTGGCCCACCCACAGCAGTGAGAAGCTGCGGTTGCGGACCAGCGCCAGGTACGGCGACTGCGGCCGTTCCTCCTCTTCGCCGGGCACCGCCACGCCGGGGATGGCCGCGGCGGTGGCCGCAGCCCGCATGCCGGGGGCGGTCAGTGGCGGAGCGGCGCCCGCGGCCGCGGTAGCCAGCATGGCGGCCGGGAACGGGTCGCCGGGGCGGGTCGCGAAGGCCAGGCCCGGTCGGAGCGGAGCCTCCGGCCGAGTCATGGAGTAGACGATCGCCCAGAAGATGCCCAGTGCCAGCAGGATGTCGCCGATGCTGATGACGTCACGGATCAGCGGAATCGGCAGGGGAACCACATCGCCGAAGATGCCGCCGTGCGCGACGAAGTCGGCCACGCTGCCCGAGGCGACCAGGAAGTGGAACGGGTCGTTGGCGATGGCTTCGGGCCGGAAGCCGGCCGCGACGTAGGCGGTCACCCAGACCGGCATCTGGCCGCTGTTCAGGACGACGGCGAGGGTGTTGAGGCCGATGCCCACCGCCGCCACCTGCATGCCCGGCACCCGCCAGTTGGCGCCCAGGAACAGGAACAGCAGCAGGTAGCCGGCCACGAAGGCCCAGCCCAGGGGCAGCTCCTGGCCGATGGGCTGCTGCCCCAGCAGCGCGGCCCCCACCCGCAGCCCCAGCGCGACGCCCAGGACCCAGATCCAGCGCAGACGGAGATCGGCCAGGCGGGGGACGCCGCCTCCGGCGAGGGCGCCTGCGACCAGCGCCAGTGCGACGACGCTAAGAAACATCGTCCGAGGCCAGCATCGGCCTCGACGGCTTGTTCCCTTCCTGGGTGCCCGTGGAGGGTGGGGTCACCGCGGTGGCAGCCGCCGCCTGGTCATCGGCCGATGACCCCTGATCCCGGGGGTCCGGCGAGTGGAGCATGGTCGGCAGCTCGTCCGGGCGGTCCGGACGGCGGTCGAGGATCTCCCGATCCAGGTTGACCAGGATGGGCACGATCTCCGGGTCGAACTGGATGCCGGCGAACTTCTGCAGCTCCGCCACGGCGATCTCGTGGCTGAGCGGCTCCTTGCGATACGGGCGGGACGAGGTCATGGCCTCGTAGGCGTCGGCGATGGTCAGGATGCGGGCGCCCAGCGGGATGTCCAGCGCCTCGATCCCGTCCGGGTACCCGGAGCCGTTGAACCACTCGTGGTGGGCGCGGATGAGCGGCGCCTCCTCGCTGAGCTGCTGGGCCGGCGCCACGATCTCCGCCCCGATGCTCGGGTGCTGGTTCATGAGCACGCGCTCTTCGCGATCCAGCGGCCCTTCCTTGAGGAGGATGTTGTCGCGGATGCCGATCTTCCCCACGTCGTGGAGCAGCCCCGCCCATTTGATGCGCTCGATCTCGGCCTCCGGCAGCCGCATCACGCGGCACATCTCCTCCGCGATGTGGCTGACCCGGTTCGAATGGCCGCGGGTGTACCGGTCCCGTGCATCCACGGCGTTGGCCAAGGCGCCGATGGTCTGCTCGAACAGCTCCCTCGTCTCGACGTAGCGGTGATAGGCGAGGCGGGTGGTGAAGAGCGGGACCACGAAGAGCGGGGTGGCCCACCAGCCCACGTTATTCGGCAACGTGAAGATCTGCGCCATGAGCCA
>DATBJR010000009.1:0-4911 GCA_036556325.1 Candidatus Limnocylindria bacterium | reverse complement strand
CAGCGTTTGTCCTGAGCCAGGATCAAACTCTCCGAACAAACAAAACAGTGGTCTTGCCCGAAGGCTCCACCACCGTTCAAGTTCAGACTTGGTCCCGCTGACTCGTGTGGGTTCCTGTCACTCTTCAGCTGTTAAGCCACGGTGCCGATTCGCATCGGCTTCGTTCGATTCGAGGCCTCCAGATGAGGGATCTCGCGGTGCCACGCTGCGCGACCGTTCGATCGCCGTCCGTGCGTCACCGGCCGGCGGAATCCGCCGGCGCGAGGCCAGATGGTACCCCAGCCGCCCCACCTGGTCAAGCGTGGTCGGCGCTCGGGCTGCCTCAGCTGTGCTCGACCTGGCGACGGCCCTGGAGCGAGCGGATGAGCGTCACGTCATCGGCGTATTCGAGGTCGCCGCCGACTGGCAGGCCGCGCGCGATGCGGCTCACCACCGGGACGTGGCGGCCGATCAGATCGGCGAGGTACATGGCCGTCGCCTCGCCCTCCAAATTGGGGTTGGTGGCCAGGATGACCTCGGACACGCCGCCGGCTGCCACGCGCTCCACCAGCTCGCGGGCCTTGATTCGTTCGGGGCCGATGCCGTCGATGGGGCTGATGGCGCCGTGGAGGACGTGGTAGCGGCCGCGGAATTCGCCCGTGCGCTCGATGGCCAGCACGTCCAAAGGCTCTTCCACGACGCAGATGCGTGACGGGTCCCGGCGCGCGTCCGAGCAGATGGCGCATGGATCCACGCCGACGTCGGTGATGTTGCAGCAGATGCTGCAGTAGGCGACCTGCTCCTTCACCGCGACCAGCGCATCGGCCAGGGCGCGCGCTTCGTCCGCCGGCGCGCGAAGCACGTGGTACGCGAGACGCTGCGCGGTCTTGCGGCCGACGCCGGGGAGGCGGCTCAGCTCGTCGATCAGCCGGGCGACCGGCGCGATCAGCCCGGTCACGACGTCAGCGTAGGCCGGGGATGGAGCCCAGGCCGGGCATGCCCGGCAGTCCGAGGCCGCCGGCCACACTGGCCATCCGCTCGCGCTCCAGCTCCTTGCTGCGGCTGATGGCGTCGTTGATCGCGGTCAGGATCAGGTCCTGCAGCATCTCGACTTCGTCAGGGTCGACCGCGCCGGGATCGATCTCGATGGCGCGGATCTCCTGCGCGCCGGTGATCACCACCCGCACGGCTCCGCCGCCGGCGGTTGCCTCCAGCGTGGTGTCGCGCAGCTCCTCCTGCACTTGCGCCATCTGCGCCTGCATCTGCTGCGCCATCTTCGCGATCTGGCCGATGTTCACGGCTGGCATCTCCAACTAGGGGCTTTTCAGCGTACTTCCGGGGCGTCGACCAGCTCACCGCCGGTGATCCGCAGCACCCCTTCGAGCAGGGCCTGTCCCTCGGCGTCGGCCGGGTCGCCGGCGACTGCCTCCTGGATGGTCAACGGCTCGAGCTCGACATTGCTCGCCACGCAGTCCACCGCCCACGTCCCGCCGAGCACGCTGCCCAGCAGGGCCTCGATGGCGCCGGCCCGCAGCCGCGCCTTCTCCCGCATGAACCCACGCTCCTCGGGGAACGCCAGCGTCAGGCGCGCGCCGTCCAGATTGACGGGGCGGCACTCGCGCAGGAGCGGCTTCAGCGCCGGCGTCGCATGGTCGACGATCGCCGCCCAGCGGCCGCGCACCGCCGCCACGTTCCGGTCGGCGAGCGGCTCGACCGGCACGGCCGCCGCGGTGGCCGCCGGTTTCGGGGCGGGCGGTGGCGATGACGACGCCGCGGGAGCAGGTGGATCAGCGGCTGGTTCGGGGGCTGCGACATGGGCCGGGCGGGCAACCGGTTGCGCTGCGCGAGGCTGCAGCGCCGATGCCGGCTGGGCCTGCCCGACCGAGGGACCGGGCTCGACCGCGAGCAGCTCCATGGCGAGACGCGAGCGGCCCTCGCGCGCGCCGGCGGCAGCGGCCTCGGCCAGCGTCCGCAGGAGGACCGCCAGCCGCCGCGCGGTGGCCGGTTCGGCCGCGGAGGCCAGCAGCCGGCGGCGTGCCTCGGCCTCGGCCTGGGCAGCGACCTGTGCCATGTCCCGTCCACCATCGGCCAGCGATTCGATGCGGTCCAGCGCCGCTGGCGCGTCGCCGGCGAGATAGGCGTCGAGGAGGGCGGCAATGGTCTCGTCATCGGCCAGCCCGACGGCTTCCCGGACCGCATCGGCGGTCACCCGGTCGCCGGCATAGGCCAGGACCTGGTCGAGCAGCGACTCCGCGTCGCGCATGCCACCATCGGCCAGGCGGGCGATCAGCGCCAGGGCCTCCGGCTCCGCGGTGGCGCCTTCGGCGCTGGCGATGCGGGTCAGCTTGCCGGCGATGGCATCCGCTGCCAGGCGGCGGAAGTCGAAGCGCTGGGTGCGGCTGATGATGGTGGCCGGCACCTTGTGCGTGTCGGTGGTGGCCAGCACGAAGACGACGTGGTCCGGCGGCTCCTCGATCATCTTGAGCAGCGCGTTGAAGGCGTGCGCGCTGAGCATGTGGACCTCGTCGATGATGTAGACCCGCCTGCGCAGCTCGGCCGGAGCGGTCAGCGCGCGCATCACGAGGTCGCGCGCGTCCTCGACCAGGCCGTGGCTGGCGGCATCGATCTCGATGACGTCCAGGGCCCGTCCCTCGCGGATCGCGACGCAGGCCGGGCAGGTGTCGCAGGGCTCCCCGTCCTCGCCGCGGTTGGTGCAGTTGATGGCCTTGGCCAGGATCCGGGCGGTCGAGGTCTTGCCCGTGCCGCGCGGGCCGACGAACAGGTAGGCGTGAGCGATGCGGTCGGCGGCCACGGCCCGGCGCAGGGTGGCCACGATGGGATCCTGGCCGATGAGCTCGCCGAACCGCTGCGCGCGCCAGCGGCGGTAGAGGGCGCGGTGCTGGTCAACGCCGGAGTCGGCGGGCTGGGCGTCGAGGGGCGTGGCCTGCGGGGGCGTGGGCGTCGACATGGTCGCGGTTACCGTACACCGATGCGCGGCGCGGATGCCGCGGAACGCTGGTCATGGACTTCCAACTATGCCTGGCGATTTTCCATGACCACCCGGTCATGTCGAGTGCGCCGCCGAGGCGCGAAGACGTGAATCGGTCGTGCACCCGGTGTCGAACGAGGGCTTCCGCACACGCGTGGATCGTCCGGCTCCAGCCAGGTCGCCCCACGGCACCCGAAGGCGGTCGCTTACCGCTGCTTCCTTCCGGACCTGACGGGGTTCACGGACCTTCGCTGCGTGGGACCCGACTCTCGACGTCGGTCGATCACGTGGGAGGCGGAGGCGCATCGGCCTCGACCGGGAATTCAGCCCCGCTGTAGCGGATTGCGGGTGCAGGGCACCGCTAGTTCCCCGCCTAGCACGACCGGCGGCCGATGGTAGCAGAGTGGCGGAGAGGGGGGGATTCGAACCCCCGACGGGTTGCCCCGAACCGCATTTCCAGTGCGGCGCCATAGGCCTCTAGGCGACCTCTCCGCGGCGCGGCGCCGAGTCAGGAGGCGGTCCGGCGGAAGGGTGGCGGAGAGGGTGGGATTCGAACCCACGGTGCTCATCGCACACCGCTTTTCGAGAGCGGCACCTTAAACCACTCGGACACCTCTCCGCGGGCGAGTCTACCAGAGGGTTGCCCTGAACCTGGCCGATGGCTCCGCCGCCGTCCGCCGGGTGGCGCGAGGATCAGGCGCGCGCAGGGGCCTCCGCCGCGAGCCGGCGTGCCTCGGCTTCGCGCACGCCCGACACCACCGAGATCTGGTGCGGCAGCGCGGTGTCGCGCGCGAGCTGGACCACCGTTCCGGCAGCGCCCTTGCGGTCGTCCGGCATCGCGAAGACCAGGGCCTGGACACCCGCCTCCATCAGGGCCCCGACGCACATGGCGCAGGGCTCGTGGGTGGTGAAGATGGTCACCTCGGGCAGGCGGCGCGACTCGAGCTTGCGGGCGGCGGCCTGGAGCGTCAGCAGGACGGCGTGCGCGGTGGGATCGCGCTCCAACGTCATCCGATCATGATCCCTGGCAATCATGGCATCATCGAGGACGGCGACGGCTCCCACGGGGGCCTCCCCCTCTTCTCCACCCCGGCGGGCCTCGGCGATCGCCTCGGCCATGAAGAGCTCGTAGTTCATCGGTCCTCGATGCGCGGCTCGGAACGTCGCTGGCGTCGCCGGAGTCTAGCAGAGGACCGGCATCAATCCTGCTCAGCGCCTTGGTCAACCGACATGACCGCGACACCGACATCCAGGCCCAATCCGCGCCGCCGGCGGCACCTCCCCGTGCCGCTGGCCGTCGCCCTGCTGGGCGCCGTGTTCGCCGTGGCGCTGCTGACCCCGATGCCCTTCACCCGCAACACTGCCGAGGCGCAGGTGGTGGCGACGGTCGAGCACCGGCTGCCCGGCTGGAGCATCGTCCGCACCAACGCATCATGGGAGGGCGCATGGAGCGTGGTCGCCTGGTGCGGTGGCCAGCAGCTCGGCTTCCAGCTGGTGCCGGGTCACGGGCTGTCTCCCGGGGACGTGTGGCTGCATCCCGACAACGAGTACGCGCGCGTCAGGCTGGCGAGCATCTCCGACGACTATCGGTTCCTGGTGTGGTTCAGCGATCCCATCCACCAGCGCTCGCTGAGCTGCCGACAGGAGCTCGCGCGTGATCACGCTGCGCGCCCACACCGGACGCTCGACTGAGCTCGCCGCGCACCACTGACCGTGCCGCTTGCCCGCGACGCTAGGATGCGCTCAGGGTAGGAGCGGAGGAGACAGGCAATCGACCGTCCCCGGGGCTGGTCGCGACTCGACTGGGCAGCGCTCCTGGCGGTCAGCGTGGCGGCTGCCGCCATCCGCCTGCCGGCTCTCAACCGCCCGCTCGGCTTCGTCTTCGACGAGGTCTTCTACGCCCGCAACGCCTGCCGCTACGTCATCGGCACGCCGGACTGCGG
>DATBJR010000008.1:0-1732 GCA_036556325.1 Candidatus Limnocylindria bacterium | reverse complement strand
CGGCGTCGCCGAAGCCAGTGCGCTTGGCTTCCAGCAGCGGGGCGCCGACCACCCCGCGCTCGGCCTGGACCAGCTCGGCCAGCCGCTCGGTGAACCAGGGGGCGATCCCGGTTGCGGCCGACAGGGCGGCGGCATCGCCCCAGCCATGGCGCAGGAGGCCGATCATGCGCCACAGCCGGGTGTCGGACGGCGCCAGGAAGGTCTCGAGGTCCTCCGGACGCCGATGCGAGAGGTTCCAGGCCGGGTCCTGCCAGGTCCAGCCGCGCCCGCGCGGCTCGAGGGAGCGGATGGCCTTCAGCAGCGCCGAGCCGAACTCGCGGTCGATGGCCATCGCCTCGCCGGTGGCCTTCATCTGCACCCCCAGGCTGCGATCGGCGGTCGGGAACTTGTCGAACGGCCAGCGCGGCAGCTTGACGACCACGTAGTCGACCGCCGGCTCGAAGGCGGCGGAGCCGATGCCGGTCGCCGGGTTCGGCAGCTCGTCCAGCCGCTTGCCCAACCCCACCAGGGCCGCCACCCGCGCGATCGGGTAGCCGGTGGCCTTCGACGCCAGCGCGCTGGAGCGGCTGACCCGCGGGTTGACCTCGATGACGCGGTAGTCGCTGCCGTCCGGCGCCACGGCCAGCTGCACGTTGCAGCCGCCCTCCAGGCGGAGAGCGCGCACGATCTTCAACGCGCAGCGCCGCAGCCGCTGGACGAGCGGGTCGGGCAGCGTCTGGATGGGCGCCACCACGATCGAGTCGCCGGTGTGCACGCCCATCGGGTCGAGGTTCTCCATGCCGCAGATGGCGATGGTGGTATCGGCGCTGTCGCGAATGACCTCGAACTCGATCTCGTACCAGCCCAGCAGGCTGCGCTCGACCAGCACCTGGTGGATCGGGCTGGCCGCCAGTCCATGCGCGATCCGCTGCCGGGCCTCCGCCTCGTCGAAGGCGAAGCCGCCGCCGCCACCCCCCAGCGTGAAGGCCGGCCGCACGACCACCGGTGCGTTCAGGTTCCGCACGAAGGCCAGCCCGTCCTCCAGGCTCTCGACCACGGCGCTTTCCGGCACCGGCTCACCGATGCCGGTCACCAGGTCCCTGAAACCGCCACGGTCCTCGGCCGCGCGCACGGCAGCCAGCGGCGTGCCCAGCACCCGGATGCCGTGGCGTTCCAGGACCCCGGCGTCCTCGAGCGCCACAGCCAGGTTGAGGCCCGTCTGGCCGCCGAGCGTCGGCAGCAGCGCATCCGGCCGGTGCTCCGTGATGACCTGTTCCAGATAAGCGACTGATAACGGGCCGATAAGCACCGTTCCGCCAACGTCGGGATCGGTCATGACCGTCGCCGGGTTGGAGTTCACCAGGATGGTGTCCACGCCCTCGCCGCGCAGTGCCAGGCATGCCTGCACGCCGGCGTAGTCGAACTCGGCTGCCTGGCCGATGACGATAGGCCCGGAGCCGATGACCAGGACGCGCCGTGGGGCGGTCACGCGGTCGCGCCCGCCATGCCCGCCACCGCTATGTCGAAGACGCGGTCGGCGTCGATCGGCCCTGGCGCCCCCTCGGGGTGGAACTGGACCGATGCAATGCGTCCCGATTTGTGCACGAGTCCCTCGACCGTGCCGTCGTTCAGATCGCGATGGCTGACGCGATAGCCGGCTGCCGCCAGCGCCGGATCGTTGAGCACCGCGACCTCGTGGTTGTGCGCGCCAATGTCGACGCGGCCACTGGCCATCTCGATGACCGCGTGGTTG
>DATBJR010000007.1:0-3501 GCA_036556325.1 Candidatus Limnocylindria bacterium | reverse complement strand
GTGGGCGTCGGCGTCCCGCTCGGCGCGCACCCGAGCCAGGCGGTCGAGGTGGCGGCGCTCCATCTCGTCGGTGATCTCGAGCAGCGGGATCCGGAGCTCCTCGTCCGGATCGGCGTACTTCGTGACACCCACGATCTGGTGCTCCCCGGTCTCGAGGGCACGGGACTGGGCGTACGCCGCGTCGGCCACCTCGGCCTGCGGGTAGCCGGCCTCCACGGCCCGCAGCATGCCGCCCATCTCGTCGATGCGCCGGATGTAGTCCCATGCCGCCGCCTCGGTCTGGTTGGTGAGCGCCTCGACGAAGTACGACCCACCCAACGGGTCGACCGAGTTCGCAACGCCGGACTCCTCGGCGAGGATCTGCTGCTGGCGCAGGGCGAGCAGGGCGGCCTCTTCCGAGGGCACCGCCCATGCCTCGTCGTACGCATCGGTATGGAGCGACTGCGTGCCGCCGAGGACGCCGGCCAGCGCCTGGACGGCGACGCGGGTCAGGTTGTTGACGGGCTGCTGCGCGGTCAGCGACACGCCGGCGGTCTGGGTGTGGAAGCGCATCCAGGTGGACCGCTCGTTCTCGGCCCCGAAGCGCTCGGTCGCCAGCTTGTACCAGATGCGCCGGGCGGCGCGGAACTTGGCGATCTCCTCGAAGAAGTCGTTATGGCTGTTGAAGAAGAAGGACAGCCGCGGCGCGAAGTCGTCGAAGCGCAGCCCCCGGGCCAGCGCGTCCTCCACGTAGGCAATCCCATCGGCGATGGTGAAGGCCAGCTCCTGGACCGCCGTCGAGCCGGCTTCGCGGATGTGGTAGCCCGAGATCGAGATCGTGTTCCAGCGCGGAAGCTCACGGGTGCCCCATTCCACCGTGTCGGTGACCAGCTTGAGGGACGGCGCCGGCGGGAAGATGTACTCCTTCTGGGCGATGAACTCCTTGAGGATGTCGTTTTGCAGCGTGCCGGACAGCTGCGCGCGCGGCACGCCCATCTTCTCGGCCGCGGTGATGTACATGGCCCAGATCATCGGCGCCGGGGAGTTGATGGTCATGGAGGTGCTGATCTCCCCGACCGGCAGGTCAGCCAGCAGGATCTCCATGTCGGCGAGGCTCGAGACCGCCACGCCGCAGGTGCCGAACTCGCCCTCGGCCTGCGGCTCGTCGTGGTCGTAGCCGTACAGGGTCGGCATGTCGTAGGCGATGGACAGGCCCGTCCCGCCGGCCGCGATCAGCTTCTTGAAGCGGTCGTTCGTGTCCTCGGCGGTGCCGAAGCCGGCGAACATCCGCATCGTCCACAGCCGGCCGCGGTGGCCGGTGGTGTGGATGCCACGCGTGAACGGCGGTTCTCCCGGCAGGCCCAGGTCCGCGATCTCGTCCCAGGCCGCGTCATCGGCCTGGCCGTGCTGCTGAGGCCGATAGCGCGGCCGACCGCGGTCCGGGTGGTTGACGGGGTCGTACAGATCGGCCGGGGTGTAGACGCGGTCGATCTCGACGCCGGACTGGGTGATGAAGCGCGCCTTGCGCTCCGGGGCGCGTTCGAGCGCCGGATCGAGGCGCTCCCGGCGCCATGCGTCCTGGTGGTCCTGCCAGCGTTCGCGGTCGGTCATTGGCTCGATGATGGAGGCAAGGCCGATGTCGCCGCAACCGCGCGGCGGCTGCCTATGGGTACAGTCCGCGGAGCGTGGTCGCGGTGGCCACGCGTTCGACGGCGACCATCATCGCCGCGCCCCGCATGTCCACCCCCCGTGCGCGGCTCATGTCCGTCACGTCGGCAACCGCGCCATCCATGATCCGGTCGAGCTCCGCGGTGATCTGCTCGTCCGACCAGAAGAACGCCTGCATGTCCTGCACCCATTCGAAGTAGGCCAGCACCAGGCCGCCGGCGGTGGCCAGGATGTCAGGGACGACCAGGACGCCGCGCTCGTGCAGGACGGCATCGGCGTCGGGGGTGGTGGGCGCGTTGCTGGCCTCCACCAGGACGGAGGCCTTGATCTCCTGGGCGGCGGCAGCGTCAATCTGGTGCTGGATGCCGGCCGTGACCAGGATGTCGCAGGCGGTGCCGAAGATCGTCGCGCGATCGATGGGCTGGACATCCGGCATGCCGCGCACGGTGTCCTGGCGCCGGACCCAGGCGACGGCCCGCCTGACGTTGATGCCCGCCGGGTCGGCCACCGCGTGCCGGTCGTCGGCGAGGGCCACGATCCGCGCCCCGGCCGCATCCAGCAGCTCGGCCAGCACCGTGCCGACGCGGCCGAAGCCCTGGATGGCGACCCGCGCCTCGGACAGCGGCACGTCGCGGCGCTCGGCGGCAGCGGCGATGCAGCGCATCGCCCCGCGGCTGGTGGCCTCCCGCCGTCCGCGCGTGCCACCGATGGCCAGCGGCTTGCCGGTCACCACGCCGGGTACCGTGTGGCCCTGGTGCATGCTGAAGGTGTCCATCACCCACGCCATCGTCTGCGAGCCGGTGTTCACATCGGGCGTTGGAATGTCACGGTCCGGACCGATGACGATGCTGATCTCCGCCGTGAAGCGGCGGGTCAGCGCCTTGCGCTCGGCCAGGGACAGACGCCGTGGGTTGGCGACCACCCCACCGGCGGATCCGCCGTACGGGATCTGGACCAGCGCCGCCTTCCAGGTGTTGAGCATCGCGTTGGCCCGCACGATGTCCAGCGTCAGGTCGGAGGTGAAGCGCACGCCGCCCGTGGCCGGCCCGCGATTGAGGTTGTGCTGCACGCGATAGCCGGTGAACACCTCGACCCGGCCATCGTCCATCCGGACCGGGAAGCTGATGGTCAGCTCCCGCTTCGGGACCCGCAGGACCCGGTGCATCGACTCGTCCAGCTCCAGGCGGCCGGCGGCGAGATCGAGCGCGGCCTGCGCCGCTTCCCAGACGCCCGGCGCCGCCAGGTCGGGGGTTGCGGTCACGCGGGCGAAGTCTGGCGTTGGTCGGGGGCCGTGAGCACGGGGCCATCCTCCGAGGTCGCCGCGGCGCGGCACGGGCCCGGAGCATAGCGTGGCACACTGCCGGGGTCCAACCAGCCCGAACGCTCCGGTGGCTCGCTCTTGTCGGCCGGGGCGCAACCGAACACCGGAGGCACCGCGATGGCTCCCCGCGTCATGTCGGTCTCGGGACCGATTCCCCCCGAGCGCATCGGCTTCACCCTCCCGCACGAGCACACGGGGATCTACCTGTGGCACGTCGCCGGGCGCTTCGACTACTGGGAGCTGACTCCGGACGAGGACGCGCTGGCCGACGAGCTGCGCGACTTCCGGCGGCGCGGTGGCTCCACGCTGGTCGACCTCACCCTTCCAGGCGTCGGCCGCGACCCCGAACGGCTGCGCCGCCTGGCCGGCCGGACCGGTGTTCAGCTGGTGATGGGCTGCGGCTGGTACCGCGAGCCCTACTACCCGGCCGAGGCCGCCGTCGACCGCCGCTCGGTCGACGCCCTGGCGGATGTGCTGGCGGCCGAGTTCCGCGATGGCGTGGACGGCACCGGCGTGCGGCCGGGCATCATCGG
>DATBJR010000006.1:0-2253 GCA_036556325.1 Candidatus Limnocylindria bacterium | reverse complement strand
CCGCGGCGGGGGTGAGACCGTGAGCCGCAGCTTCAGCGTGGCCGGCGGCATGTGCCCGCGCTGCGAGGGCATGGGCACGGCGAGCGCCATCGACCTCAGCCAGCTGTACGACGAGACGAAGTCGCTCAACGAGGGCGCCATCACTGTCCCTGGCTACACCGCCGACGGCTGGGCGACGCGGATGTTCAGCGAGTCGGGGTTCCTCGATCCCGCCAAGCCGATCCGCGACTATTCGAGGACGGAGCTTCACGACTTCCTGCACAAGGAGCCGGTGAAGGTCCGGATCAACGGCATCAACCTGACCTACGAGGGCCTGGTGCCGAAGATCCAGAAGTCGATGCTCTCCAAGGACGTTGACGCGCTGCAGCCGCACATCCGCGCCTTCGTCGAGCGGGCGGTGACGTTCAGCCAGTGCCCGGACTGCGGCGGCACGCGCCTCAACGAGGCAGCCCGCTCGTCGAAGATCGACGGGGTGAGCATCGCGGACGCCTGCGCCATGCAGATCAGCGACCTCGCCACCTGGATCCGCGGCCTCAGCCAGCCCTCGGTTGCGCCGATGCTGGCGGCGCTGGCGGCGAACCTGGACGCGTTCGTGGAGATGGGCCTCGGCTACCTCAGCCTGGATCGGCCGTCGGGGACGCTGTCCGGCGGCGAGGCGCAGCGGACACGGATGATCCGCCACCTCGGCTCGCCGTTGACGGACGTGACCTACGTCTTCGACGAGCCGACCATCGGCCTCCACGCCCATGACGTCGAGCGCATGAACGCGCTGCTGCGGCGCCTGCGCGACAAGGGCAACACGGTCCTGGTCGTCGAGCACGATCCCGAGGTCATCCGGATCGCGGACCACGTGGTTGACATGGGGCCCGGCGCCGGCAGCCATGGCGGGACGGTCGTGTTCGAGGGCTCGGTGGATGGGCTGCTGGCTTCGGGCACGGCCACCGGCCGGCATCTCGAGGTCCGCCAGGGCCTCAAGGCCGATCCCCGCTCGCCGCGCGGCGCAATCCCAATCCGCCACGCGCGGCTGCACAACCTCGATGACGTTTCGGTGGACGTGCCGCTGGGCGTGCTGGTGGCGGTCACCGGGGTCGCCGGCTCGGGCAAGAGCTCGCTGATCCACGGCTGCCTGCCGCGCGAGGATCCATCGGTGACGGTCATCGACCAGTCGGCGATTCGCGGCTCACGGCGCTCGAACCCGGCCACCTACACCGGCATCCTGGACCCGATTCGAACCGCGTTCGCCAGGGCCAACGGCGTCAAGCCTGCCCTGTTCAGCGCGAACTCCGAGGGGGCCTGCCCGAACTGCAACGGGCTCGGCAAGACGTACACCAGCCTCGGCTTCATGGCTGAGGTGGTGAGCGTCTGTGAGGTCTGCGAGGGCCGGCGCTACACCGATGACGTCCTCCACCATCGGCTCCGGGATCGCAACATCGTCGAGGTCCTGGCGATGCCGGTGGAGGAGGCGCGCGACTTCTTCATCGAAAAGCCGGTGAAGGCCATGCTCGAACGGCTGGCCGATGTCGGCCTCGGCTACCTCTCGTTGGGCCAGGGGCTCGACACGCTGTCCGGCGGCGAGCGCCAACGGCTGAAGCTGGCCATCGAGATGTCCGCCGCCACCGAGGTCTACGTGCTCGACGAGCCCACGACCGGGCTGCACATGCAGGATGTCGACAACCTCATTCGGCTGCTCGATCGCCTGGTGGACGGCGGGCGGTCCGTGATCGTGATCGAGCACAACCTGGACGTCATCGGGCGGGCCGACTGGGTGATCGATCTGGGACCGGGAGCGGGCCACGACGGCGGGCGCGTGATCTTCGAGGGTCCGCCGACGAAGCTGGCCCGGGCCCAGGGCACGTTGACCGGCGAGCACCTTCGCCGCCGCCTCGGGTCGTTGACTGCCGCCTGACGGGAGGCGAGAAACCCGGGCGTCAGGAGGTGGCCAGCTGCTCGGGAGCAGCGGTGTCGGCGACGCCGTCGGCCGCTTCACGGAGCAGGTTGGCGACCTCGTAGTCGGCCACCTGGTCGAAGTTGCGGTACCACGTGCCTATCGCGAAGAACAGTGACGGCGTCTGGAGGCAGATGACCCGCTCCGCGGCGGCCCGCAGCCGATCGCAGGTCTCCGGCGGGGCGACCGGCAAGGCCACGATCAGCTCGCCCGGGTTCTCGAGGCGGAGCGCCGCCAGCGCCGCCAGCATCGTGGCGCCGGTGGCGGCACCGTCATCGACGATGATCACGCTGCGACCGCGGAGCTCC
>DATBJR010000005.1:0-3671 GCA_036556325.1 Candidatus Limnocylindria bacterium | reverse complement strand
CACCAGCAGGGCTTGTGCAGCGTCGGTCCGCCGCGCCTCCGCACAAGTGTGGGGGTTGTGCTCCGACGCAGATGGGCGTGGGAATGTATTCCCGCACTAGGCCCGCTTGTACCAGGACACAGCTCGGCCGGAATGCGTGGGATTTCACTCTTCACAGTGCCGGGGATTTTCACCCTCGCCTACGCGGTCGCGGGCGCTGGCGCAGTTGGCATGCTCATCCGTCAGCGACGGAATGTCGCTGTTCGTGGCGGCCCGTGAGGCCTCGCCGATCGGGCCATTGCCGTTGCAGGCAACGTGCTTGCTATACTTTCCGAAGCGACTCAGCCACGTACGGCCGCTCGCGGCGGCCAGGGAGAACTCAGAACTCATGACGATGCCCGAGACGACGCCGCAGCCGGTGCCCCAGGGCGTTCCGGCCGGCGGTGACGCACAGCTCATCACGCTGACCGATGCCGCCGCCGCCAAGGTGGTCGAGCTCCGCAACCGAGAAGGCAAGAGCGACGCCGCGCTCCGGCTGTTCGTGAAGAGCGGCGGCTGCTCAGGGTTCAGCTACGGGCTGGCCTTCGACGAGCGCATCGCCGACGATGACCGCCTCGAGGCGCATGGCGACGTGCGGATCGTGATCGACGCGTTCAGCGTCCAGTACGTCGACGGGGCCGAGATCGACTATGTCGACTCGCTCATGGGCTCCGGCTTCGCGATCAACAACCCGAACGCGGTCAGCAGCTGCGCCTGCGGTTCCTCGTTCAACACCGATGGCTCCCCCGCCCGCGCCGGCGGCTGCGCGCACTAGGTCCAGCGTCTCCCAGCCTCAGGCCCCGGCCATGCCGGGGCCTTTTGCTTGCCCCGCGCGCTACCTGCTACTGTCGCAGCGCAAGTTATGAGCTCACCTGGCCGCCCCGACGTTGAAGCCATTCGGCGCTCGTTCGCCCGCGCCTGGGGCGCAATCGGGGCCGCCTGGGGCGTGGCGCCGTCGACTGCCACCGTGCAGGGCTATCTGCTGGCGCATGGCGGGCCGCTGACCGAGCCGGAGGTCCGCCGGGCGCTGGGCCTCAGCCATCGGGCCGCGAGCCTGGCGCTGGCGCAGTGCGAGGAGTGGGGCCTGATCCGGCGGTCGGCGGACCCGCGACGCTCCGGCCAGCGTGGTCCGGCGGCCACCGCCTGGGAAGTGGTGGGTGACCACTGGGAGTGGTTCCGTCGCGTGGCGCAGAACCGCCTCGGCCGGGAGACGGACCCGGTGCTGCCCGTCATCGAGCGCTGCGTGGCGGAGGCGCACGCCGCCGGCGTGGCGGGTGCTGAGCTCGAGGAGCGGCTGCGCCAGCTGCTCGAGTTCGTGCGCCGTTTCGACCGCGGCGTGGAGATCGCGGTGCAGGGCGAGCCGCGATCGATCGAGCGGATGTTCGCGGTGCTGGACCAGCTGGATGGCCGGACGGTCGAGCGCCTCTGGGCCCTGGCCGACGAGCTGGAGCCGCCCGAGCTGGCGAAGGCGCTGGCCACGCTGGCCAAGCTGCCGCCGAGCGCGGTCCATCGGCTGATTGCCATCGCCGACTCGGCGCCGATGCGCCGGCTGCTGGGCATCGGCTAGGGCTATTCGCCGGAGCCGTCGTCCTCGAAGGCGGAAGCGCCGGCCAGCACCGCGGCGCCACCGGAGCCGCCGAGGGCGGCGGGCAGCGGGCGCGGCAGGTCGGGCGGGGTGACGTAGCGGTCCACCAGCTCGCGCGTGCCGCCCACCTGGAGCTTGTCGAACAGGAGCCCGAACTTGGCGCGCAGGTTGGCGCCGATCTGCTCCGTCGCGTCCGCAGGCAGCGTCCACAGCTGGCGCTTGAACGGGCCAAGCGCCTTCTTGCGCGTCTTGTACAGGAACTGCGTGTCCGACTCGCCGTCCTTGCGCTCATCGGCGCAGCTGGCGTGGGCCCAGGCCATCATCTCGGCACGGAGCTCGGTCGGCAGCCCCGGCTCGTCATAGAGGATGTTCTGGAAGCCGGTGGCCAGGTGGATCTCCGCCGCGGTGGCGGCCGGGAAGTGGTGGAAGGCCTCGTCGGGCAGGGTGCTGGCGCCGTGCTGGACGCAGCCGGCCAGCCCGTACTCATCACGGGCCACGCCGGACAGCCGCCGCAGCGTGTCGAAGTCGATCTTGACCTGCGCCACCGTGCCGTCCGGCAGCGGCACGCCACCGTGGCTGGTGCCGG
Organism: Candidatus Limnocylindria bacterium; assembly: GCA_036556325.1. Taxonomy (GTDB): domain Bacteria; phylum Chloroflexota; class Limnocylindria; order QHBO01; family QHBO01; genus DASSCW01. The sequence goes on along the minus strand of DATBJR010000005.1, from coordinate 1,482 downwards.
TCTGGATGCTCACCTTGGAGAGGCCGGGCGTCCCGCTGCCATGCAGGGCGCCGAAGTAGCCGTCCAGGTAGGCGCGCAGCTCCTCCTCGGTGGAGTTGGCCTTCCCAACCTCGCCGATCTCGCCGCCGATGCTGATCACCACGCCATCTGGCTGCAGCTTGCGGATCAGGCCAGTGAGCTCGACGGTGTTGGCGGCGTTGACCGCCTGCTCCTGGGCGACCGTCGGCTGCGAGAGGTCGACCAGCGTGCTGCTGTCGATGTCGATGTTGTGGAAGCCGGCCGCGACGGCCTCGCGGGTCAGGTCCTTCAGGCCGGCCATCTCCGCCTCGGGATCGGCGGCCCACTTGGTGGCGTTGAACTGGAAGTGATCGCCCTGCAGGAAGACGGGACCGTGCCAGCCCTCGCGCAGGGCGGCAGCCAGGATGACCGCGGTGTACTCGGCGGGACGCTGGTCGGTGTAGGCCATCTCTGACTTCGCGATCTCGAACACGACCGCTCCCGCATCACGCTCCAGCGCGGCGGCAATCGCCTGGCGCGCGGTCAGGTAGGCGGCGGCCCGGACGTTGATGGCCGGTACCGTGAATTCGTCGGATGGAAACTCGCCGCGGCCGCGGGCGAGGTACAGCTCGTGGATGCTGGACGAGCCGCAGCCCAGTGCCTGGCTGGCGGACCAGATCAGCCAGCGGCAGGCGTCGCGCAGGCGTTCGTCCGCGTTGAACACCGCGTCGAAGGCCAGGGCGTCCATCAGCTCGCCGCGCAGGGTACGTTCGTCGTCGACCTGCAGCCGATCCCCGCTGATGCGCGCCACGCCCTGCAGCCGGCCGAGCAGCGCATCCGCGCTCGTGAAGGTCATGCGGTCATGCTACCGGAGGGCAGACACCAGCGTGAATGCGAGCAAGGGCGCGATGGGCACGCCCAGGACGGCCGCCAGGACGTACCAGTCCCGCGCGGCGCCGGCGTCCGCGACGCCACGCCTCCGCAGCCCGGAGGTCCAGGCGCGAACCGCCGACAGGCCCACGACGTACACGGCGGTGGCAATGGCGAGGACGGCAATCGCCAGCGGACGCACGCTGGCGCACGATCCGAAGGACAACGGGCCGCCCGGCGGGCAGGGGCTGGCCATCTCGAGCGCCACCAGCAGCACGACAGCGCCGATGACCGCGGCGCAGATGGCGAGGTGGATGAGGAGCGGCCGGGAGATGGGAGGGCGCTAGCCGCGCGCCTGCAGGGCGGCGCTGGTGGCGGCCGCCATCTCGGCCTCGCGGCGCGCGATGCGCAGGTACTCGAAGTAGAGGTAGACCAGCGTCACCAGGCCAAGCCCGGCGGCGATCATGCCGAACAGGATCGGCCGATATGCCAGCGCCACCCACAGCAAGCCGGTCGTGCCCTCCGGCACCGAGATCTGGAAGACAGGCGGGATCAGCGAGCCACCTGCCAGGTTGAAGGCCATGAACGGGATCAGGACGAACAGGGTGAGCAGCA
>DATBJR010000004.1:0-9720 GCA_036556325.1 Candidatus Limnocylindria bacterium | reverse complement strand
ATGTGCTATGGTGAGCCCGATGAAGCGGCTTGGCGCCTACGAGGCGAAGACACACCTCTCGCGCGTGCTCGACGAGGTCGAGCGCGGCGAGACCTATGCGATCACCAAGCACGGCCGAACGGTGGCGATCCTGGCGCCCCCTCGCGAGGCGGGTGCGACCCTCACCGTGGAACAGGCAATCGAAGGGCTCCGGCGATTCCGACGTGGCAGGTCGCTCGGCGGCGTGACCCCTCGCGAGCTGATCGAGGACGGCCGCCGGTGACGTTCGTGCTGGACGCCTCGACGGCGTTGACGTGGTGCCTCGAGGACGAAGCCGACGCCCGAGCAGACTCGTTCCTGGTGCGCATCGGAGAGGAACAGGCCTTGGCGCCGGCCGTCTGGCCGCTCGAAGTCGCGAACGGCCTCCGCTCCGCCGGGCGCAGGGGACGCATCGACGAACGCGATCTGCCGGCAGCGCGGCAGCTCCTCCTCTCGCTTCCCATCCAGGTCGAGGAGCTGTCCCTCGCCCGTGCCCTCGCCGACGTGCTGCAGCTGGCTCGAGCGCTCGCCATTTCCGCGTACGACGCCTCGTATGTGGACCTGGCCTTGCGTCGTGGCGTGCCGCTGGCAACGCTCGACGAGCAGCTGAGCAGTGCGGCCGTCGCCGCCGGAGCGCAGCTGCTGGTTGCGTGATCTCGCCGTAGCCCGGAGCCCTTGCAGGCCGTCCTAGACTGGCGGCGGAGGTATCGAGCCGTGGTCGACAAGACCCCCAAGAAGCCGCCGAAGAAGAAGAAGCCGAAGAAGTAGCCGCGGCTACTCCATCGGGAACGCGGGCGGGTACCTGACCGTCCCGCGCGGGCCGGGCTGCCACGCGGGCAGCCGCAGGGCCAGCCAGTGCGCATCGGGCCAGGGCCGGGGTGCCTCGATGCCAGCCGCGCGCGCCGGCTCGAAGCCAAACCGCGAGTAGTAGTCGGCATGCCCGAGCAGGCAGATGAGCGCCTCCCCGTGCTCGGTCGCGGCCGCGATGGCGGCCTGCATGAGCGCCGCACCGATGCCCCGGCCCTGCACCTCCGGCAGCACGCCCACCGGACCGATGACCAGGATGGCCCGATCCTCCCTACTGCCCTCCGCCTCCAACCGGGCGCGGCTCATGAGCAGGTGCCCCACTATGCGGCCCTCGCCATCCTCCGCCACGAGCGAGCCCCATGGCAGCCAGGCGTCGGTGTCGCGCAGGTCGTCGACGATGCGCCCCTCGATCGGGCCGTCGAAGGCGGCGTCGTGGACGCGGCGGATGGCATCGGCCTCAGCGACATCGTCCGGGCGTTCCGGGCGGATGGGGTGGGTGGAGCGGGAGACGGGGATCGAACCCGCGACATTCAGCTTGGAAGGCTGACGCTCTGCCAACTGAGCTACTCCCGCACAGACCGAGCGTGGCCGACATCATAGCCGAGCCTCAATCGGTCTCCCGATGGGCCTGACCACGGTGCAGACGACCGGGGCCGTAACCGTGCCCCTATGAAGCGGTTGCCAGCCGGCCCCACAGCAGCCCGACGATGGCGATGTTGATGAGGACCGCGGCCAAGTAGAACGGGTGGAAATACAGCGCCAGTGCCAGCAGACCCAGTGCCGCTCCGGCGACGAGCAGCGCATACCGCGCCCCCTCGAGTGGCCCGATGCCCAGCCAGCCCAGCCCACCGCCAAGGAGCGCCAGGCCGGCCGCAAGCCAGACGAACCCACCGGCGACCGAAGCGCCACCGCCCAGACCGAGCGCCTCGAATGCCCATGAACGACCGAATGGCCCCGGCCACCACGCCATCCACGCCGGCATAGTCAACGGCGCGGCGTTCGGACTGGTGACGGCACCGAACCCGATGTACGAGGTGATCAATCCGTGCAGGACGAGGAACCCGCCAACCAGCACGTGCGACATCCAGAACCTCCTTGGGAAGAACCCCCGAGCGATGATCGCCGCCAAAGGCTGACGGGCGAGCTTCGGTGCAGGTCCGCTTACCCCTTGCTGGGAGGGTCCAGCGAGCAGCCGCGAGCGGTCAGTGCCGTGCGGACGCCTTCGGGCCTGCCGAACGTCGCCAATGGGGCACTCCGCGAGGACGCGCGGTGGAGGGCGACCGGGGCCCCTCTCACGGCTCGGTGGCGATGACCTGCACGTCGCCGGTGGGGAAGCGGACGCACAGCTGCGTCTTGCCTGAGCCGTTGTCCCGCACGAAGGTGCGCGCCATGTTCGCCGGCGGGGCAGCGGGGGTCGCCATCTCGTTCATGTCCTGGTATAGCGCCGTGTAAGTTCGGCCCTGAAACTTTCCCGCATAGTTCGTCGTGGAATAGCCATAGACGCCGATGCCGGTGGATGACTCTCCATAAACCGCCATGCCGGCGTACGACCAACCCTGCACGGCCCAGCCCTCGGCGGATTCGCCATACACGCCGATGGCGGCATCGCTGACCCCGTGCACCCCGAAGTGGTTGGGGCTGGAACCCCACACTCCAGTGCCGTTCGTGCCAGCGACTCCCATCACGGCGCGCCCACTCGTAGCGACACCCTTCACGGCGGCTCCGCCACCGATCTGGGTGACCTGATAGGCGGCGCCGCTGGTCTTGGTCTGGAGCGTGGTGGCGGTGCTCGACGCCTTGTTGAGACGACCCATCCGGATGGGATCCCCGGCCGCTGCAGCCGTCGGATCAACGCGCCCGACCGCAGCGGCTGCCCATGCACCCAGGCCGCCGAGTAGGCCGCCGAGCAGAGCGCGGCGGGACCGCGTCTCGTTGGAGATTTCATGCGTGGTCATAGCTGGTACATCGCCCCTTGCTGCATCTAGAGAGCCAAGATTCAGCGTGCCCGTGCCTGCGTCCTATGCCCAGTGCTGGACGGACCCTTTCTGACTTGCGGAAAGCTGGTGGGCAAGCCGGCCACATCGCGTTGCGTCGGCGCACCGCTGAGCTCGATTGCATGCCGTTGAGCGTGGACGCCTCGCACCAGTATCGGCTAGGGTCTTGGGGAACTTCGGCGGCTATCGCGGCGCCCGAGCGGTCTGCTGCCCCCACCTGAGCATCCACTGCAGACCCCACCGAGATCGGAGCCCATGAGCCTATTGATGCGTTTCCTCGCGGCTGCCACGCTCGTCGCCGGCAGCGTCCTTCTCCCTCCCAGCACGGCCCCCGGCACGGACGGTGGCGCGTCGCGCTTCACCACCCGTGCCGCAGCGATGCCCGTTTCCAGCGCGGAGACGGCGCAGGCCGCGGTGCGCGGCGTCGTCGGCTATGGGCGGCGTACCAAAGGTGGCCAGGGCGGGCCGGTCCGGTACGTCAGGAACCTTCGCGACTCCGGTCGCGGCTCGCTGCGCGCGGCGCTGGAAGGACGGGGACGCCGGGTGGTCCGCTTCCGGGTGAGCGGCACGATCCGTCTGAGGTCACCGATCAAGATCAACCATCCGTATCTCACGGTCAGCGGCAGCAGCGCCGGTTCGCGCGGCATCACGGTTCGTGGCGACGCGGTGGTCATCCAGACGCACGACGTCATCATGCGACACCTGCGCCTGCGGCCCGGTGACCGCGGCGAGAACCCCGGCGAGACGGATGCGCTGACGATCAACGGGAACCAGCGGAGGGTCTACAACATCGTCGTCGATCACGTCACGATGCTCTGGGGTCCCGACATCGGCGGGCTGGCCATCCTTGGCGACGTGAGCCGCGTGACGATCCAGAACTCCATCATGGGCGAGGGCCTCTACCTGTCGGCGCACCCCGAGGGGACGCGCGGCCACGACGGCCATTCGATGGCGGTCAATGTCACGTCGATGAACTCGGGCACGCCGGCGCCGCGCTACCTGACGTTCTGGCGCAACCTGTTCACCACGTCCGACCAGCGGATGCCGCGCATCCAGGGCGCATCCTGCGTCGACCTCGTGAACAACGTCATCTACAACTGGGGCCGCAAGCCGGCCACCGGTAACCCGAGGTCGCTCAACCTGGTGGGCAACTGGTTCCGTCGCGGGCCGCGCACGGAGCGCCTCTCGATCTGGCACTCGGAGGCGGGCTCGACCGCACCCAGGCTGTTCACCCGCTCCATCTACCAGCGTGGCAACGTGACCGATGGCTTCCGATTCCGGCGTGGCGGTGTAGCCCGGATCTTCGCAGCGCGGCCGAAATGCGGCGGCCTCTCGGTTCCCCGCGTCTCGGCATACGCGGCCCGGGCTGCGGTGCTCCACGGTGCAGGTGCCACGAGCCCGAGGCGCGACGCCGTCGACCGGCGGGTGATCTCCAACGTCCGGAATCGGGTCGGGCGTTACTTCAACGGAGCGGGGTACCCACCTCCGAACCCCTACTAGGAAACTCTCAGCCGGGCGCGACGGCGATCACCGCGACGCCGACCGTGATGGCCACCGCGCCACCCACCGCCAGGGCACGCCGGCCGAGGTCGCGGTCGGCCCGGGGCAGCGTGCCTCCGCCCAGCCAGTAGCCGATCGCGGAGACCCCGGCAAGGCCCAGGAGCGCGCCCAATACCAGCCCCGGGCCCAGAACGAGGCCGCGGTCGACCTGGATGGCATCGGTCCCGAGCGCGAACGTGAACCGCGTGCGGCTGACCTCCACGCCGTCGGTGTCCCGCACGACGGCGCTGGCGGTCCATCGGCTTCCATCGGGCAGGAGGACGCCATCGGCCAGGAAGCCATAGCCGTGGGGGGCTGACGGGTCCTGGCGCAGGGGGATGCGGTTCGACCCCGCGGCGGTGTCCAGGCGCTCGAGCTGAAGCTCCACCGTCCCCAGGTGCAGGCCCGGCGGCGGCGCCATGACGACCGCCCGGTTCGGACCCGGACGCCCCGGCTGGAAGGCGAGCTCGAAGCCGGGCTCGCCGCTCGCGATGGGCACCCGGACGGTTGGCACCTGCGCGGGCGGGATCCCGCTCGTCAGGTTGGCGGTCACCACGATGACGACCGCGGCCAGGCCCAGCTCCACGGCCACGCGCCGCCGGAGGCCGCCGCCGAGGCGCAGGTTGCGCCCGCCGTCGACGTAATTGACTGCGCCGATCGACAGGGCGGTCAGCACGACGGCCACCTTCCCGATCAGCGCCCAGCCGTAGGGGGTGCCGAGCTGGCGCGGGTCGCCCACCTGGAGCCAGCTCGCGTACAGGCCCGTCAGGGCCACCAGCCCGATGGAGACGAGCGCCAGCGCCGAGAAGCGCGGGACGGCGGATCGCATCGCGTCGTTCGGCAGGCGGCCGAGCCAGCCGGAGGCCAGGGCCACCAGCCCGGCCAAGCCGCTCATCCAGGTGCCGGCCGCACCCAGGTGCGCTGCATCGGCCACGACGGGTCCGGCTCCCGTCGTGGCGGCGGCGTGCCCTCCGAGCGCCACGAGACCGATGCCGACGGCGCCGGCCGCGCCCCCGGCGATCGCCGCGGAGCGCGGGCCTCGGCGGCTGGCGAGCAGCAGCACCAAGCCGGCACCCACCAGGGCGACCACGAGGCGGGCGCTGAGCAGGAGACCGCTGCGGCTGTCGATGGCGTACGTCAGCAGCCCGGCGGCACCGAGGTCCAGCGTGCTCACGCCCACGGCCAGCTGGCCGATGGTGCCGACTGCCGCGAGCCCCAGCGCCCCGGCGGCGAAACCCAGGATCCGCGACGGAATGCGCCCCGTGGCGGGGGCAATCACCAGCCAGGCGATGAGCGGCAGTCCGAAGGCGAGCAGCGTCCCACCGTAGTTGGCCGCGCGACTGGCAGCGTCGAGCACCGCGACGAGCGGGGACTGCCCCGCGTGGAGGTCCCCGGCCCCACCACCGCCGCCGCTCGTGCCCGGCACCTCCACGTCACCGACGCCGAAGGTGAAGAAGCCCTGGGTGACGTGCCCGTCGGCGGCCGACAGCACGCGCCAGTTCACCGTGTAGAGGCCGTCGGCGAGCGGGGGCATCGGGGCCACGAGGGCGTGGTCGTCGGCCGGATCGACGCGCCCGATATCGGGCGCCAGCGTGCCACCGTCCTGGTCGAGCAGGTCGACGTCCAGGAAGGACGGGTCGAGCGGCTCGCTGAACGCGAGCCTCAGCTCCGCGGGCGATTCGGCGAGCAGCTCGCCCGCCCCCGGCGTGGAGCTGATGAGCTGGGCGTGCGCGGCAGCAGGGGCAGCGGCCGGGCCGGCGAGCCAGAGGCCCACCAGCCCGGCCAGGGCTGCCGACCGCCACTGGCGGTTCATCAACCTGTCAGGCGCGACGTCGCGCACCGAGCGCCATCGCCAGGGCCAGCAGCCCCGCCAGCAGGCCGGCGCCGCCCAGCCCCAGCGCCACGGGAACCAGGCCGGCGGCATCCGAGCCGCGTTGCGCCTGGCTCACGAGATCGGCGGTGGCCGGGAACTGCACCGGGAACTGTCCGCTGGTGGCGGCCTCGACCTCGCTGAAGGTCTCGGGCCCGGACGTGAACGACTCGTCGATCTCGCTACCGTCGATCGTCCCGAAGATGCGGAAGGTGTAGGCGCCCTCCTCGGTGGGGAAGAAGTACGACTGGTACCAGCCCGGCTGCCCGAAGCGCGGGCCGAGCGGCAGATCCCGCGTCGCGTCGCCCTTCGTGACCTCGGCCTGCAGCGTTTCCTCCAGGCCCTCCACGGGCTCGCCGTTCTGCGTCACGGAGAACTCGAGGCCGCTCTTCTGTCCGACGAAGACGGGCTCGCCGATGAAGCCCACGACGAAGTCGTAGCCCTCGACCGTCCGCTGCTCGTGGGCGGCGACGGGAAGGGCCAACGCCAGCGTGGCCAAGACAGCCAGCCCGATGGCGGCGGCAAACCGTGGCCGGCTGCGTCCGCCTGCCACGGTGTGGGCGGCAGCGCCGACCGGGCGCGCGCCAGGCGCGCGGAGGTGCGTGAACATCGTGATCTCTCCTGCGGTGTTTGCGTACTGGTCCTCCGTCCCTCAGACGGAGCGGGTTACGAAAACCGCAGGGGAGGTGCTCGACCCAGGTGGGGGATGGCCCCGCGCGCCCTGTTCGGCCGATCGGCGCGCAGCGGTGGACGGGGCGTGCGACGCGTCGGACGGGCCAGGCGTGCGGCCGCCTGGACGGCGCGAACCAGCGCCGCCAGCCGCTCCACGGTGAAGCTGCCGGCGACGGCCGCGGCGAGCGCCAGGCTGGCGAACACCGGGATCGTCCATTGGTACTCGCCGACGAACAGGACGTCGAGGCCCGGCACGTGCGCGTGGAGGCCGTAGTGCTCGAGGTTCTCCTGGATGACGAAGGCCACGATCGAGGTCGCGAACAGCGCGACCCCCAGCCGCGCGACGGATGCCGCAAGGCGCGCCGGTCGGGAAGCGGGAACGTGGATACCGCCCAGCCGGCCGAGCTCGCGACGGAGGCGCTGCGAACGGTGAAGCACGACGACGGCCGTGGCGGCAACCGCCAGCGCCGTGGCGATCCAGATCGCGAGCCAGTACGCGCCGTGGCCGGTGGCCTCCAGCGTGTGCGCATGGACGTGCCCGCCGAAGGCCGCCAGGAAGACGAGGTCGTGGGCCGGCACGAGCACGGCCATGGCGAGCACCACGAATCGCAGGTGGCGCCAGCCAGGCAGGAACGGAAGCCTCCGTGACGACCGCATGCCGCACATGGTACGCGCCGTGATGTCGGTGCTCGGTTGGCGCTGAGGCGGGCGCGGCCGGAAACGGATCTGTCTGATCAGCAGCCGGATCCTGGCCGATTCAGCCAGCGGGTGGTCATGTTGGCGTCGAAGCAGCCGATCCCACGGGGCAGCGACCAATATCTTGATCGCCAGGGCCACCTGCTGACGGAATTCGCGAGATTGGCGCGGCCTACTCGGGCACGTACCCGTCGAACATGACGCGTACGAGGCCCCGGAGGCCGGTGGTCGCGGACTGCGCGGCCTCCCGGCGCTGGTCGCGTCGTCGGCGGAGGATCAGCGCGTAGCCGAGCGTGCCGAGGGCAAGCCCCGCCATGCTCAGCGCCTGGGCGAGCAGCTGCTGCTCCATCGGGCTCATCGGCGTCCGAAGACCTTCTCGGAGACGGTGGGGCCGGTGGGCGCATCGGCCAGGGCGGACGCGATCTCGGCACGGAAGCGCATGCCGGCCGAGTGGCGGCTCAGCCAGCGCAGGTAGTCGGGGTCCTGGCGGGCGATGGCGCGGATCGTCCAGCCCTGGTAACGGCCGAAGTCGACGGTGGCGGCCGCGGGCTTTCCGGTGCGTGTCGCCTCGGCGCCGTCGGCCGCGGCGCGGGCCGCCTGGGTGCGGGCGCGGACGGGCATGACCACCACCGATTCACGCGCCGCCTGCCGCAGCTGCGCGTCGTAGGCCTTCCGCGCCTCCGGACTGCGGAGCTTGGCATATGCGTCGTTCAGCTCGGCCATCCGCTGGGAAGAAGCGAGCGCCGAGTCGCTCCGATCCGGGTGGTAGAGCGCGGCCAGCGTGCGATACGCCGCCTGGATGACCAGCGGGTGCGCATCGGCCTGGACGTGAAGGACGTGGTAGGCGTCGCGGTCGGACACAGCGAGGGCAGTGTGCCGCGGAGGGGTGGGGTGCGGTATCCCCTCGAAAGTACCTGACCCGAATGGGTCTCGGCATGGCGGCCGCCGGCCCGAAACCCCGGCCCCGAGCCGGGGATGACCTGCCACAGCGGGCCACGAGGTGAAGGGCCGATCCTCAGATCGACCCTTCGGTTGTGTTGCGCCCTGCGCGCGTCAGGCGAAGACGTTGACGACGCCGAGCACCTCGAGCAGCCAGAAGACGAGCACGATCAGCAGGATGAGCGCCACGATGTCGTACAGGCCGCCGGCTGTCCCGTACCACCCGGCGCGTGGGCCGAGCGCGGCGAGGAGCAGCACCACCAGGATGATGATGATGATCCAGTCCAAGCGAGACCTCCTTCCACCTCCGTCGGCCCCGCGATTGGTGGTGCAGGACCGATCGCGCGGCTAGCCTACCAGCCGCGCGGCGTAGTCCGGATGGCGTTCCAGCCAGGCCCGGATGAACGGGCAGCGCGGGACGACGTGCAGGCCACGCGCGAGCGAATCGTCGAGGACCGCCCTGGCGAGGCGGTTGCCGAGGCCGCGTCCGGCGTAGGCCTCGTCGACCTCGGTGTGGAAGAAGATGCGCCGTCCCTCGCGATCGCGGTACTCCGCCATGCCGGCCAGCTTCCCGTCGACGAGGAGGTCGTAGCGCTCCTCCTCGGCGTTCTCGCGGATCTCGATGGCTGGCTCGGGCGCCTGGCCGGTCGCGGTCATGGGGCCAAGACTAGCGGTACCCTGCGGCGGACATGGCCGCCCCCGAGCGTTTCGATCCGTATCGCGTGCTCGGCGTCCCTCGCGACGCGACACAGGCGGAGGTGGCGCGCGCCTACCGCGCGCAGGCGAAGCGCTCCCACCCGGACCTCCGGGGGCCGGATGCCGAACCCGACGCCGCCCGCCGCATGCAGGAGCTGAACCGCTCCTGGCATATCCTCTCCGACGCCGCCCGGCGGCGCGCCTGGGATGCCGGCCACCCGGTGCGGATGCCCGGTGGCGCCCACTGGACCCGACCCGCCCACCAGGCGCCGTCATCTCGCCGCGCCGATCCCGCCGAGTGGGCGGCCTGGGAGGCGGCGCGTCCCGCTCCCACGCCGGGGGCCGGCAGGGTGCGACCGGCCGAATCCTGGCCGCGACGGGGCGATGCTCCTGCGCGGCCGGCGCGGGTGCGCGACTCCGGCTGGCTGGCGGGAATCGTGGCCGTGGTGCTGTTCGTGGCGGTCATCGTCCTGGGCTGGGTTGCGTCGA
>DATBJR010000003.1:0-3291 GCA_036556325.1 Candidatus Limnocylindria bacterium | reverse complement strand
GCCTGGGCAGTACGTCACGCGCGACTTCCCGGTGCTGTCGGCCGGGCCCACGCCGCGCATCGACCTGGCGGACTGGCAGTTCACCATCGACGGCCTCGTCCGCCAGCCGGTGAGCTGGAGCTGGGACGAGATCCACGCGCTGGGCACCCGCGATTTCACGGTCGACATCAGCTGCGTCACCAAGTGGACCAAGCTCGACACGCGCTGGACCGGCGTCAGCGTCGACACCCTGCTCGAGCAGGTGGAGCTGGATCCCGCCGCCCGCTACGTGGTCGCGCACTCGTACGGCGGCTACACCACCAACCTGCCGCTGACCGACGTGCTCAACGGCCAGGCCTTCGTGGCCTGGGACCACGACGGCCAGCCGCTCGAGCCGGCGCACGGCGGCCCGGCGCGGCTGGTAGTGCCGCACCTCTACTTCTGGAAAAGCGCCAAGTGGCTCCGCGGCCTGCGCCTGCTGGCCGATGACGAGCCCGGCTTCTGGGAGTCGCTGGGCTACCACAACCGGGGCGACCCATGGCGCGAAGAGCGCTACAGCGGCGACTGAGCGGACCCTCGCAGGCGTGGTCGAGCCGCTTCGCTGGCAGATCGGCACCGTCACCGCCATCCGCCGCCAGACCGATCGCGTTTCGAGCTTCACGCTGGCGCTGCCGGACTGGCAGCCGCATCGCGCCGGCCAGCATTACGACGTGCGGCTCACCGCGCCGGGCGGCTACCAGGCGCAGCGCAGTTACAGCATCGCGTCCGCCGCGGATCGGGTCGGCGAGGTGGAGCTGGCCATCGAGCGGATCGCCGATGGCGAGGTGTCGCCCTACTTCCACGACGTGGTGGTCGAGGGTGACCTGGTGGAGCTGCGCGGACCGATCGGCGGCTACTTCGTCTGGGAGCCGGGCCTCGGTGGCCCGCTGCTACTGGTCGGTGGCGGCTCGGGGGTCGTGCCGCTGATGGCCATGCTCCGCGCACGCCAGGCTGCAGGCGACACGACGCCAACGGCATTGCTCTATTCGTCGCGGCGGATCGAGGACATCATCTACCTGGACGAGCTGCGCGACCTTGCCGCCGAGCCGAATGGGCCAATCGTGGCGCATACCCTGACGCGCGGCCAGCCGCCCGGCTGGGACGGCTACACGCGACGCATCGACGCCGCCATGCTCACCGAGGTCGCCGACCGCATCGGAGGGATTGGCGCCGCTCCTCTGGCCTACATCTGCGGACCGACGCTGCTGGTCGAACACGCGGCGGCGGCCCTCACCGATGTGGGCCTGGCGCCGGGCAGGGTCCGGACCGAGCGCTTCGGGCCGTCGTCATGAGGCGCATTGCCATGGACGAGCCGCTCGTCCTCGACGCCAACGCGGTGGCCGGCGAGCTGCGCGAGCTGATGGGCATGGAGGTCACTGCCTTCATGGCGCGTTGCGCGCACTGCGGCAACCATGACGCCCTGGGCTCGCTGCGGGCCTGGACCCACGGGCCGGGCGTGGTGCTGCGCTGCGTGATCTGCAGCCAGGTGGTGCTGCGCTGGGTGCGGCTGCCGGGCGGCGCGCGGCTCGACCTTCGCGGGGCGGCCTACCTCCAGCCGCGCTGAGCCGTGCCGAATCGCGGGGGAGCTAGCGCCAGATGGCGATCAGCACCGCCACGATCAGGAGGCCGATGGCGTTGTACACCGCGGTGATCGCGAACCAGGTCCAGGGCTGCGGCTTGTTCGGGTCGAAGTTCGCGTCCACCAGGGTGTGCGCACCGGCGAAACCGATGCCCAGCACCAGGCCCAGCACCACGCCCTCGGCGAGGGTGTCCGTCCCGGTGGCCTTCGCAAGCATGGCGGTGCCGATGGCCATCACCAGGTAGCCGATGAACGGCACCAGGTAGGTCGTCACCTGCTGCTGAGGCGGAGTCCGCTCCGGATCCCAGCCGATGGAGCGCTGCCACGGCCGCGCGAACAGCACCGGCGAGTACCACAGCGCGCCGAGCGCGAACCAGATGATGGCGCCGACGATCACCGGCAGCCAGTTGATCGCTGACAGGTCGAAGCTCATGCCGTCCTCCGTTCGGTGTCGCGCTCTCGTTCGCGACCCACAGGCAGGGTAGCGCCTGCAGGCTCGGCGGACCAGCCCTCGCCGGCTCCGCGCCGATCGGCCCATCCGCGACCCGCCGATCGGGTGGTATCGGACGGCGGTCCGGGCGGCTTCAATCGCGCCGTGAAACGAGCGTCAAGCGTCGCGCTGGCCGTCATCCTGTGCCTGGGCGCCTTCCAGGGTCCGGTGGCCGCCGCGCCGCCCGAGTCGAACTGTCCGCTTTTCCCGTCGACCAACGTCTGGAACAAGCGGATCGATGACCTGCCCGTGGCTGCCAACTCGACGACGCTGATTCGCAGCGTCGGCTGGAGGTCGCCGCTGCACCCCGATTTCGGCGAGTACCTGGGCTACGGAATGCCGTACAACGTGGTCGATTCCTCGACGCCCCGACGCTCGGTGCGCTTCGACTACGACGACGAGTCGGACCACGTCGGCTACCCGATTCCCGCCTCACCGAAGATCGAGCAGGGGAGCGACCGCCACCTGCTGATGTGGGACACCGAGGGCTGCCGCCTCTACGAGCTGTTTGCTGCCCGCACGACGTCCAGCGGCTGGCGAGCCGGATCCGGAGCAACCTGGGATCTCACCTCGAACGCGCTCCGACCGCGAGGCTGGACCAGCGCCGATGCCGCCGGCCTGCCGATCCTGCCGGGGCTGGTGCGCTACGACGAGGTCGCCTCGGGCGCGATCCACCACGCCATTCGCTTCACCGCGCCGCGGACGCGGACCTGGTTCATCTACCCGGCGCGCCACCAGGCCGGCGCGAGCTCATCCTCCAAGCTGCCACCGATGGGCACGCGCGTTCGTCTGAAGCGCTGGGTCGACATCTCCGGCTACAGCCCGCGTGTGCAGGTCATCCTGCGCGCCATGAAGCGCTACGGGATGATCCTGGCCGACAACGGCTCGGCCTGGTACTTCAGCGGCGTGTCGGACGTGCGGTGGAACGACGACGAGCTGAACGAGATCAAGTCGCTGCGCGGCCGCCTGTTCGAGGTGGTGGACACCTCGAGCCTGCGCAACGGCTAGGGCCGCCAGCTACTCCGCGCCGCTGGTCAGCCGGCGGCGAGTCTCGACGTCGACCTTCGACTCGCGTCCCTCGTGCGCGGGGTGCTCCACCAGGGCGATGAGTCGGCTGGCCATGAACCGACCGGTGCGCACCGGGGTGCCACCGCGCGTAACCTCGCTGACCTCGACCACGCCGCGGCTGGAGGTGACCTCCAGC
>DATBJR010000002.1:0-2437 GCA_036556325.1 Candidatus Limnocylindria bacterium | reverse complement strand
GGCCGCCGGCCTCCAGCCTGCCGCCCATCCCTGACCCGACCGACACGCCGCTGGCGGTCGTCACGCCGTCGGCCTCGGTGGCGGAGAGCCCCGGCCAGACGGCGAAGCCCACCGCCGAGCCGACGCCGATTCCCAGGGACTGGGTGGCGGTGCAGATCCAGATCGAGTCAGTGGGCATCAACATCCCGGTCCACAAGTGCACGAACGCGGCCTGTGACTCGTTCCCCGAGGACAGCAGCGCCTTCATCCTGCGCGAGTCGTCGCAGCCCGGCCGCGGCACGAACGCGTACCTGTTCGCCCACGCCCTGAACTCGCTGTTCAAGCCGTTGTGGAACGTTCAGCTCGGGGCGCGGATCAAGATCCTGATGTCCGATGGCGCGGTGCTGCGCTACGTCGTGACCGAGATCCACCCCAACGTCGCCTGCCCCGACGCCAATCCGCCGAACCCGGAGCTGAACCCCGACCGTCTGGGCGTGACGTTGCCGCTGGCGCTGCAGATCGCCCACGACTGCTCCGAGGGCGTGGCCTGGACGCGGCCGACCGATCACGAGCGCCTCACGCTGCAGACCAGCCAGGGCTACAACCGCAACTGGGGCGAGCTGGTGGTAGTGGCCGACCCCCTCTAGCCCCGCTCTCGTCGTCGACCCCCCACCAGCGCGGCCGGCACCAGCGTCACCAGGGCGACGCCCAGGGCGATGGCCAGCACCAGCCGCAGCACGTCGGCTGCCTCCCCGCGCGACCAGGTCTCGAGCAGGTTCACCAGCTGCAGGCTTTCGCGCGGGTCCATGCCCACGAATTCCGGGTGGCCGAGCGAGGTCACCAGCGCGTCGCGCCGCGGCGGGTCGTTGATCAGGGCAGTCAGGTCGTTGATCCGGTTCTGGCCGATGGAGGTCAGCAGCGCCAGGCCCACGCTCATGCCCAGCGTGCGCGTGATCTGCAGCATGGCGCTGGCCACGCCATAGGCCGATGCCCCGGCCGACTCGACGGCGGCGGTCGCCCGCGGCGAGACGGTCAGCCCAAAGCCGGCGCCGAAGATGGCCAGGTCGCGCATCAGCGTGGTCAGCGGGGTCGCGGTCCCCCAGGACGTCGCCAGCCACAGGCCGATGGCGCTCACGGCCACGCCGAGCAGCGCGGTCACGCGCTCGCCGGCCAGGGCGCTGACCAGCCCACCGACCACCGCCCCACCGGCGATCGCGGCGGTCAATGCGGTGAGGGCCAGGGCGGAGGCATCGGCTCCGGCGTTGAGCACCCGGTTGACGAACACCGGCCCGCCGATGATCGCGGTCGCCAGCGTGTAGCCGGTGAGCAGGCTGACCGCATTGGCGGCGCTGAACGGGCGGTCGGCGAAGAGCCGCGGGTCGATGAGCGGGGCCTGCAGGCGCAGCTCCAGCATCACGAATCCGGCAAGGGCGGCGGCGGACGTCACGAAGCCGGCCAGGATGAGCGGGTCGGTCCAGCCCCGTTCGCCGGCCAAGGTCAGCGCGCCGACCCCGCACAGCAGCGTCACGCTGATCAGCAGCGCCCCCAGCAGGTCCAGGCCGCCGTGGCCGCGCGGCGTCTCCACCCCGCCGGCCACCACGTAGATGAGCAGCAGCGTGATCACGCCGGCGGGCACGTTTAGGAAGAAGATCCACTGCCAGGCAGCCAGGTCGACACCGGGCAGCGGCACGCTGACGTTGAGCAGCACCCAGGCCCCGTAGGCGGGACCCACCGCCATGCCGACGAAGGTGGCCGCGCCCTCGACGCCCAGCGCCGCCGCCCGGCTGCGGCCCGCGAAGAGGTGGCTGGCCAGCGCCATGGACAGCGGCACCAGCGCGCCGCCGCCGAAGCCCTGCACCACGCGCATGCCGATCAGCCAGGCCAGTCCGGTCTCCTCGCCCGCCAGGCGGCTGAGGCCGGCGCCCAGGCTGCCGGCGCAGAACAGCAGGAGGGCGACCACGTAGAGGCGCCGCGCGCCCCACAGGTCGGCGGCGCGCCCGGCCAGCGGCATGGCGACCAGGTACGCCAGCAGGTAGCCATTGACGATCCACGAGGCCCGTGCCAGGTCCGCCCAGCCACCGAAGTCGGCCACGATCGAGGGCAGGGCGATGGCCACCACCATCAGCTCGGCGCCGCCCAAGAACACGCCCAGCGACGCCACCACCAGCACCGCCCAGGCGGCAGCCGGGTGCATGCGGACGGTGGGTCCCACGGCGGTCGTCGTCACAGATCGGCTCTGCCCATCACGGCCGATGCCAGCAGCAGCAGCAGGGCGCTGGCGGCCAGGGCCGCGCCACCGGCACGGACCGAGTCACTGATCGGCCGGGCCGCGTCCGCCATGTCGGCCAGGATGGCGAACGGGACACCCGGCGCCGGCGGCGTGACGAGCCCGGGCAGGCCAACGGTCACCGCCGGCACCAGCAGGGCGGCGGTCAGCGCGCCGCCGAGCAGCATCGCC
>DATBJR010000001.1:0-2106 GCA_036556325.1 Candidatus Limnocylindria bacterium | reverse complement strand
CGAGTTCGAGGTCATTCGCGACAGCGCCGATACCACCATCGCCATCTGCGGCATGGAGAACCTCGACCCGATGGGCGTGCACACCGGCGACTCGATCGTGGTGGCGCCCATCCAGACTCTGCCGGACCCACTGGTCCAGCGGCTGCGGCGCTGCGCCCTGAAGATCGTTCGGGCCCTGAAGCTTGAGGGCGGCTGCAACGTGCAGCTGGCCGTCGCGCCGGACGGCTCCGACTACCGCGTCATCGAGGTCAACCCTCGGGTCAGCCGCTCCAGCGCGCTCGCCTCGAAGGCCACCGGCTACCCGATCGCACGCGTCGCCGCCCTGGTCGGCCTGGGCAAGCGCCTGGACGAGCTGCCCAACCCGGCGACCGGCATCGGCTCTGCCGCCTTCGAGCCGGCCGTCGACTACGTCGTCGTCAAGCTGCCGCGTTGGCCGTTCGACAAGTTCCCGACCGCGGATCGCAGCCTGGGCGTCCAGATGAAGGCCACCGGCGAGGCGATGGCCATCGACCGCGAGTTCGGTTCTGCGCTGCTGAAGGCCATCCGCTCCCTGGAGCCGCGCGGGCGCGGCTGGTCCTGGGAGGACCCGGCCTGGAGCCTCTCGCATCGGCACCCGGAGGACCTCGAGACCTTCCTGGCGCCGTCCGACACGCGGCTGTGGCGCATGGTCGGCCTCCTGCGGCATGGCTGGGCCGATGCCGCCGCCCTGTCGGCCGCAACCGGGATCGCCCCCTGGTTCACCGAGCGGCTGGCCGAGCTGGTCCAGGCCGAGCGCGGGGTGGTCGGCGCCCCGCTGCTGGAAGCCAAGCGCACTGGCTTCGGCGACGCCGACATCGGCATCCTGTCCGGCGTGCCGGCGGTGGCCGTGCGTCGCGCGCGGGCACGCGCCGGGATCGCGCCCGCCTATCGGCGCGTGGACACCTGCGCCGGCGAGTTTCCGGCCGAGACGCCGTACTTCTACAGCTCCTACGCCACCGGCGAGGTGCCGCCGCCCACCGACCGGCGCAGCGTGATCGTTGTGGGCTCCGGGCCGATCCGTATCGGCCAGGGGATCGAGTTCGACTACTGCTCGGTACGTGCCGCCTGGGCGATCCGCGACATGGGCCTGGACGCGGTGGTCATCAACAACAACCCGGAGACGGTGTCGACCGACTACGACGCCTGCTCGCGGCTGTACTTCGAGCCGCTGGACACCGAGGGCGTGCTGGACGTCATCGACCACGAGCGCGCCCTCACCGGCGAGCCGCCGCACGTGGTGCTCACCTTCGGCGGGCAGACGGCCATCGATTTGGCCAAGGACCTGGCCTACGCCGATGTGCCCATCGCCGGGCTGACCGCCGAGGCCATCGAGACCACCGAGGACCGCGAGCGCTTCGCCCAGCTGCTCGACCAGCTGGGCTTGTCCGGGCCGCGCGGGCAGCTGGCGCAGGATCCCGCCGGGCTGTGGGCCGCCCTTGGGGAGCTTGGGCTGCCGGTCATCGTGCGGCCGTCATGGGTGATCGGCGGGCGGGGAATCGCCGTGCTGCGCTCCGCCGCGGACGTGGAGGCATTGCTGCGCACTGACGTAGGCTGGCCGCTGCGCGTGGACGAGCTGGTCGATGGCGTGGAGCTGGACGTGGACGCCATCAGCGACGGCCTTGACTGGTGCGTGCCCGGAATCCTGGAGCAGCTGGACCCGCCCGGCGTCCACTCCGGCGACTCGGTGGCGGTCGTGCCGCCGCAGTCCCTGAGCCGGGCTCAGCAGGAAGCGGCGGCGGAGGCGGCCGGGCGCATTGCGCTGGCGCTCAAGCTGCGCGGCATCCTGAACGTGCAGATGATCGTGGCCGGCGATCGGGTGGTGGTCATCGAGGCCAACCCGCGCGCCAGCCGCACGGTGCCCATCGTGGCCAAGGCCACCGGACGCGACGTGGTGGCCGATGCCGTGCGCTGCGCGCTGGGCGCCTTTCTGGCAGAGGTGGGCCTGGCGCCGGGCCTGGCGGCCGATGCGCGGCTGGTCGCCGTCAAGGCGCCGGTGGGCTCGCTGTGGCGCCTGCCGGGGGTCGAGGCGACGCTCGGTCCGGAGATGCGGTCGACTGGCGAGGTGCTGGGGCTGGCGGCCACGTATAC